>NZ_JANLNX010000007.1:0-121522 GCF_025466015.1 Pseudomonas sp. 5P_5.1_Bac1 | reverse complement strand
TTCGCGGTGCGCAGCCCTTGTGGGTCACCGATTTGCTGTTGAGCTTCATACTCGCCAGTTCAGATGCCACAACCCGAAATGCAGCTTGGGACCGACTCAGGCCCCCTGCGCTTCCGCCTCTTCATGCGCCCGCCGCAACCGCTCGCGGCTGTTGGTCAAGTGCAAGCGCATCGCCGCCCGCGCGCCTTCCGCATCCTGCCGGGCGATCGCTTCGTAGATCGCCTCGTGCTCATGACTCAATCGACTCAGGTAATGCGACTGCTCGTCATGGGCCAGCCGCGCCGAGTTCAGCCGCGTGCGCGGGATGATGCGGGTGCCCAGGTGGGTGAGGATGTCGGTGAAGTAGCGGTTGCCGGTGGCCTGGGCAATCTGCAGGTGGAACTGGAAGTCCGCCCCCACCGCGTCGCTGGACTGCGCCACGCTGGCGGCGATCGCATCCAGGGCCTCGCGCATGCCGCGCAATTGCTCGTCGCTGCGCCGGCCCGCGGCCAGGCCGGCGGATTCGGTTTCCAGGCTGATCCGCAGTTCCAGTACCGACAGTACTTCACGCAGGGTGACGATGGTCGCCGGGTCGATGCGAAAGCCGCTCGGGCTCGGTGTGTCGAGAACGAAGGTGCCGATGCCATGCCGGGTTTCCACCTGGCCGGCCGCTTGCAGTCGGGAGATGGCCTCGCGCACCACGGTGCGGCTGATGCCCTGCTCCTCCATGATTTCCGATTCGGTGGGCAGCTTGTCGCCGCGTTTGAGCTGGCCCTGGCGAATCCGCTCGGTGAGCACCAGCACCAGTTCCTCGGCCAGATTGCGACGCTTGCGCGCGCGAGGAGGTGTTTGCATAGGGAAGTGTGATCTCGAAAAATCCATGAGGCGCATCATAGCCCATGAGGTTGTACGATAACAGGCATTATACCGGCCAGACTCTGTGCCATAAGGTCGCACAAGGTGTGACAACTACGGGCGACGCTGACGAAAAACGGCCGTGCGAGGTCAATCGCACGGCCTGTACTTGAGACCGTTGACGCTCAGCGCGGTTCAGGCGCCGGCTCGACCTGGCTGAATTCCAGCCCTTCGGCCTTGCCCAGTTGCCAAGGGTTGCCACTGCCATGGCCGATAAAGCTCACGCTGTCGAAACGCGAGTCCTTGAGACCGTCGATCTTCGCCACTGCGGAGCCACTGAAGCGCACGCGCTCGAAGCTCAGGCCCTGGTGCCAGGCATTCAGGTTGCCGTCGCCCTTGACCTCGATCGCCGCGGCGCCGGCGTTTTCCACCGTCACATCGCTGACCCGCACATCACGGAACTGCCCCGGCACGGTCGAGCGGCGGTAGTCGAGCTTGGCGTTGGGGTCGTTGTAGTCGAGGGTGAAGATAAAGCCCTGCTTGACGCTGTTGCGGATCGCCGAGTCGCGGAACACCACGTTGCGCGCGCCGCCGCCCATGAAGTTGGTGCTCTTCATGCGCAGGCCGACATCGGTGCCGTCGGAGACGTTGTCCTCGGCGAGGATGTTCTGGATCCAGGCGCCGGTATGGCTGCCGGCGACCACCATGCCGTGACCGCGACGGAAGTAGTTGTTGAAGATCCACGCATCTTCCTGAGGCTTCTGCTTCACCGCGTCGGCGCCAGTGCCGGCGGCGAAGTTCACGCAGTCGTCGCCGGTGTCGAAGAAGTTATTGAAGACCATGGCACCGCGGCTGTTGGCGAACTCGATGCCGTCGCCGTTGTTGGCGTCGTAGGTCAGGTGGCGGGTGTTGGCCAGCACCACGTTCTCGGTCTCCAGGTTCATGATCCCGTGGAACGCCGGGTTGCGAACGGTGAAGCCGCCGTAGAAGACGTTCTTCACATTGCGCAGGGTGATCAGCGACGAGCGCATCTGCCCGTAGGCGTCCTTGACCGGCATGCCGCGGGCCACCGCCTGTTCCACCTGGGTCTTGGCGAGGATGCCGTCGGTCATGTAGCGGGTGTTGTCGCTGGCCTGGTAGTTGGGCAGCGCCTGCCCGCGTTGGTCGAGGGTGTCGGCCTGGCGTTTCCAGCCGTTGCCGTCAAGGGTGCCTTTGCCGGTAATGCGGATGTTCTCGAATGCCTGGTGCTGGTTCGGGTCGCGGGGCAAGGCGTTGAGCAAGGACGCCGGGCGCACGGTGCTGGAATACGGGTACTGGATGTAGCCGGCCAGCGGATAGTCCTCCGCCCGCTCGGAACCGAGCAAGGTCGCGCCTTCGGCCAGCTCCAGGGTCATGTTGCTCTTCAGGTACAGCGCGCCGCTCTTGTAGGTGCCGGCCGGCAGCAGCACCTTGCAGCCCGTGGTGCAGGCGTCGATGGCGGTTTGCAGGGCCTGGGTGTCGAGGCTCTGGCCATCGCCCTTGGCGCCGTAGCGGCGCACATCGAAGACCGCGGGCAGCGGCGTGGTGCGTTGCACCAGCACCGGGCTGTCCGCCGACTCCTTGCCGTCGCTGCCCACGGCACGCACGGTGAAGCGGTATTCGCTGTCTGCGGTCAGGTCGTCGGCGGTGAAGCTGTGGATGCCGATGCGGTGATGGAAGCCCGCGGTGTCCTGCTCGTAGAAGCGGTCGATGTACGGCTTGGCCGGCGACACCCGGTCGTTGTTGGCGTTGGCGCTGCCGAGCAGCTTGCCGTTGGCGTAGACGTGGTAGTCGACGATGTCGCGGTACTCCGCCGGCTTCTCCCAGACCAGGATGATCTGGCGCTCGTCGTAGGCCAGGGTCGGCACCTGGACCTTGCCCGGCGGTTGCAGGGCCCAGGCCGGCAGGCTCGCGGCAACGGCGACGAGGGCGGCGAGGGAGCGTTTCAGTGCGTGATGTCGTGGCATGTTCTTGTCCTTGTAATTGCCAGGGCGTGACGCGCCGGTTCAGGCCGGCGCGCGTTGCTGTTCGAGATACTGGCGCCGGTTGACGAAGGTCTCGCGGCGCATTTCCTGTACATCCACCGACAGCGCCGCCACGTCCGGCAGCAGCGCCACCAGCACACCGACGCAGGCCGAAGCCAGGGCGCGGCGCTGCTGCTCGTCACGCCCGCTGAGCAGGTACAGGGTGACGTGAACGAACTCCTCGCGGCCCTCGCCACAGCGGTAATGCGCGTGGGCATTGAGCCGCAGCTTGATATCGCCGGGGGCGAACAGCCCATCGGCGTCCACGGCGTCGTGCAGGGCGTCCAGCAGGCGCTGTTCGCCGACCCGCAGGGCCACGCCCGGCGAGCAATCGATCTGACAATGAGGCATGGCGTTTCCTTGAAAGGCGCGGGCTCAGCCGGCCAGCGCGGGGGCGGTGTCCTGACTGAAATCGCGGCTGGCCTGGACCAGCATGCGGGTGTACTCGTGGCTGGCGAGGTCCTGGCTAAGGGCCTGGCTGTCGAGGCGTTCGACGATACGTCCCTGCTGCATCACCGCGACCTTGTCGCACAGGTGGCTGACCACGCCGAGGTCGTGGGTGACCATCAGGTAGGTGAGTTTCTCGCGCTGGCGCAGGTCGGCCAGCAGGTTGAGGATCTCCGCCTGCACCGAGACGTCCAGCGCCGAGGTCGGCTCGTCCAGCAGCAGCACGCGGGGTTCAAGGATCAGCGCCCGGGCGATGGCGACGCGCTGGCGCTGGCCGCCGGAAAGCTGGTGCGGGTAGCGGTAGCGGAAGCTGTCGTTGAGACCGACCTTGAGCAGGATGTCGTTGATGCGGTCGTCACGGTCGCCGATGCCGTGGATCACCAGCGGCTCGCGCAGCGCCGAGTCGATGGTGTGGCGCGGGTGCAGCGAACCGTAGGGGTCCTGGAAGACCATCTGCACCAGCCGGTAATGCTCCTTGGGAATCTTGTGCTGCAAGGCCACGCCGGCGATGCTCAGCTCGCCGCTCCAGTGCCGGTACTGCCCGGCCAGGCAGCGCAGGACGGTGGTCTTGCCCGAGCCGGACTCGCCCACCAGGCCGAAGGATTCGCCGTCGGCGACGCTCAGTTCGACGTCGTGCAGCACCTGGTTGAGGCTCGGGCCGCTGCCGAAGCTCAGGTTCAGCGCGTGTGCTTGGATCATGGACATGACGGGTTCCTCAGCAGGTCAGCCAGCGGGGGTCGCGTTGCAGCACGGGCAGCCGCTCGCGGCGGTTGTCCATGCTCGGCAGCGCCGCCAGCAGGCCACGGGTATAGGGGTGTTCGGCGCGGTGCAGGTCACAGGCGGCCAGGGACTCCACTACCCGCCCGGCATACATCACCAGCACCCGGTCGCAGTAGTTGCGCACCAGGTTGAGGTCGTGGCTGACGAAGATCAGCCCCAGTTCCTGCTGCTCCACCAGTTCCTCCAGCACGCTGAGCACCTGCTGGCGCACCGAGACGTCGAGGGCCGAGGTCGGCTCGTCGGCGATCAGCACTTCGGGCCGGGTGATGACCATCATGGCGATCATGATGCGCTGGCCCATGCCGCCGGAGACTTCGTGCGGGTACAGGTTGTAGACCCGCTTGGGGTCGCGGATATGGACCTTTTCGAGCATTTCCATGACCCGTTCGCGGGCTTCCGCGCGGCTGGCCTTGTGGTGCGCGAGGTAGGCTTCGGCGATCTGCTCGCCGACTTTCACCACCGGATTCAGCGAGTATTTCGGGTCCTGCATGATCATCGACATGCGCTGCCCGCGGACTTGCTGCATGGCTTTTTCGCTGGCCGAGAGCAGGTCCAGGTCGCCGAACTGCAGGGTCTTCGCGGTGATCTTCGCGCTGGCCGGATGCAGCTTCAGCAGGCTGCGCCCGACTGTCGATTTGCCCGAGCCGGACTCACCGACGATGGCCAGTTTTTCCCGCCCCAGGGTGAACGACACATCGCGCACCGCGTGGGTTTCTTTCTTGCCGTTGACGAAGCGGACATTGAGCCCGTCCACCTTGAGTTTGATATCAGACATAGCGGCCTCCGGTTACTCGCTGCGCGGATCGAGAATGTCCCGCAGGCCGTCGCCCAGCAGGTTGAACGCCAGGCTGACGAGCATGATCGCCGCGCCCGGTACTGCCACCAGCCACCAGCACTCGAGCATGTAGCGCCGGCCGGTGGAAATCATCGCGCCCCACTCCGGCAACGGTGCCTGCGCACCCAGGCCGAGGAAGCCGAGGGCGGCGGCGGTGAGGATGATCCCGGCCATGTTCATGGTCAGGCGGATAATCACCGAGGACAGGCACATCGGCACGATGTGCTTGAGGATGATGCGGCTGGCCGAGGCGCCTTGCAGTTGCACCGCGACGACGAAGTCGGCCTTGCGTAGCGACAGGGTTTCCGCCCGCGCCAGGCGGGCGATCGGCGGCCACGAGGTCAGCGCGATGGCGACCACCGCATGCTCCAGGCCAGGGCCGAGGGCGGCGATGAAGGCCAGGGCGAGCACCAGACTGGGGAAGGAAATGAAGATGTCGGTGAGGCGCATGAATACCGTGTCCACCACGCCGCCGAAGTAGCCGGAGACGGTGCCGATGAACAGGCCGATCGGGCCGACGATCACCGTCACCAGACCGATGATGTACAGGGTGATGCGCGAGCCGTAGACCAGCCGGCTGAAGATGTCGCGGCCGTATTCGTCGGTGCCGAACCAGTGCTCCGCACTCGGTGCTTTGAGGGCGTTGGCGAGGTTCTGCACCACCGGGTCGTGGGTGGCGATCAGCGGCGCGAACAACGCCACTACCACCAGCAACAGCGCGACCATCAGGCCGATCAGGGTCATGGGGTTGCGCAGCAGATGGCGCAGCACCCGCAGGCTGCTCTTGTAGAAGGCATCGAGGCTCGAGCCGGGGCTGTCCGGCTGCGCTTTGACGCGGGTTTCGGAAGAAGACATGTTGGCAATCATCGGCATGTTCTCGATTGAAAAAACGGACGCGCGATCAGCGCTGCTTGTAGACGCCCAGGTAACGGGTCGCTTCGGCGTCATCGCCGCTGAAACCCTTGATCTCGGCGCTGCTGACCACGGTGTCGGTCATCTGCGAAATCATCATGATCGGCCCCACCTGCTGGTCGTACAGCGACTGCGCCTGGTGATATAGCGCCACGCGCTTGCCGCTGTCGCGTTCGACGCCGGCCTGGTCGATCAGGGTGTTGAGTTGCGGGCTGAAGAACGAGGCGCGCCAGCCCTGGAAGTTGGGGAGGCCGGCGTCGTCGCTGTTGTTCGGGTTGTAGGCGAAGGTGCGCAGGCTGAAGTACGGGTGCGGGTAACGCTCGGCGCCGCGGGCGACGATGATGTCGAAGTTGCGCGCACGCATGGCGCCGTACACCTGGTTGCCGGTGCCGCTGACGATGCTGGCCTTGATCCCGCCTTCGGCGAGGGTCGCTTGCAAGCGCGCGGCGATGTCGGTGAACGGCGGCTCGGACAGGGTGCGGATGGTGGTGCTGAAGCCCTGCGGGTAACCGGCTTCGGCGAGCAGTGTCTTGGCCTTGGCCACGTTCATCGCGTAGCCCGGGTCCGGCAGGCGCGCGGCCAGGCCCAGTTGCATCGGCTGCTGGTTGAGCTTGCCGTAGTACGGCATCACCTGGCGGTCGAGGCCTTGGTAGTCGATCAGGTTGCGCACCGCTTCACGCACTTTCGGGTCGGCGAATTGCGGCTGTTTCATGCTCAGCGCGACGTAGTACATGGTGCCGCGTTGCAGCGACTGCACTTGCAGGGTGTCGCGGCCGTCGATGGCCTTGATGTCCGGCGCGGCCATGCCGTAGGCCAGGTCGAGGTCGCCGCGTTCGAGCATCAGGCGCAGCGATTGCGATTCGGTCATGTGCCGCACCACCACGCGCTTGAGCTTGGCCGGGCCGCCCCAGTAGCCGTCGAAGCGGGTCATCAGCAGCGAGTCGTTGGCGTTCCAGCGGGTCAGGGTGAACGGGCCGCTGCCGGCCTCGTTGGTCACCAGCCAGTTGGCGCCGAGGTCGCCGTTTTTCTCGTGTTTGAGCGCGGTCTGGCGGTCCACCACCACGGCGCTCGGCGAGGTCGCCAGCGAGTCGATCAGCAGCAGCGGATCGGTGGGCTGCGGCAGGTCGATGACCAGGGTGTGGGCATCACTGGCGCGGATCAGCGACTGGATGTTGTCGACGCTGTAGCCGTAGGCCTTCCAGGTGGTGGCCAGGCCGTAGTTGAGCTTCATCACCCGGTACAGCGACCAGGCCACGTCGTCGGCGGTCAGCGGATTGCCGGAGTGGAACCTGACGTCGTCGCGCAAGGTGAAGGTGATCTGCTTGCCGTCTTCGCTGACGCTCCAGCTTTTCGCCAGTTGCGGCAGGTGCTGTTCGGGGTTGCCGTTGTCGCGCTTGACCAGGGTGTCGTAGAGGTTGGCATTGACCCCGGAAGCGTCCAGGCCGGGGGCGTTGGCCGGGTCGATGGAGAACAGGTTGACCAGGCTCATGCCGACGATCAGTTGGTCGGCCGGGGTCTTGGCCTGCACGGCGGTGACTGGCGCCAGGGCAAGAATGGCGCCGAACAGGCTGAGGCGCAGTGCGGTGGTGATCGGGTTCATGTGGGCGTCCTTTTTCTTGTAGTTGTTGACAGGGCTGCGGGTATTCACCGGGTCCGTGGGTCGAAGACCTTGTACAGCCCGTCGCTGATCAGGTTCAGGGCGACGAAGATCAGGCCGATGATCAGCACGCACCCCATCACCGCATTCATGTCGCCGAGCATCAGGCTGCTGGTCAGGTACTGGCCGAAGCCGGGCCAGGCGAACACCGTCTCGATCAGCACCGCGCCTTCCAGCAGCGAGCCGTAGGCCAGTGCCACGACGGTCAGCAGTTGCACGAGGATGTTGCGAAAGGCGTGGTTCCACACCAGCTGGCGGCGCGACAGGCCCTTGACCCGGGCGGTGATGATGTATTCCTGCGAGAGCTGTTCGAGCATGAAGCTGCGGGTCATGCGGCTGATGTAGGCCACCGAGTTCAGGCCGAGGATCAGCGCCGGCAGGACGATGTGCCGCAGCGCGCTGCTGAAGGCTTCCCAGTCGCCGGCCAGGGCGCTGTCGATCAACAACAAGCCGGTGGTTTCCGGGACCAGACCGTCGTAGGCGAGGTCGATGCGCCCTGCCCCGCCGGCCCAGCCGAGCATGGCGTAGAACACCAGCAGGCCCATCATGCCGAGCCAGAAGATCGGCGTTGAGTAACCGAACAGGGTGATCATCCGCGCCACATGGTCGCCCCAGCGACCCTGGTTGCTGGCGGCGAAAACACCCAGCGGCAGGCCGATCACCACGCCAAACAGAATCGCCAGGGTGGCCAGTTCGATGGTCGCCGGGAACACCCGGCGAATGTCATCCAGCACCGGGTGGCCGGTCAGCAGCGCGTTGCCGAAATCGCCGTGGAGCAGGTCATTGAGGTACAGGCCGAACTGGGTCCAGATCGGCTTGTCCAGGCCCATCGCGCGGTACACCTGTTCGTAGGTGGAGCTGTCGGCGTCCGGGCCGACGACCGCCAGCACGGGGTCCAGCGGCATTACCCGGCCAATGAAGAAAGTCATGGCCAGCAGGCCCAGCAAAGTCACGAGGACCGTACTGGCCCGGCGGGCGGTGCCGGACACGCGGGTGCCCAGCACGGAGGCAGTCGAAACGAACATAACGGGCTCCAGAAGAGTGATCGCTCAGGCGCTGGCGCGGGCCTCGCGGCCCGGCCGGATCAGCGCGCCTTGTAGACGTCTTTGTATCGGGTGGTGGCGGCGGTATGACCTTGGTAGTTCTGCACGTCGTGGTACAGGACTACCGTGTCGGTCATCTGCGACACCGGCAGGATCGCGCCGACCTGCTCGTCCAGGCGCTGCTGGATCTGCTGGTACTGGGCCAGTTGCTTAGCGTGGTCCGGCTCGACTTCGGCGGTCTCGATCAGGCTGTTCAGCTCGGGGCTGAAGAACGAGGTGCGCCAGCCCTGGAAGTTGCTCAGGCGGGCTTCGTCGCGGTTGTCCGGGTTGTACACCAGGGTGCGCAGGCTCGAATGCGGATGACGCTCGGCCCCGCCACCACCACGCCCGACGAGGATGTCGAAGCTGCGTTCACGCATGGCGCCGTAGATCTGGTTGCCGGTGCCGGTGATGATGCTGGCCTGAATGCCAGCCTGGGCGAGGGTCGCCTGCAAGCTGGAAGCGATGTTGATGAAGGGCGGCTCGGTGAGCACGCGGATGGTGGTTTTGAAGCCGTTGGGGTAGCCGGCCTCGGCGAGCAGTTTTTTCGCCTCGGCGACGTTCAGGGTGTAGCCCGGATCGTCCAGGCGCGCTTCCAGACCCAGCGGCAACGGACGCTGGTTGAGCTGGCCGTAGTGCGGCATGACGGTCTGGTTGATGCCTTGATAGTCGATCAGCGAACGCACCGCCTTGCGCACCCGGGCGTCTTCGAACGGCTTGGATTTCACGCTCAGCGCAACGTAGTAGAGGGTGCCGCGCTGTACGGTCTGGGCGCGGACCTTGTCGTCATGGGACAGCGCTTCGATGTCTGGCGCGGCCATGCCTTTGGCCAGGTCGAGGTCACCGCGGGCGACCATCAGGCGCAGCGACTGCGACTCGGTCATGTTGCGCATGACGATGCGCTTGAGCTTGGCCGGGCCATCCCAGTAACCGTCGAAACGGGTCATCAGGATCACGTCGTTGGCGCGCCAGTCATTGAGGATGAACGGGCCGCTGCCGGCGGCGTGGGTGGTCAGCCAGGCGGCGCCCAGGTCACCGTTCTTCTCGTGCTTGAGCACGGCCTGGCGATCAAGGATGAAGGCGCTCGGCGAGGTGGCGAGGGTGTTGAGCACCAGTTGCGGGTCGGTCGGCCGCTGCAACTCGACGACGAAGGTATTCGGACCATCCGCGCGCAGGCTGCGCTCGGCGTTCTCGGCGCTGAAGCCGTAGGCCTTCCAGGTCGAGGCCAGGGCCAGGTTGAGCTTGAGCACACGCTGCAGCGACCAGGCGACATCGTCGGCGCTCAGCGAATTGCCGGACTGGAACTTGACCCCGTCCCGCAGCTTGAAGGTAATCGTGCGGCGGTCATCGCTGACCTGCCAGCTCTCGGCGAGGGCCGGAACCAGTTGATCGGGTTGTTTGACGTCCTGCACCAGCAGCATGTCGTAGAGGTTGGCGTTGACCTCCGAGACGTCCAGCCCAGTGGCGGCGGCCGGATCGAGGGACAGCAGGTTGATCATGCTCATGCCGACGATCAGTTGGTCGGCGGGGGTTTTCGCGTGGACGGTGGTGAGGGGCGCCAGCGTCAACGACGCAGCGAACAGCCCGGCAAACAGGAGTGGAAATCGACGCATGTGAGAAGACCTTTGTTGTAGTTATTCGCATCTCGAACGGCACGGCATCGAGGCCGTGCCGCGGGCACAGGTCAGTACTGCTGCAGGGTGTGGGTCTCGATGTAGTCGAAGTTGATGTCCTCGCCCAGGCCAGGCAGGTCGGACAGGTGGACGAAGCCGTCGTTGTCCATCGGGTCGACCAGGCGATTGAGGTAGGCAGGCACCTCGTCGTAGTCGAGGAACGGGTGCAGCAGGCCGCGCTCGTACCAGGTGCAGTTCTTGATCGCGCCGACCACTGCCAGGTTGGCCGCGCCGTTGCCGTGGACTTCGCAATCCATGCCGAAGGATTCGGCCAGGTGCGCCACTTTCAGACAGGCGCCGATGCCGCCGACCCCGGCGACGCCGGCACGGAGGATGTCGCAGACGTCGTTCTTCACCCAACTGGCGCGGCTCATGTATTTGCCGGCGAGGGTTTCCGGGCCGAGCACCGGGATGTCCAGGTTGGCCGCGAGCCAGGCATAGGACTCGGCGGACTCTTCCATCATCGGTTCTTCGAACCAGGCGAAGTTGAGCTTCTCCAGCTCGCGACCGATATACAGCGCGTCAGTGCGGTTGTACCAGTGGTAGCCGTCGAGCATCAGCGCGATGTCCGGGCCGACCGCTTCACGCACGGCGGCGCAGGCCTTGACGTCGATGCGCGGGCTTGGCGCGAAGGACACCGGCGGCATCCAGGTGTGCAGTTTGATCGCCTTGTAGCCGCGCTTGACCAGGGTTTCGGCGAAGCGGCCGTAGTCGTCCGGGGTCGCCAGGCCGCCTTCGAGTTCGTCACCGCACATGGTCGAACCGTAGGCCGGGACCTTGTCGCGGAAACCACCGGCCAGCTTGTGCACCGGGATATTCAGCTTGCGCCCGGCCCAGTCCCACAGCGCCTGCTCCACCAACGCCAGGGAACGGTCGGTCAACTGACTGGCGCTGCCGCGCTGCCAGTGGGCCAGGTCTTGCCAGAGGCGTTCGCGGTCGAAGGCGTTCTGCCCGACCAGCACTTTGCGCACGAAACCATCAAGCAGATAAGGACGCAGCAACTCGGGAGGGCCAAAGGCGTAGCCCTCGGTGCCGTCTTCGGTACGGATACGCAGCAGGGCCATGCGGGCCTGGGTGACATCACCCGGGTGGGCATGCCCGGCGCTGTCTACCGAGCGGCGGGTCGGGTAGGAAAAAACCTGCACATTGACTGATGTAATTCTCATGGACGTCGTATGCCTTTCTTCTTGGAATTGTGTCTGGAGTAACGTTGTGAGGCCGATCATACGTCATCGTATAACAATTGCAACCCCTCAATGTCGTCCCCTTTTCGCCTCCTTTTAACCTGCTGATTCCCCTTCAAAACCTGGCCGAAACAGCATTTTTGTGACTGTAAAGAAAGTAAATTTCTTTATGTTTCAATAACATGAAAAAAACATACGACCTTGGTGCTGGTGACCATAGACAGTCGTCGTTGTTGTACGATAACGTATATTCCAACAACTACTGAGGACCCCGCGCCGTTTACCACCCTGAACTGCCAAACATCGCCCCTACCCAACAAAAACAAAAAAGTAGATCGCATGAAAACCACTCACAGCTTGTTTATTGCGTTGACCACCCTCGCCCTGTCGATCAACGCCTACGCCGACTCCGCCAGCATCAACTACCGCCACCAGTACACCGACGACGACCGCCAACACGCCGACCGGGTCAAGCTCGGCTATCGCATGGACAGCGGCCTGGGTTTCGAAGCCGAGATCAAGTACCGCACCGCCGGCGACCGCAAAGATGTTGCCTACGACAACATCATCAACAACGGCCACGAGTTGACCGTCAGCTACAACTACAAGCTCAGCCCCAAGTCCACGCTGACCCCTGCCTTTCAGATGGACAGTTCCAAGGACAGCACCACCTACAAGTTCGGCCTGAAGTACAACTACAAGATCGACGATCAGTGGTACGTCGCCGCCCGCTACCGCTATGACGCCAAGCGCCTGGATCGCGACCAGATCAACGAGGACGTGGACGACCGCGGCAAGAACAACCAGAACACCAACCGTTTCGAAGGCTGGCTGGGCTACACGCCGACCGGCAGCAAACTGGCCTACGAGTACCAGTACATCCACTTCCTGACGGACTACATCCGCTACGACGACAAGAAGAGCGACTACGAGCAGAACCTGATCATCAAGTACAAGCTGACCAAGCAATGGCAGCCGTTCATGGAAATCGGTGATATCAAGGTCAACTCCACCACCGATGACCGCCAGGCCCGCTGGCGCCTGGGCATCCAGTACAACTTCATGTAAGCCAAGGCCGCGCGAGCGGCCTCCCCCCTTCCCTGCCTTTCGAGGAATCCCATGACAGCGAGCAAACCCTTCAAGCGCATCCTCCTCACCGGCGCGGCCGGCGGCCTCGGCCAGGTGCTGCGGCAGAGCCTGCAGGCCCACGCCGAGGTCGTTCGTCTTTCCGATATCAGTGCCATGGCCGCGGCCGAAGGCAGCCATGAAGAAGTGCGTCCCTGCGACCTGGCCGACAAGGCCGGCGTGCTGGCCCTGGTAGAAGGCGTCGATGCCATCGTGCACCTGGGCGGTGTGTCCGTGGAGCGGCCGTTCGAGGAGATTCTCGAGGCCAACATCCGCGGCACCTTCCACATCTATGAAGCCGCGCGCATCCACGGCATCCGCCGGGTGGTGTTCGCCAGCTCCAACCACGTCACCGGCTTCCACTCGCCGCAGGACCGCCTCGACGCCCGCTCCGAGCGCCGCCCGGACGGTTACTACGGCTTGTCCAAGTCCTATGGCGAAGACCTGGCGACTTTCTATTTCCATCGCTATGGCATCGAGACGGTCAGCCTGCGTATCGGCTCGTCGTTCCCTGAACCGCGCAACCTGCGCATGCTCAGCACCTGGCTGAGTTATTCGGACCTCGGGCATCTGGTGGAACGCGCGCTGCTCAGCGCCGAAGTCGGCCACACCGTGGTCTACGGCGTATCCGCCAACCGCGACACCTGGTGGGACAACCGCTACGCCGCGCACCTGGACTTCGTGCCGAAAGACAGCTCCGAGCGCTTCCGGCCACAGATGGAAGCCCAGCCAAAACCCGCCGCCGACTCGCCGGAAGCCCGCTATCAGGGCGGCGCGTTTACCGCCGCCGGCCCGTTCGAGTGAGGGAGCATGACCATGACTGCTGAATTGATTGTCGATGCGCGCAACGGCGTGGGTGAAAGCCCGGTGTGGGTCGCCAGCGAGCAGGCGCTGTATTGGGTCGATATCCCCAGCGGCTGCCTGCAGCGCTGGCGCCTCGACGGCGCACTGGACAGTTGGCAGGGCGACGAAATGCTTGGCTGCGTCGCACCACTCGCCAACGGCAGTTGGCTGGCGGCGCGGGAAAGCGGTCTGTTCCGCCTGCGCGCCGATGACCACGGTCGGCTGCTCGGCGAATCGGTGGCCGAGGTCGACCACGCCCGCACCGGGATGCGCTTCAACGACGGGCGCTGCGACCGCCAAGGCCGCTTCTGGGCCGGCACCATGCAGATGAACATGGGCAGCGAAGCGGTGGGCAAACTCTACCGCTACACCACCCGCGACGGCCTGGTGCCGCAACTGGACGGTCTGCTGGTGCCCAACGGCCTGGCCTTCAGCCCCGACGGCAAGACCATGTACCTGTCCGATTCCCACGCCAGCGTGCAATTGATCTGGGCCTTCGATTACGACACCGACAGCGGCACCGCCCACAACCGTCGGGTCTTCGTCGACATGAACGCCCATCCCGGTCGCCCGGACGGCGCCGCGGTGGACGCCGACGGCTGCTACTGGACCTGCGCCAACGACGCCGGTCTGGTGCTGCGCTTCACCCCCGAGGGCAAGCTCGACCGCAGCCTGCCGCTGCCGGTGAAGAAACCGGCGATGTGCGCCTTCGGTGGTCCGGGCCTGGACACCCTGTTCGTCACCTCGATCCGACCGCAAGGCGTGGACCTCGGCGACCAGCCGTTGGCAGGCGGCCTGTTCGCCCTGAACGTCGGGGTGAAGGGCCTGGAAGAGCCGTCGTTCAATGGCTGAGCCGGAACTGCTGGTACTGGAAGACCGGCTCACCCGCCTGCTGTTGGCGCCAGGGCTGGGCGGTAGCCTGGTGGACTGGCGCCGCCGCGCCGACAGCCAGCCGCTGCTGCGTCCGGGCAATTTGCAGGCACGGCCACTGACGGCGCGGCAGCAGGCCAGCTTCCCGTTGGTGCCCTGGTCCAACCGCATTGCCGGTGGTGGTTTCGAAGCGCCCGACGGCTGGTTCGAACTGCCGCCTAATACGCCCGACTCGCCGCTGGCGGTGCACGGCAGCGCCTGGCAACAGCCGTGGGAAATCCTCGCGCACAGCGCCGACACGGTGCTGCTGCGCCTGGAAAGCGCGACGCCCTTCGCCTACCGCGCCGAGCAGCGCATTCATCTGGCCGACGGCTGCCTGACTCTGGAACTGAAAGTCACCCACCTCGACCCGCGCCCGCTGTGGCATGGGCTGGGTTTCCACCCGTTCTTCCCGCGCACGGCGGCCACCCAGGTCCAGGCGCGGGCCGCTGGTGTGTGGTTGTGCGACGGGCAGCAGTTATCCACAGAACACCGCGCGGTGCCGGAGGAATGGAATCTGGAGAACGCGGCGGAGCTGCCGGCGGGGAAAGTCGATCACTGCTTTACCGGATGGGACGGCCACTGCCGGATCCTGCAAGCCGACGCGGGCTACTGGCTCGACTGCCAGGCCGAGGGTTTCGATCACTACCTGCTGTATTGCCCGCCGGGGCAGCCGTTCTTCTGCTTCGAGCCGGTGAGTCATCCGGTCAATGCTCATCACCTGCCGGGACGACCGGGGCTGGTGCTGTTGCAGGCGGGGCAGTCGGTCAGCGGGCGCTGGCGGATGGCTTATCGGTCAGTGCCCCTTCGCGAGCAAGCTCGCTCCTACAGAACGAGTTGCGCCGTATAGGTGTAGGAGCGAGCTTGCTCGCGAAGAACCCAAAGCAGATCAACCCTGCGCCTGAGCCTTCTCATACGCCTGGCGCAGATGCTCGCGGCTGTTACCCAGGTGCAGACGCATCGCCGCGCGGGCCGACTCCGAATCCTGCGAGGCGATGGCGCTGTAAATCTGCTCATGCTCGCGCTCCAGGCGTTCCAGGTACTGGCGCTGGTCGTCGGCACGGGCATAAGTGCGGGTGCTGAGGCGGGTCCGCGGAATCACCTTGGTTCCCAGGTGGCCGAGGATATCGGTGAAGTAGCGGTTGCCGGTCGCCTCGGCAATCAACAGGTGGAAGGCGAAATCGGCGCCAGCCGAATCGCTGCCGCTGGCCATCAGCCCGTTGAGCGTATCCAGCGCTTCGCGCAGGCTGGCAAGCTGTTCGCCAGTGCGGCGCTGCGCCGCCAGGGCCGCGGATTCCACTTCCAGGCTGATCCGGAATTCCATGACCGCCAGCACATCGGCCAGGGTCATCACCGTGTCGCTCGGGGTGTTGAACAGGCCCGAACTCGGCGGCTCCAGCACAAAGGTGCCGATGCCGTGGCGGGTTTCCACCTGGCCGGCGGCCTGCAAGCGGGAAATCGCCTCGCGCACCACGGTGCGACTGACGCCGAACTGCTCCATGACCTGCGCTTCGGTCGGCAACTTCTCGCCCGGCTTGAGCAGGCCGTCGCGGATCTGCCCGGTGAGGGCAGCCACCAGCTCTTCGGCCAGGCTGCGGCGTTTGCGCAAGGGTTGCGAGAAGGTGCTGTTGTTATTCATCGAGTGCACGGCTAGTGGGAACGAGGGGGTGCATCATAGCCAAGGGAAACGCGGGCGGTCATCCCCGCAGTCAACTAAAAACGCTCAACAGCTTGATTACCGCCAGGTGCAGCGGATAGAAGGCATAGCCCCAGCGCCCGACGGGGCGTACAGCACGGCGCACGTCCATGCGTAGAAGCCCGAGCCCGAACGGCGCGCACAGAAACGCCGTGGCCAGGACCACGATCGATATCGGCTGCAAGGCGTTGTGCAAGATCCAGCCATTGGTGAGGTTGCCGCCCACCGCCAGCGCGCCGGCCAGCCACATATAGCGCCGGTCGTGCAAGGCCAGGACGAACGCCGCCGGCAGCAACACCCCCGGCCATCCGTACATCAACCGGTCGCTGGTGAAGACCGCGACCAGCAGCGCCGCCAGCGCCAGCAGCCCGGCCTGCCGCGTGCGGTGGTGCACACCCCAGGCGACCAACAGGCCGAGGGTCAGGGTCGGCATCACGTTGAGGGTCGGCGAGCCGCTGTCCAGCCAGCGGTACGGCAGCTCCGACAGCAGCGAAAAACCCAGGCACCAGCCCAGATAGCGAAGGTTGACGGCGGTGAACAGCGTGCCGGGAAGCGCACGGGCGACATTGGCGGCAATCGCCAGGCAGAAAAACGGAAAGGCCAGCCGCCCCACCACAAACAGCCAATGCTGCTCGGGCCAGAGGTAGCGCAGGTGATCGCCGACCATGGTGACGATTGCCAGCCACTTCAGCAGATCAAGGGAAGCCGAGCGGACGGGTCGAGCCAATGAATGCTCCTTCGCGGGTTGGCCATCAGCGCTGTAGCATACGCGACCCTTCGTGCTGATCGAGACCCGACATGGACCGTCCACCCCGCCTCCTGCCCATCCTGACGCTCTGCCTGCTGCCGCTCGCCGATGCCGTGGCGCGAGAACCGCAACCTTGCCCGCAGCCACTGCTCGATTCGCTGGCCACCCAACTGCAACAGCAGGGCTGGACCACGCCGACCGATGACAGTGACGGCCCACTGCTTGCGGCGGCCTGCAAGCGCTGGCCTGATGACCCGGCGCTGTCGGTGGTCGCGGTGGCCTACCGTGACGCCGACGATCACCAGCCGCCCGGCGAACGCAGCCCGCACCTGCTGGTGGCGAAAGTCGATACCGACAGCGGGCGGCTGCGCGAACGCCTCGACCAGGACATGGCGGAAGATGCCGAGCTGGAGGTCGGCGCCAATAGCCTGTGGCTGGACACCGCCCGCTATCGCCTCGCCCCCGAAGTACGCGCCTTCGGCGTGGTCATGACCAGCACCGCCCGCGGCGCCAGTTGCCCCGATGCCGGCTACAGCAACCTGCTCACCCTCGTGGTGCCCGACGCCGATGGCTTGCGCCCGGTACTCACCACCCACCTGAGCAACTGGACCACCCTGAAAGGCGTCAGTTGCAGCGAAGGTTTTGAAATGGAGCAGGCCACCCTGACCTTCAGCGTTGGCACGCAGCAGTCGCAGGGCTACGCCGACCTGATCGTCCAGGCCCAGGTCAGCAGTGGCTACGCCAAGCCGGTGTCGCGCACGGTCAGCAAGACCCTGCGCTACGATGGCAACCGCTACCCGCTCGACGAATACCCTTCCTTCTGGTGGAGCAACCCGCAGCCGTGAGCCGGTGCCGACGGCTTATCTCGCGGCGCGAAACAGGCCGTCGCGAAAGGCCTTCGGCGTCACCCCGACGACTTTCTTGAAGGCCCTGGCCATGTGGCTCTGGTCGAAGAAGCCGCACGCCACCGAGGCTTCCGCCAGGTCCATGCCAGCACGCAGCAGCGCCTGCACCCGCGCCACCCGTTTCTGGATCTGGTAGCTGTGCGGCGCCACCCCCACCTCGCGCTTGAACACGCGGATCAGGTAGAGCGGGTCCATACCCGCTTCCAGGCCGAGGGTTTCCAGCGAAAGGTTATGCTCCAGCTCGCTGTCCAGCCGACTGCGAATCCGCCGCACCGCGTCGCGCTCGGAGCGCCCCTGCCCGGCCAGCTCTACACCGTGGCGCTGGAACAACCCGGCCAGCGCCTCGATCAGCACCGTCTCGCGCTCCAGCGGCAGGGCCGAAGCCGCGAGGGTGCTGTGGGCCGTGAGCAGGGCGCTGGCCAGGGCCGGGTCATGGGCCATCGGCTCGCGGAACAAGTGCACATGATTGGTGCCGCCACGCCCTTGCAGCACCACATCGTTCAGCCACGTCGGCTCGATATAGAGCATGCGGTAGACCCAGCCGGCCTCGTCCACCGGCACGCCGTCGTGGATTTCACCGGGCGTGAGGGTCACCACCGTGCCGGCCGTGCCGAGGTGATTGGCGCCGCGGTAATAGAGTTTTTCCACGCCCTGGGTAATGACCCCCAGCGCATAGCGGTCGTGGGAATGACGGCCAAAGTGCTGATTGCTGTAGCGGGCGCTGAGCAACTCGCAGCGGCCTTCGGGGATGCGCAGGAATCGGGAGAAGTCGCCGGTGGGCTCAACACTGCGGTTGTGCGGCCTGTCATTCATGTCGCAGTCCAGTTTCGTACAATCGCCGTTTGAAACAGCTTGTTAAGTTTGATTTCCATTCAAACCTAACAGGCGGCTCACACCCATGGCAATCAAGCTGGCAATCGGCGATTTCAACAAGTCTTCCTGGTCGTTCCGCGCATGGCTTGTGCTGAATGCGGCCGGGGTCGATTTCGAAACCCCTCAGGTCCTGCTGGAACAGGACGACACCCACGCCAACATCCTCAAACTGTCGCCGTCGGGCAAAGTCCCGGCGCTGCTGGTCGACGATCTGGTCATCAACGACAGCCTGGCCATCGCCGAGTACATCGCCGAAACCCACCCGCAGGCCAACCTCTGGCCCGACGCGCGTGACCTGCGCGCCCTCGCCCGCGCCGCCGCTGCGGAAATGCACGCGGGCTTCGTCAACCTGCGCACGCAGATGTCCTTCGGCCTGAACACCGGCGATACCAGCGAACCGCTGCTCGAGGCAACCCGCGAAGAAATCGCGCGGATCTTCCAGATCTGGGGCGACCTGCGTGCCCGCAGCGGCCACGGCACTTACCTGTGCGGTGAGCACTTCGGCATCGTTGACGCTATGTACGCGCCAATCGTGTTCCGTTTCCGCCGTTTCGGCATCGCCCTGCCGGCGCCGTTGCAGGCCTACGCCGACGCGATCCTCGCCTACCCGCCCGTGCGCACCTGGCTGCAACTGGCCTCCACCCGGCCCTGAACCGGATTGAAAGACGCTTAACGTCGAGTCACTGTCATGCACAACAAACGCGCTTTACTTGAATTGACCCTGGGCGGCCTGATGCTCAGCCTCTCGGCGCTGGCCGTGGCCTTCGCCAACATCGGCGCGGGCGGTGCGGGGTTCTACCGCATGCTGTTCGCCTCGGTGCTGTTCTACCTCAGCCTGAAATGGCGCAAGGTCCCGGTGCGCCTTCCCAGCCGCAAGGCCGTGATACTCACCGCGCTGGCCGGGGTTTTCCTGGCCATCGACCTGATCCTCTGGCACCACAGCATCTACATCGTCGGCCCCGGCATCGGCTCGATCCTGACCAACTGCCAGGTGTTCTTCATGACCCTGCTCGGCCTTTACCTGCTCAAGGAAAAGCCGTCGCTGAACTTCGCCATCGCCATCGTCCTGGCGTTCTTCGGCCTGTACTTGCTGCTGGCCCCGGAAATGAGCAGCAGCCTCGGCACCAAAGGCGTGATCTTCGGCATCGCCTCGGGCCTGGCCTACGCCATCTGCGTCTACTACCTCAAAGCCGCCAGCAACCTGCCTGACAGCGGCGGCGACAAGATCGCGCAAATGCTCAACCTGAGCATCTGGGCCGGCCTGGTGATGCTCGGCTACGCCCTGCTGACCGGAGAAAGCCTGGCCATCGTCGACGGCCAGACCCTGCTGATGCTGGTGATCTACGGCGTCATGGTGCAGTTCGTCGGCTGGCTGATGGTCAACCGCTCCATCGGCTTCATCAGCCTCGGCCTCGCCGGCCTGATCCTGCTGCTGGAACCGGTGATCACCTACTTCGTCGACGTGGTGTTCCTCGACAAAGCCAGCTCCGCCCTGCAGATCGGCGGTGCGCTGCTGACGGTGGTGGCGGTGTATATCGGCTCGTTGAAGCCGCCGGAAAAGGTGCGATCGGTGACGGGGGAGGTCTGACGAAGGTCTGCTACCGACCACGCCGGGAGCCTGTTCATGGGGCCGCGCCTGATCTGCGCAGCGCGCCCGATGACAGGCTATTATTGCGCCCGGCCCCCAGGACCTATTCGATCATTCAAGGAAGTGCTTCATGCAGATCAGCCAAGGACAACGTGTGCCGTTGTCGAACCTCATCCAGGATCACACCCTGTCGTTCTCGATCCAGATTCACTCGCCGCACACCATCGATCTCGCCTGCTTTGGCCTGGATGCTCGTGGCCAACTGTCCGATGATCGCTACATGACCTTCTTCAACCAGCCCACCACGCCGTGCAACAGCGTGCGCCAGACCGGACCTGGCGATTTCGCGCTGAACCTCGGCAGTCTGCCGCCCTCGATCGACCGCCTGGTGTTCACCGCCGCCATCGACGGCCATGGCGCGATGCGTGACATCCAGCCAAGTTTGTTCAACATCAAGAACAGTGCCGGGCAAGTGGTTGCCACCTGCCCGTTCAGCGCCAGCACGTTCAGTGGCGAGAAAGCCATCATGGTGGCGGACATCTACCGCAAGGACGGGCAATGGCGACTCGCGTCCAACCTGCAAGGCTTCAACGAAGGCCTCGGGGCGCTAGTGAAGCATTTCGGTGGAGAGGTCGCTGATGAACCTGTCGCACCGCCTGCCGTCATCCAGTCCACGGTGTCACTGGAGAAAAAGGTCGCGGCCGCAGCCCCGCAACTGCTCAGCCTGGCGAAGAAGGCGCAGGTCAGTCTGGAAAAGGCCAAGCTCACCCATGTAAAGGCTCGCGTGGCACTGGTACTCGATGCATCAGGCTCGATGAACGGCCAGTACTCCAAGGGGCGGGTGCAGGAAGTCGTCAACCGTCTGCTGCCACTGGCTGTCCACTTCGATGATGATGGCTCCATCGATTGCTGGGCGTTCGCCTCCAGGCCGCAGAAGCTGTCCGAGATCACCCTCGCCAACTACAAGGACTTCATCGCCCGTGACAAGGGCGGCTGGCGCGACTGGGACCTGGGCAGCCGGGTCAACGACGAGCCCAAGGTGATGGAACAGGTGATGCAGCACTACTTGGCGTCCAACGATCGCTCCCCGGTGTATGTGCTGTTCATCAGTGATGGCGGCGTGCACGAGAATCGCAAGATCACCGCACTGATGAGCGAAGCGGCGAAGCTGCCGCTGTATTGGCAGTTCGTCGGCCTGGGCGGAAACGGTTACGGCATCCTCGAAAAGCTCGACGACATGAAGGGACGCGTTGTCGATAACTGCGGTTTCTTCGCGCTGGACGACCTCCAGCAAATCTCGGAAGAGCAGCTTTACGACCAGTTGATGGAGGAGTTCCCCGGCTGGCTCAAGGAAGCCACCGCGAAAAACATCATTCGTTGACCGGGTGAGTCGACATAAAAAATCCGATACCAGGAGCTGGTATCGGATTCTCTGGAAACTCCGAGTTTGACTCAAATCCCTAACCGGGACTCAGGCCAATCGGGAGCATCAGCCAATGCTTACGCCATGGGCTTCAGCCAGCGGCTTCAGGCCACCGGCGAAACCTTGACCGATCGCCTTGAACTTGAACTCGTCGTTGTGACGATACAGCTCACCGAAGATCATTGCGGTTTCGGTGGAGGCGTCCTCGGACAGGTCGTAGCGCGCGATTTCCTTGCCATCAGCCTTGTTCAGCACACGGATGTAGGCGTTGGAAACCTGACCGAAGGATTGCTTGCGACCATCGGCATCGTGAATGGTGACCGCGAAGACCAGCTTCTTCACTTCAGCAGCCAGGCTGGTCAGTTTCACGACAACCTGTTCGTCATCGCCTTCGCCCTGACCCGAGCGGTTGTCGCCCAGGTGCTCGACGGAACCGTCGGCCGACTTCTTGTTGTTGTAGAAGATGAAGCTGCTGTCGTTCAGCACCTTGCCGCTTTCACCGGTGATGAAGATGGAGGCATCGAGGTCGAACTCAGTGCCGTCGGTAACGCGAGGGTCCCAGCCCAGGCCCACGATGACTTCGCTCAGGCCTGGTGCCTCTTTCGACAGCGAGACGTTACCGCCCTTGGACAAACTTACAGCCATGATGTGATTCCTTGTTCAGTTGAGGGGGCGATCAGAAGTTCAGACCGTAGCCGTTGGCCAGCGCACGCAGGCCACCGGCGTAGCCCTGACCGACTGCACGGAATTTCCACTCGCCATTGTTGCGATACAGTTCCGCGAAGATCATCGCGGTTTCCACCGAAGCGTCTTCTGCCAGGTCATAGCGAACCACTTCGGCGCCGGTGACCTCGTTGACGATGCGGATGAACGAATTGCTGACCTGGCCGAAATTCTGCTTGCGGGCTTCGGCGTCATGGATGGTGACAGTGAACGCGATCTTGTCGACGTCAGCCGGAACGCGGCTCAGGTCAACCTTGATCACTTCGTCATCACCCTCACCGATACCCGTGCGGTTGTCGCCAGTGTGCTCGACCGAACCGTCCAGGCTTTTCAGCTGGTTGTAGAAAATGAAATCGGATTCGCCGCGAACCTTGCCGCTGGCGCCCAGCAGGAAGGCGCTGGCGTCCAGGTCAAACTCGGTACCATCGGTAGCACGCGGGTCCCAGCCAAGGCCGACCAGAATCTTGGTCAGGCTCGGATCGGTTTTCGAGAGGGACAGGTTGCCGCCTTTTTGAAGAGTCAGTGCCATGAATACAACTCCTTGTGATTGCTACTGATTACTGCTGTCAGCCGACGTATCTTCCTTTTCGGGGAAGGCTACGCTGGCCAGGATGCCGATGACCAGAACGGCCATCACGATAAGCAAGCTAGTGTTCGGATCGATGCTGATGCCATGGTGGAACAGGTGATCGGTGGCGTTCAGGCCCAGCTTGGCTGCGATGAAGAACAGCAGCACGATAACCGCTTTTTCCAGGTGTACCAGATAACGCTTCAGCGCTTCCAGAACGAAGTACAGGGTCCGTAGGCCGAGGATCGCGAACAGCATGGCGGAGTAGACGATCAGGGGCTCGCGGCTCACGGCGATGACCGCCGGAACCGAGTCGAACGCGAACAGGACGTCCGAAACCTCGACCACTACCAGGCAGAGGAACAGCGGGGTCGCGAAAATGCCACCCTTGGCAGCCAGGCTCATGCCCTTGTTCTCGGGCTTCTGAATTTCCACTTCGAGCGCTTTGCGACTGACAAAGAAGTTGTGGCCGTACAGCTTTGGCCATACCGGGAACAGCTTCTTGGCAAAACGGTAGGCGATATGCTGGGAGTAGTCCTCCTCGCCTTCATCGTCACCGCCGCTTCTGAGCATCATGACTGCGGTCCAGGCGACGATCAGCGCGAAGACGATTTCCACCCACGGACCGAAGGCCAGCAGCCCCGTACCGATGGCCACGAACACGCCACGGAAAACGATGGCGCCGATGATGCCCCAGTAAAGGATGCGGTGACGCAAGCCATCCGGAACCTTGAACCAGGCGAAAATGGCCATGAACACGAACAGGTTGTCTACAGACAGCACCTTCTCCAGCGCATAGCCGGTAACGAAAAGGCTGGCAGCTTCAGGGCCATGCTGGACGTACAGAAAACCGGCGAAGGCGAGGGAAATCGCGACCCAGAACAGCGACCAGATCGACGCACCGGCCAGGGTGATTGGCTTGTCATTACGGTGAGTAACCATGTCCAGCAGTAGCGCGCCGAGCGCGATGCCGACAAAGACCGCCATGGTCAGCGGTGGGAAGCCGATATGAGATTCCACGTTTCAGTTCCTCAGAGTTCGAAATCAGCCGGGTTCAGACCCAGCTCAAGACAGATCAGGCGGCAGGCGGCCTTTTCTTTTGCATCGAAGTCGCCATCGGATGCACCGATGGCACAGGCAACGCGAACCAGCAGGCGAGACTCGGCATCCTTGCCCTTGATCTTGCTGATACTTTTCAGGGCTTCAGCCTGGCCAATCTGGAAGTCGAATTCGAACTTGCCACAGGCATCGGTAAATACCTTGATCACATCGTTGAGGTTGAAGACCTTCAACTCAGGCGAATTGTTGATGAAGCCAGCCATCTTCATCTTTTCTTCAGACTTGATCTCGCCATCGGCAGCGGAAATCAGTGCACAGGCATTGGCCGCGGCCTCCATGAAGGACCGGTTCTTGATCTTGCCGACTTCGGTCGTCAAGGTTTCACGGGCTTTCGCCGCGTTGGTTTTAAGCCACTCGAGCATTGCTTGTTCCCTCGTTCAGCGCAGCCAGATGGCTGCGCTGGATCAGTTGTTCATTTCGAGCCGGCGGACCAGCGCATGCCCCAGCCGTAGGCTTCGTCCATTTTGCGGTGACCCTGGTGGAAGTCGACCCGGCGGGTAACCTTGACGCCTCCGCCGACGTTCTCGAGCATCGCGATCGCGCACATGCCCAGGCTGCCGCCTTCTTCATTGAGACGAACCTCGATTTCCGGCTGACCGGGAACGAAGATCGTGACGACACCGTCGGTAGCCCGCCAGTTGGGCGCACCTTCGTAGATGAAGGCGTAGATCAGGATGCGGCGAATCTCGCTCCACTTCTTGCCGTTGATATGCAGCCATTCGCCACCGGCGACCGATCCTGTGCGGTCGTCCCCCATGAGCTGGATGAAGGGTGCGTAGTCCAGATCGCCAAAGCTGTTGCCGAGCGCCTGGACCGCTCCTTTTTCACCATCCTGAAGTTCGTAGAGACAGCCTACGTCCAGGTCGATGGATTTGTTGCGGCTGAAGAAACCGCCGCCGCTGCCACGGTGCCAGTTCAGGTTGACCTTGATTTCGCCGAAACCGGCAGCGGTTTTCTCCAGGCTGATGCTGGAGCGGGTTTTATCCAGGGTGACCTTGCTGAGACTGACCGAGGACTTCGGCGCGGCAGGTACCGGCGGGACCGGAGCCGGAGCCGGGCTCGCCGGCGCCGCGACCTCGACGCCAAAATGCCTGGCCAGTGGTTCCAGGCCGCCGGCAAAGCCCTGGCCCACGCAGCGGAATTTCCACAACCCCTGGCGCAGATAGAACTCGCCGAGAATCAGCGCTGTCTCGTTCATGCCACGGGTCGGAATCTGTGCTTCGATACCACCGCTGACCGCCAGCGACAGCGTGGACACACGATCAAAGCTCGCCTTGTTCTCGTGGATGGTCGCCGTCAGGGCGACTTTTTCCACGGACGTATCGAGACGTGCGAGATCCAGGGTAAATTCGGCCCGCCCCGGCGAGGTCGCACTCAACTGGATCGCCCCACCGAGAATGCCGGTCTGCCCATAGAAGCACATGTCACCGTCACCACGGACCTTGCCCGCACTGCCCAGCGCGAAGGCGGAAACATCGATATCAGCACCAGGAATGGGCGAATAATTGATATCGACACGCAGTTGGCCGGAGGCTACCGGCGCATTACCACCAGGCGTCAGGGTAGTCATCCGCGCACCGCCCGGATGGCCAGGTCGACCAGCTCTTCGGCAGTACGGCCATTGGTGGACTGGCCGATGGCCTTGAACTGCCAGCCACCGCTGTCACGGCTGAGGCTGGCCATTACCACACCGGTATGCCCGCCTTTCTCGGCCAGGTTGAAACGCGCCAGTTCCTTGTTGGTGGACTGGTCCAACACGCGGCAGTAGGCATTCTGAACCTGCTCGAAGGTCTGCCCGCGGAAGCTGTTGACGGTGAACACCAGGTAATGAACGGTGGCAGGCAGGCGCTGCAAATCGACGTAGATGGTTTCATCGTCGCCATCGCCTTCGCCCGTGAGGTTGTCGCCGGAATGGTTGATCGAGCCGTCCCGGGACTGCAACTGACGGAACCAGACCACATCAACCGGATTCAGGCCAGCGTCCAGAACGATGCACGACGCATCGAGATCGATCGATTCGTTACCACCCAATAGCTTGGAAAAGAAGCCTGTCGGTTTCACGGGATCCCAACCCAGCCCCAGGCTGACCGAGGTCAAGCCAGTGCCGGCAGTTTTCTCCAGCGAGATGCTCTGATTTTTGCTCAGGGTGAGTGCCATGCTTACGCTCCATGTTGATCTTTGGTGTTCCGTTGAGAGTCGGGTAGGTTCCCGGCTTTGCCAAATTGCGCGCGGGATCGCCGCCACGCAGGGTGAAAATGACGCCAGTGAGGATCCTGGGCGGCGGCCAGCAGTTCGTGGTCGCCACGGGTATCGCCCCAGGCCCTGAGGCGGTATTGGGTCAATGGGCCGTAGACCGCTTCGAGCCGAAGGACCTTGTGTTCACAGCGGCAGTTGTTGCCGTTGATTCGGCCGGTCAAACGGTCATCAATCACTTCAAGCTCGGTGCCGATCAGCTTGACCCCAAGGCGATTCGCAAAGGGCTGCAGCACCAGCGCGGGCGACGCCGAGCACAGCGTGACCTCGGCGCCGGAGGCCAGCTCGGACTCCACCGCGCGCAGGCCGGACGGGCGCATGAGTCCAGACCAACTGTGTTCACAGAACGCCACGGACCGGCTTCTCAACCAGGAAGCCTCCACGCCGGTCAGGAAAGCACTGATCAGATGAGCCTTGAGTTCATCCCGGGTCATGCCTCGCATGACATACCTGAGGCCGGGCAGCACCAGCTTGAGGACACGGCGTAAAAACTCACGCTTGCCGAAGGCAAAGCGCAGAAACGGGACGAAGCTATCGTGCCGGGTCAGCGTGCCATCGAAGTCGAATACCGAGAGCACCTTTGCCCCTTCCGGGCCGGCTTCGAGCATATCCAGACTCATCCATTGATCTCCGCGAGACGGAACCCGGGTTCGCCGCCACCCGCTTCCGCGGGCTTGACCCCGTGCCATTTGGCGCGTTCGAGAATGTTCGTCGCCCACTTGTAATGCGTGGCTGGCTCGCACATGGCATCGTTGTGCCGAAAAACGGCAGGGGCCACGTCATTGGCGATCAGCCGGGCGCAATTGAGATCTTCGAGGCTGACCCGGAGCGCGTCTTGAATGAGGCTGATCTGGCTGGGATGGATGGCGGTTTTTCCAACTAACCCATGAGAGATATCCAGTTCCAGCTCCTCCTTCAACAACAGCGGCGTGGCCAGTTGCTCGAACACCGGCGCCGTCAGCGCGAAACCTTGCGCCCCCATGATTCCGGCGAGCATGGGAATGACGTAGCTCATCGGCGTGCTGTACAGCGTGGTCACAGGATTGCGACGCAGTCCCAGGCAACCCATCAGGTCGTTGCCACCAATGCGCAGCGCGATGATCCGCTGGTTCAGGCTGGACTTGAGCGCTTGCCCCAACTCCACCATGGCACCCGGGTTAAAGACGTCAGCGGTTTCCAGGGTTGGCATCAGGTACAGGTCCGGATTGCTGATCGCCTGCTCCCATGCCGGGAGCGACAGCAGGGTCAGCTTCGGCACGACGAAACCATCGACGTGCTTCATCAAAGGCCAGTCATTGAGGATGGCGGCCATTGCCGCATCACGCGGTCGGACGAAGAGCAGCGGCCCATGCTCGGGACGCCCACCACAGGCATTGATGGCCAGGAGCAGCGTCTTGAGGTTCTCCAGCGCGCTCTCGACATCGATTGACGATACGGCATCTTCCAGACAAACAACGAGAGAACGCAGCTCGGGAAATTTGGCGCCGAACACCACCTCGAGCATGTCACCACGAGTGGCCGGCATATAAAGCGTCGCGCCCAGGGCGAACGGGGAAATCACCCTCATCAGTTGACGCTCCGGATAATGGTCACCGCGCGATAAGGCCCCAACTCTGCACCCGCTTCCTCCACCGTCACTCCGGCGCTGTCCGTCAGGTGCATCAGCAACTGGACGTCCTCATCATCGCGGCTGCGTACCAGCACGTGTTCAGGCACGCGGCGCAAGACCGCCCGGGTGGCCTCGGCGATACCCGGTTTGATTCGATTGAGGTTGCTGATGGCAAAGCGAGCGGCAAGGGCTGTCACCACACCGTCCGCGCCCAATTGCAGCTCCCGCCGCTGCTCAACAGTCCAGGCTGTTGCAGTCAACGTTTCGCCCAACGTGCGGCGCTCGACTTCGATCTGGTCGACGAACTCACGGGTCACGTCATGCGCTTGCAGGTGGTCGTAGACAACGCAGCCATGCAGTCCGCCCTGCGCTGGCCAGATGGAGCGTGACACCAGGCCAGAGACCGTTGCCCCGAGAATTCCCGAGGGGATGAGCCAATCGTCCGAGGACGCCGCCAACCAGGCACGTCCGCAGGGATCAGCCAGAACCACGAGGCGAGGTTCTGGCGCAAAGCGATCGTCCCCGGCCAGGGTTCGCTTGAGCTCGCCCGAAATGGCTCCCTTCCCGGTCCAGCCATCGACGAAGACGATATTCTCGGCGCCATGCGCCTGGATGATTGCCTCCAGGGCCACACGGTCGATCCCGCGGTCACGAATGATACTGACGCCATAGTGATGGGCATCGCGGCCCATTCCGGTCAGTGCACGACGCAACAGGACACCCAGCGGCAGGCCGGCACGAACGAAGGAAACCAAGGCAATGGACGGACCGTGGCAAGCGGCATTCAGTGCCTGGGCCAGCGCCTGAACATCCGTTGCCATGCGTTTGCCGTTCTGGGCCAGCGCTCGCGCATAAAGGGTCATATGCATGGCCGTCGGCACATGCTCCATGCCGATCATGTCTGAATAGTGTTTCTGCTTCGTCTGGATCAGGCGCTCCTTTTCCTCGACGTCTGTAACCTGCATCTGCATGGCCTGCAGGAGAAAATGCACGTCTGCCGATGCGTAGCTACCGCTGCCCACGGTCATCAGGCTTGCGAGAAGGTCAGTCACGGATCATTTTCTCCACGGCACCGGCCAGTTGGCTGCGCGACGGCGTTGCCCACCAGTGACAGAGGTCCATGAATCCAAGATCGGTGATGCTGTCACCAAAACCCAATACCGGTCGCTCGCCATTCACGTCGCGATCACGGCGCAACCATTCCTCGACAGCCATGCGTTTGGCCAGGTGCTCAGGCAGGAACGCAAGGTTGTTGCCATTGCCATGGACATGCATGCCCTTCAGCAAACCCCGGGACTGGACGTGGGCCAGCACATCAGCCAGCACCGCGTCATCGGATTCGTTATGTTTGGTCACCACGTAGTGGCGCAGCCCCTCCTCTTCCACCACCCAGCCACGCAGGGAATGGCCAAGTTCCTCGCCGATCTGCAACGTCGCCTCGCTCAGCAACGGCAAGCGGTCCTGAAATGCTCCCAGGGCATCGCTCATCCGCGTGTGCCAATCCTGATCAAGCGAGCCGTCGCGGCGCAGCATGGTACCGCCGTGCGAGCAAATGGCGCCCTGGGTGAACGGCAGGCTCACGCGACTGTACGCCTCGACACTGCGGGCCGTTACCGGAACGACATCGGCGCAGTCCAGCAACCAGTTGACGAACGCATACTGGACGGGGTTCATGTAGCCGTTGGGTTGACCGTTCACATCGAGGGTCGCCGACGTTCTCGGCGTCCCTTCCGGCATTTTGCGCGCGGTCTGGAACAACGTGTCATCGAGGTCAACGAAGATCAGCGGGCGATTATTGGCCATCGACGACAACCTCCGCGCCCAGGGCAGCCACCAACTCCGCCGAAACCGCCGGCAGTGGTGTTTCCGTGCATATCAGCACCCGGTCGAACTGACCGGGCTCGACGTTGTAGAGGAAGTTCGGGATACCAAGGCCATAGTTGTCGGAAAACGACAGCGCATGCTTGATGGAATGGCCGATGGCGATGGGAGAGCGTGTAGTGGAGCTGAAATGAACATCGGCCCCCGCGCGCTCCAGGCGCTCAGCCAGCAGGAACGGACGCCAGACAAACTCGCTGGTACCGATCACGATGATGCGCTCACCGGCGCGAACCTGCAGGTCAGGCGCAAGGCTATCTTCCACATGGCTCACACCCAGACGTCCCCAATCGCGATCCGGCGACAGCGGCCAGTCGCCCATCGATACAGTGCCGACGTCCGGCATGTCCGGCAAAGGGGCATGCAGGTCCTCATGAAACTGGTAAGACCCCTTCATGAGCGCGACCGAGCTTGCCGATGCTCCGATGATTTGCTGCGCAGCACCCACCGACCAGTCCGTCAGCACGCAGGTCACCACCCGCTCGATATGACTCAAGCCAGCATCGACAAGGGCACGGTGCAAATTGACGAACGTCTTTCCGGTTGAGGCTTCGTCATCAACCAGTACCAGTGATCGAGCCTTGAGCATGCGCTCCCGAAGGTCCGGATCGACAGGCAGGTGGATGAGATGGGCACTGGCGTGGCTGTGTTCTTCCTCGAATCGGGTGAACAACTCGGTGCCCACCGGATGGCGGGTGCTGACCAGATACACGGTGTCCGAGCGTGTCGCACTGTAGGCGCGGTGTACACCGGCGCCCAGGCCCACCGCAGTTTCGGCCATGCCGATTACCAGCACCGGCCCCGGAAGATCAGCCGGAATTTCAGCTGCCAGGCTTTCGAAAGAAGCGCGCATGATGGACGGACGCACGGGTATATGACGCCCCAGCACCTTTGAAACAAAAAGAAATGCGCGTTTGGGGTTTCGGCGCTCGGCAAAGCCGAACAACTCGGCTGGCGTCAGGACAGCGTCGTCAACATTGACTTCGAGCACTCCCCGCGTGAGTTGAGCGCTAAGGGATGTGGGTACTACGTTGCTTTCCATGACTGCTTCCTGATCGGGTGCGAGGTCGGTGACCTGACACCTCTTTTCCTGGGGTTCAACTCAAGTGTTGCTAAGGGTTACGCGCTTCGATTTTCCATAGGCCATGCTGCGCCTCGCGGGTGATCTGCGCGGTAGTGAAGGTAGTGTCGGAGTCAGATCGAAGAGCCTGGATGCCACACGCATTCAAGAAAGCCAAAGTGAGCCCGGCCTTCACCGCGAAATTCATGTTCTGTGCGTCAGGTACCGTGGAAGTCACCATTCCAATAACAGCACCCGAAGTATCAAAAAGCGGACTGCCACTGGAGCCTGGCTGAATGGGGGCGGTGAACTGCAATACGCTGGCGTCGTTGTGCAAGCCGAACAGTGCCGATACTCCGCCCTGGGTCGCATGGATACCGCCACCGGCGAGCCCCGCCAAGGGAAAGCCCAGTGCTACGACCGGTTCTCCCAGGTCACAACGCGCGCCATCACGGAATGAGGCGGGCTTGAGCAACGGCGAGTTCTGCACCCGCAGCAGTGCCAGGTCGTTGCGGCGATCCACTACCACTGGCTCGGCACGGTGCCTTCCCTCGAACGAAGAAACATGGATTTCCTGCATGTCTTCAATGACATGTGCACAGGTGAGGATGTGTGTGGTGGTTACCGCAAACCCGGTCCCGGTTGCGCTGCTACGTGCCCGGTTTGCATCGGAAGGCGACGAGCGCCGATGAGGATGGGCATCGTCGATGTCCAGGCCTATCCTGCGCCCCAGGGCCGATAGCCCATAAGCAGAGCCTTCCGCCAACGCCCGGAACTTCCAAGACTGATTACGAGAATAGAATTCGCCAATGATGATGGCTGATTCACCATTCGCGCTGAGATCCACATGGGACTCGATTTGACCGTCAAGCTGCAGCCGCAACGAACGAAGCTCGCTGACCGGGCCGGCAGCAGAGAAGGTGTAGACCACAAGGAGCAAACGGTCCGCACCCGCAGGCAGCGTGGCGAGCTTCAGCGTACAACCCGGGCGCTCAGGTCTGCCGACCCAATCCATCCAGGGCTGCTCAAGGTGGAACAGAGCAGGCTCGCCTTTGGAGTGACGCTTGTCATCCGTAGGGAGCAGTGCGATCGCAGCGTGCTCCCCAAAAGCAGAAGTATTCGCACACTCGATAGTCCAGGAACACTGAGCCGATCCCAGAGTAATATTCGCGCCAGGCGCTAACGCGATCATTCCTGAACGCTCCTTGATGTTGAATCCATCCAACTCATGTCGAAATGATATCGAGCTTGCATTGGGTTAAATATCAGTTCGCGATCGGCACCGCAACGGTAACAGCTTTGACTCTGATGTTTGCCTGCCAATCGGTCGCAGGCTCGGGTAAACCAAGTTGTCGAGTGGCGAAGATTCCAGGGAGGTTGATACCTGTGTGGCGCGTATATCCGATGCCCCCGGAATAACGCGGATTGATTTCCAGCAGATGCGGAACGCCAACAGTGTTATCCCGTGTCTGAACATTGACGAGACCATCGCACTTGAAGTGAGCAGCGGCGCTCAGCGCGAGTTCAACTGCAGCGGAATTTCTCTCGAATGTTTGATGCAGGCCTTGTTTGCGCCGGCCAACATAGGCAACGGGACGCCCAGCCTCACACACCATATCGACAGAACACTCCGCGCCGTTCATGTAAGGCATCACAAGCATCGGTGGTCGGTCGGCCTGGGTGCTGTATGCCGCGAGATAGGTCTCGAAATCAACATCCCGTGCATCAGGGTTGGCGAAGCAGCGGAATGGATCGACCGACTCCTTGAACCGCCAGAAACCTTGGCCATAGATGCCTACCGCAGGCTTCACGCAGACCTCGCCCTGTGCCCGGAGAATTTCGTAGGCATTCACCAGTTCACGGGCATTGTTCACGGTGATCGCCGGAACACAGTTCAATCCGGCCTTCTCGGCCTCGGCGGTGAACCTGCTCTTGTCGTCGACAAGATCAAAGGTTTCCAATGACAGGCCGCCAGTGACGAGCTTCAGGCCGGCGGACTCGAAACGATGCCGCTCAGCCTCATGGATACGCCCTGCCCTTCCTGCCAGAATCACCTTGATGCCATGGGCTTCAGACGTCTGGATAATCCAGTCGATACGTTGCTGATCGTCCTTGGGCTCCATAAAGGCTACATCAGCGATGCTGGTGATTTCCGGACGATCCTGACGATGCGATGCGAAGATTTTCACTTCAGAAGGAAGTGCATCACGGGCGCCCAGAATAATGTCACGCTGACTGGACTGTCCTTCAAGAAACCAGATCAAGATGTAGATCCTCAATGTTTTGTTCTGAACAGTGGCAGCCGCTGATTGAAACCGAGGAAAAAGCACTGACTGACGTCAGCAGCTCTTTACCGGCGAGCATTCTACTCAACCTGTCAACGCGGTGCGCCTGGTCGAGCAGGAACACTTTGCCACTGAATGTGTACAACGAGAACCACGGCATACTGGCGATTACCCATCACCCGACAATCGACTCTTAGATGGATGTGAGTCGGAAAGTTCTACTGGTACCCAGAAAATAAATACCGAGATCAAGAAGTCGCGAATGAGCAATGAGCCAAGAGATGGGGTCTCTGAGCAGATTTGAACTGCCAGCGTTCCCGTCACCAGAAGAGGTCTTTCAGATCAAACAGGTCAACGCGACCTGAAGCAGGAGGAGTGTAACTGCCCTTGTGTGACGTAATTACGGGGCTCTGCCTGATTTGGCTGAAGCCCCATCACAAGGGTGCGGCAACGTTGGACAGACACGCTCAGGCCTGAATCCACAGGTTCAGGTCGCCGTCCGCCGTCACTACCAGCGCCTGCAACGCCTGCCCCAGGCAAGGCCCGAGCAGGCAGGCACCGTCGGCGGGATCGAACAACGCACCATGGGCAAAACAGACGATGTGACGGCCATCACCCGACATGAAGCGGTCCTTGCGGTACTGCATGGCAACGTCGAGGTGGGGGCAAAGATTGCGGTAAGCCTTCACCTCACCCTGCCACAGCAGCGCGATGACCGTGTCGCGCCCCTGCTGCCAAGGATCAAAGCCACGGGCCTGTCCCTCCAGCAGTTGCTCACGGTGGCAAAGAAATGTGGCCACGGCTGGCTTCTCGCATCTGGCGAACAGAAATGCGGCACTGCCAGCAGTGCCGCGCTCAGGATCAGATAGGCTCGGCAGTGCGCGCCAGCATGGCTTTGGTCAGGCCGATGCGATCGAAAGCGGCATCCTTCGCCATCTCCCGCTCACCCGCCATGATCGAGTTTTCCGCGATGTATTTGCAGCGGTCGAAACGCCGCATCATGAACCGTTGCAGGCGGGTGCGCAGGTCGCCTTCGCCGAACAGTTCCTCGGCCAGCACCAGCGCATCCTCGATGGCCATGCCGGCGCCCTGCCCAAGGTGCGGGGTGGTGGCGTGGGCCGCGTCACCGATGAGCACGACGCGGTCCTTGAACCACGGATCATCGACGAACAACACTTCCATCGGTTTGTAGATCACCTGGCTGTTGTCGGTGATCTGCTCGCGCAACTCGCCCACCAGCCCGCCGATACCGGCAAGACGGTCACGCATGGTGGCGGCCAGTTGATCCTGCTCGTACCAGGGATTGTTCGGCTCGTGGGAGGTGGAGAACATGTACATCAGGTTGTCGGCCAGCGGCACCAGCCCGGCGTTGCCTTCGGCGCCGGTGTAGCTGGCGAGGTGGTCGATGGAGGGGTGGCGCGGGAAGTTGTAACGCCACACGGCCTGCCCGGTGAACCGCGGAGTGTAGGTGTCGCCGTAGAGCATGCCGCGAACCTTCGAATACACCCCGTCGGCGCCGACCATCAGGTCGTAGCGGCCTGAGCTGCCGTCGGTGAACGTGACGTTCAGGTCACGTGGGAATTCTTCGTACGTTTCCACCGTCACACCGAGGCGCACCTGGGTGCCCAGTTCGATGGCGGTATCACTCAAGACCTGATGCAGGGCCAGCCGGGAGATGCCGACGTTGGCGGGGTATTGCGGCCCCGCGAGGCGTTGTCCGGGGATGCGCGCCAGGGCCTTGCCCTGCAGGTCGTAGATCCCGACGTCCTCGAAGGCATAGGCGGCGTCGAGGTACCGGTCCAGCACCCCGAGGCGGGCCATTTCCCGGACCACGTTGCTCTGCTGGATGATGCCGACGCCGTAGACCGTCCACTCGGACTTGATCTCCACCAGATCGACCTCGATCCCTTGGCGGCGCAGTGCAATCGCCGCGCAAAGGCCACCGATGCCTCCGCCCACGATCAGTACTTTGTTGATATCGCTCATGCGTGAATCCTTTGTTCTTGTTGTGTGGACCGGCCCTCCGGGCCCGTCGCCACAGCCTTTTCCGGCTCACGCGACGGCCACCATCGGGAGCCTGGAAGCACAGGCTAGAAACACGCGAACAATTTGACTAATCGTTACTGGGGATGCAGGGTATCGCGAAAATAAATACAACAAGAGAGTGCCTGCCATGCGCTTCAAACACCTGGATCTGAACCTCCTGGTGGCGCTGGATGTATTGCTCGAAGAGCAGAACATCACGCGTGCCGCCGAGCGTCTGCACATGACTCAATCGGCCACCAGCGGCGTACTCGGTCGCTTGCGGACCTACTTCGAGGACGACTTGCTGGTCCAGGTCGGACGCAAGATGATGCTCACGCCCCTGGCCCGCGACCTTGAAATTCCGGTGCGTGAAGTGCTGCTGAAAATTCAGACCTCGATCACCGCCAAGCCGGTGCACGACATCGCCGAGAGCAAGCGCCATTTCCGCATCATGGCCTCGGACTACCTGATCAGCGTGTTGTTCGCCGAGGTGATCCGCGAGATCAACCAGCAGGCGCCGATGGTCACCTTCGAACTGATCAGCCCCGGCGAAACCGCCCGGGAAATGCTGATGCGCGGCGAGGTCGACCTGATGATCGCCCCGGAGCACTACATCGTGAAGGAGCACCCGTCGCAGTTGCTGTTCGAGGAGCAGCATGTCTGCGTGATCTGCCAGGACAACCAGGCGGTGGGTGACCGCCTGACGCTGGAGCAGTACCTGGAGCTGGGGCACGTTTCGGTGGTGTTCGGCCGCAGCCGCACGCCTGGCATCGAAGAATGGTTCATGACCGAGTACGGCTGCAAACGCCGCATCGAGGTGATCACCCACGACTTCAACACCCTGCCGCAACTGGTCATCGGCACCCAACGGGTTGCCACGGTTCACAGCCGCCTGGCCCGTCTCTACGCGCGCAACCTGCCACTGCGCATCGTGCCGCCACCGGTCAATCTCCCCGCCATGCAGGAGTACATGAGCTGGCATCGCAGCCTCGACCGCGACCCGGTGCTCGCCTGGCTGCGCGAAAAACTGCTGGAGATGGCCAGCCGCCCGACCACGCCGCTGGCCGCTTGAACACCTGCGCTAGGCGCCGCGACGAAACGCTCCCAGCGCCTGCCCCAGGCTGGCGCTGAGGCGCTGCAGGCTGCCGCAGGCCTCTTCGAGACGGGCGCAATCCTCGGCATTCTGCTCCACCACCCGCTCGACCTCTCCCGCCGCACCGTCCACACGACCCGCCAGATGATGCTGGGTCCGCGCCGCCTCGGCGATGTGCCGGCCGGCGTTCTCGACCTCGACAATGCTGGTGGTAATCGCCGCCAGAACCTCGCTGGCCCGCGCGGTCAATTCCACGCCTTCGCCGGTCAGGCGCTGGCTGTCCTCCAGGCTGGCCGCGGCGTCGCGGGTGACCTGGCCCAGACGCTGGATCATGCCGTCGATTTCGCCCGTGGAGGCGCGGGTGCGGCTGGCCAGCCCGCGAACCTCGTCCGCCACCACGGCGAAACCGCGGCCATGTTCACCGGCCCGCGCCGCTTCGATCGCGGCATTGAGGGCGAGCAGGTTGGTCTGCTCGGCGACCGCGCTGATCACATCCAGTACGCCCGTGATGGCCTCGCTCTGGCTTTGCAAAAGCTGCATGGCGACGGTCCCGGCGCCCATTTCCAGTGACAACCGTTGCAGGCTCTGGCTCGCCTCGCGCACCAGCCGGTCGCCCTCGTGAATCAAGGCACTGGCCTCGCCCAGACTGGCCTGGCTGCCATCCACCCGCTGGTTGACCTGGACGGTCGACTGGGTCATCGCCTGCATGGCGTGCAGCACATCGCCGGTTTGCTGGCGCTGGGCCCTAACACCACGGCCGGTGCGCTCAACCATCTCGGCCAGGGTTTCGGCGGCAGCATCGAGCTGATCGGCATCCTCGCCGATCCGCCCGACCAATTCGCGCAGCGCCTGCAGCATCACGCCAATCGCGTCGTTCAATTGCCCCAGCTCATCACTGCGCCCCAGACGCGGCGGACGCCCCTGCAAATCCCCCGCGGCAACCCGCTGGGCCAGCGCCAGCATCTGCCGCACCGGCACGGCAATCGAGCGGCGGATCAGCACACAGGCACTCACGCTCGACAGCAATGCCAGAACCAGCATCGCCGCCAATTGCAGGTCCAGACGCCGGCGCTGCGTCTCCCAGGCGCTGGATGCCCGCGCGCGCTCATCATCCAGTGCCTGAATCGCCTGCTGCGCCGAGGTGTTCATGCTGCCCTGCTGCGCCACGGCCTGCTCACCGCTGCTGATGTAGCGCAGGAACGCCTGTCGGTATTCCTCCAGCGCCGTGGCGGCTTCGCCCAGGCTTAGACGGCGATCGCCCTCCAGTTGCGCGGCCAGATTGCTCAAGGCGCTGCCGAGTTCACTGACCCGGTTGACCCAGTCATCGCGATAGCGCTGCTGCGGATCGAGGATGAAGTACAGCTCGCTGTCGCGCAGATTGGCCAGGCGCTCGCGCAACGTCGCGGCATCTTCCAGAAGCTGCATGGCCGTCGCGTCTGGCGGTCGGTCATGCTCCAGCCCGGTATTGATATCGTCCAGTTGATCGATGAACAGCGCGGCAAATCGCTGACCCGCACTCTGCGCCAGCGCCTGCATGCGCAGTCGCGCGTCCTGGGCTTGCAGCCGTGCGGTTGCATACGCGCGGAACCCTTGCAGGTAGTCGTCGCTGCGCTCACGCAAGGTGCGCTCGAACGCCTCCCCGGACTGAGCCTCGGCCACCTGGCCCTGCAACAGGTGCAAAGCGCTCTCCAGGCGATTGGCTGATTCAGGACCGGCGAGCAGCGCGAATTCCTTCTCGGCTTGCCTCGCCTGCACCAGGTGATTGTGCAAGCGCTCCAGCGCACTCAAGCGGGCGCTGCTCGCCTGATTGACCTGCAGCGCATACCAGGCGGCCAGCCCCATGCCCAGGGTGCAGAACAGTACCAGGGCAAAACCCAGCGACAACTTGCCGCCAACACTGAGCCGGCCCAGCGTGGCGCCAATCGTCGTGGTCGGGAGCGTTTCGAATACGGTGGTAACAGACAAGGGCATCCTCCTTGGGAACCTGCGCGTCGTGCACGGCCGCGTACCCTAGCCTCCCCCACTTGCAGGCAACCAATCGAGACTGGCGATGCGAACCATCGGTAATCGCCATGCCTGCAACCGCCTCGCGCCCAGGTATCGCCGCCCCAGATAGCTGGCATCCGAACAAGCGATTTGTCCACTTCCTGACCCCATGCGAGCTTGCAATCACCGCCCGAAGGGTGGTCGTCGCCTGCTTCGCGTCATCAGCGGTGGCCTGACGGCGTGCCGTCGATACCTGCCTTGCGCGCCCGAAGCTGCTGGCGATCCGCATAACAAGAAGGAAAACACTATGTTCCGCTACTTCCCGACCAACTACGTTTGGAACCTGTCGGTGAACCTGGCCCTGGAAATGGGCGCACGCATCGGCGAGATCGTTGAAATGTGCGAGCCCCTGCTGGAGGCCGCCAAGCAACCCGACGCCGAAGGCACACGGGCCTTTCGTCAGACCTGGGCCGAGATGGCCGACAAGCTCTGCGACATGGCCCGCGAGGATGAAGCGCTCGGGCGGCTGCTCTCCGCCGGCGAAAAATACAACCGCGCCGCGACCTATTACCTGACGTGCGAACGCCTCCAGGCTCACGGTGCCCCCGGCCGCATGGCGCTCTACCAGCGCTTTCTCGACACCTTCGCCCGCGGCGTGGCGCTGTCGAAAGAGAACTGCGAGCGTGTCGAAATTCCGTACGAAGGCAAAGTGATCTCCGGCCTCTACGTGCGTGCCGAAGGCGTCAGCGGCCCGGCGCCGATCCTGGTCCAGCTCAACGGCCTGGACTCCACCAAAGAGATGAAATACCGCGTCGGCCTGCCGGCCTGGCTGGCCAAGCGTGGCATCGCCTCGCTGCTGATCGACCAGCCGGGCACCGGCGAGGCGCTGCGCCTGCATGACCTCAAGGCGCGCTACGACGCCGAGCACTGGGCCAGCCGCGTGGTCGACTGGCTGGAAGACCGCCAGGACATCGATGCAAAACGCATCGGCTGCGAAGGCGTGTCGCTCGGCGGTTACTACTGCCCGCGCGCCGTGGCCTTCGAACCGCGCTTCGCCTGCGGCGTGGTGTGGGGCGCCAACCACGACTGGCGCGACGTGCAGAAGCGCCGCCTGGAGCGTGAAGGCAGCTTCCCGGTTCCGCATTACTGGGAGCACGTTCGCTGGGTCTGGGGTGGCAAGGACATCGAAGAGTTCATGCAGATCGCCGAGAACGTCCACCTCGACGGCGTGGTGGAAAAAATCCGCGTGCCGTTCCTGGTGACCCACGGCGAACAGGACTCGCAGATTCCGCTCAAGTGGGCGCACCGCACCTACGAGCAACTGGTCAACAGCCCGAAACGCGAACTGAAGATTTTCACCTCCCGCGAAGGCGGCGTGCAGCACTCCAGCTTCGACAACTCCATCAACGCTGGCCAGTTCATCGCCGACTGGGTTGCCGAGAACCTCGGCGGCCGCACCGCCTGAATGCAGAGAAGATAAAAGATCATGAACATCATCGGACCCGATTACCTGGTGTTCGGCGTCGACAACGTCGCCGACTGCGTGCAGTACATGACCGACTACGGTCTCAAGCCTTGCAACCTGGACGAAAACGGCGGCTACCTCGAAGCCCTGGACGGCACCGGCGTGCTGATCCGCCCGCGCAACGACCCGCGCCTGCCGGCGGCGATGGAAACCGCCACGACCCTGCGGGAAACCGTGTATGGCGTGGCTGACGAAGCCACCCTGCAGGCCATCGAAGCCGAACTGAGCAAGGACCGCGAGGTAGTGCGCGGCGAAGACGGCGTGCTGCGCTGTGTGGACGACATGGGCTTCGCCCTGGGCTTTCGCATCACCCAGCGCCGCACCCTCGAACTGCCTGGCGAAGCCAGCCATGCGCCGGGCGCGCCTGCCGCACGGCCGATCAACGCGCTGGGCGCCAGCGACGACATGCCGGCGCTGCCGCGCAGCCTTTCCCACGTGGTGTATTTCGTTCCCGATCCGGCCAAGGCGGAGGCCTTCTACCAGCGCCTCGGTTTCGTCTGCACCGACCGTTTCGCCGACACCGGCCCGTTCCTGCGCCCGGGCGGAACCCAGGACCACCACACCCTGTTCCTGATCCAGACGCCACCGTTCATGAAGGGTATCGAGCACTTCACCTTCCATATGGGCGGCCCGACCGAAGTGCTGGTGGCCGGCACCCGGTTCGTGGAAAAAGGGTATGAATCGTTCTGGGGACCGGGACGCCACCAACTGGGTTCCAACTGGTTCTGGTACTTCAACAGCCCCATGGGCTGCCATGTCGAATACGACGCCGACATGGACCTGCATGACGAACACTGGACCGCCCGCACCGCCGCACCCGGCGCGGACAACTCGCAGTATTTCCTCTTCCACTATCAGGAGAAATGGTTCCCAGGCGGACCGCCTGCCAAGCACTGAGTCGGGGTTTTAACGTGGTGAATCGGGGCGTCGGAAGACGCCCCTTTTTTTGGTTCACACTGCCCTTGAAGGCATGGATATCTAAACTTCTAACGGCTGTATGCGGCCTCAGGAGCGTTTCCAGAGACTCCGGACTTTCAGGTATTCAAACGCGACCACCAGCGCCAAAAACAGCAAAGCGGACTGATAACCCGCCACCTCCAAAACCAGTAACAGTGACGGGTAGAGAAAAAGCATCCGAAAGGGAACTTGTGCAAACGCGATATACCGCGCCGGCCCATAGCCACACAGCAGCAAAATGCCACTTATCAGCAACGATACTTGGAGAACCCAGGCAAGAATTCCCATGTTCAGCAAGGGCCAACCGATCTGACCGCCCAATTGCAGCATATGGTAGAAGTCCGACACATACGGGGCTCGCCCCTCAGTTACATTCTTCAGGCAGTACCAAAGCACATAAAAAACATCCAGACCGCCCCAGAGGCGCAGCACCGTTTTCGGCGTAACCGTCACAACTTCATTTCCTTTTTTTCATATTCCGAACCCCATGGTACGGCTGGCTCAGCGCCTCCTTGGTGGTAGGACATGGGGAATGGCCGAGTACGCTAACAAGGAGGAAAAGGAATAGATGTAGGAAGGTTCCGGTGATCCGCCTGGAATACTCCGTCAGTGGCAGGTCATGACGTCGGCGCTGTATAGCGCCCATTTCTTGGGCACATAGACAGCAATACTGTAGGGCTGCACACCGCCGAGGACGACACCCGTCCGGCTCAAGGCGCCTTGGCCTGAGGTGGAAAGACCACACCAACCCTCTGCGCGTACTCCTGCCATGCACGCTTCAATCGCTCGAACGTCTCCGGCTCCCGTGCGGCAATATCCTCGACCTCGCCGCGGTCACGGGCGACGTCGAACAGTTGCCAGCGCAAAGGCTGCGGCGCCTCGCCCGGCATGGTCCAGGGGCGCAGCCCCAGCAGTTTCAGGTTGCCTTCGCGGTAATACAGGCTGCCGAACAATTCACCCGCCAGCACAGGCGATGCCGGCGCCTTGCCTTCCAGCATCGGCACCATCGAGCGACCGGTGATCGGATGCTTCGGCTGCCCCTGGTAGCGATCACCCGGATCTGGCAGGCCGGCGAGCGCGAGGAAGGTCGGCGCCAGGTCATCGACCCGCGCCACGCTGCGCTCCAGCCCTTGGCGAGCCAGCGCCTGCGGCAGATGGATGATGGCCGGCACGCTGATGCCGCCCTCGGCAGTGCTGCCCTTGAACAGACGCAACGGCGCAGCACTGACCTCCGCCCAGCGCAGACCGTAGTCGACCTGCGAACCGCGTCGGCCGAGGTTCTCCAGCCGGTTATCGGTATCCGGCCCCGCCGGGTAGAACTGCTCATGCCGTTCACCGGCAGCACCGTTGTCGGACATGAACACGATCAGGGTGTTGTCGTACTGCCCGGTGCTTTTCAGGTAGTCCAGCAGCCGGCCGATGTTGTGGTCGAGGTTGCCGACCATCGCCGCGTAGATCTCCATCTTGCGCGCTTCAACGCGGCGCTGATCCGCGCTCAGTTGCTCCCAGCCAGGCAGGTTCGGCGCCACCGGCAAACGCTGCGCCGCCACAAAGTCCGCCGGTAGCAGGCCCTTCTCCCGCAGCCGCTCGATCCGCGCCTCGCGGACCTTGTCGTAGCCTTCGTCGTAACGCCCGCGGTAAATGTCCCGCCAGGCATCCGGCGCCTGCAACGGCCAGTGCGGCGAGGTGTAGGCGGCGTAGGCAAAGAACGGCTTGCCGCTGCCCTGGCCCTGGCGCAGGTAGTCGATCAGCTTGTCGGTGTAGAAGTCCGAGGAGTAGAAATCGTCCGGCAGTTCCACCGGCTTGCCGTTCTCGCGGTAGGTGATCTGCTCGATTTTCGCCGTAGCCTGCGCCGGTGGCTTGAAGTGCACGCCACCGCCTTCGAGCAAGGTGAACGACTGCTCGAAGCCGCGTCGGTCAGGGCCCTGCTCGGGCGTGAGGCCGAGGTGCCATTTGCCCACCATGCTAGTGCGATAGCCGCCGTCGCGCAGCAGCTCGGCAATCGAATGGGCCTGCTGGTTGAGGTAGCCCTCATAGCCCGGTTTGCCCTGCTGGAACGGCTGGATGCCCTCGGCCATGGTGCCCAGCCCGGCCAGGTGATTGTCGGTGCCGGACATCAGCATCGAGCGGGTCGGCGAGCAGGTCGGGGCCGCGTACATGTTGGTCAGTTGCAGCCCTGTGGACGCCAGTTGATCCAGCACTGGCGTGTCGATCTCGCCACCAAAGGCGCCGAGATCGGAATAGCCGAGGTCATCGGCGACGATCAGCAGGATATTCGGCCGCTCGGCAGTCGCAGCAAAAGTCGGCGCCGCGCATGCCAGCGCGGCCAGGAGAAAGGGAAAACGCATGCGAACCTCACTTTTTTATTCTTCGAAGATGGCAACCGCACGGACAAACCCGGCGGAGGCGTGTTTGATCTTGTACGGGAAGCACGACACCAGAAAACCATTGGCCGGCAAGCCGTCGAGATTGGCGAGCTTTTCCATCTGCCCGTAGCCGATGTCGCGACCCGCCTTGTGCCCTTCCCAGATGATCGACGCATCACCGCTCTCGGCGAAGCGCTGGCGGGTAAAGCTGAACGGCGCATCCCAGCTCCAGGCGTCGGTGCCGACCACGCGCACACCGCGATCGAGCAGGTACAGGGTCGCCTCGCGGCCCATGCCGATCCCCGCATCCAGGTAGCCCGGCTGGCCGAACAGGCTGCCGGCGCGGGTGTTGATCAGCACGATGTCCAGCGGCTGCAACGCGTGACCGATACGTTGCAGTTCGGCCTCGACCTCGGCGGCGCTGACGATATGGCCATCGGGCAGGTGCCGGAAGTCCAGCTTCACCCCCGGTTGCAGGCACCAGTCCAGCGGCAGCTCATCGATGCCGAAGGCCGGCTTGCCACCGTCGGTGGTCGAGGCGTAGTGCCAGGGCGCATCCATGTGCGTGCCGCTGTGGGTGGTGATCGACAGGCGCTCGGCGGCCCAGGATTCCTGTCCGGGCATCTGATCGAGGGTCAGGCCGGGGAACATCGCGGCCATTTCCGGCCAGCCTTGCTGGTGGTCCATGTAGTCGATTTTCGGCAGCAGCGGCGGCGGGTCGGTGTAGGGGTTGTTGTCCAGGGTTACCGACAGATCGACCAGGCGGCGCTTTCGGGTCAGGGGCAGAGTCATCGCAGTTCCTCTCAAGCGGTTGCGGCGTCCACGCGTGGAACGCGCGGACGTTGAGTAAGGTCAAGGGCGTGGCGCACCAGTGCCCGTGCCGTGCCGTCGTGACGAAAGCCACGCTCGCGGGCCAACGGGGTGCGCAACGCTGGAAAACGTCCGAACAGGGCTTCCAGGGCCGCATCCGGCTGGAAGCTGACCAGCGACCGGCGCTCCTCGCCGAAGACCTCGGCCAGGGCATCCACCACGTCGCCAATGGACAGGTGCAAGACCGGCAGTTGCCAGACCCGCGACGGCGCATCCGCCGCCAGGTCGAACCCGGCGGCATGCAGCAGGTTGTCCACGCAGCAGGACGCGGACATCCACCACGAAGTGGCGTCGGCGGATACCGGACACACATACGGCTCGCCCGAGGCGAAACGCTGCAGCAGCACGCTCATGAACGCCGAGCGCAGGCCGTTGCCGTCACCCGGCCGGGCGACGATGCCGGGCAAGCGCAAGGCGCGACCATCGACCTCGCCGCGCCGGCCAAGATCGTTCAGGTGGTTTTCGATCATCAGCTTATGAGCGCCATAGGACAGCGCCGGTCGCGGCCGATAGTGCTCGTCCATCCGCGCCGGCAAGTCGCCGCCGTAGACCGCCACGCTGCTGGCGTACACCAGCACCGGCGGCTGTTGCGCATTACGCAGCAAATCCAGCAACTGCAGGCTGGCGAGCAGGTTCACCTGCCGGCCCAGGCCATAGTTTTCCTCGGCGGCGCCTCCGGCGATGCTGACCAGGTGGAAGACCACATCGACGCCATCGGCCAGCCCCCGGCGCAGCAGCGCAGGGTCGGTGATGCTGCCGCTCAGATGGCGCAGGCGGCGGTCGTCGGGAAAGCCGTCGAGACGTTGATCAAGCAGGATCAGCGCCTCGATGCGACGCCCGCGCAGTTGCCCCTCCGCCAGCAGGCGCTGCACCAGTTGGCGACCGAGAAAGCCCGCGGCGCCGGTGACCATCACGCGCATGGCGCACCTGCCTCGACCACCTGCTGGTCAATGCTGCCGAACAGCGCCGCGCCGTCACGGCAGCGGACCTCCATGCGCACCCGCTCGCCGAAGTGCATGAACGCGGTGCGGGGCGCGCCGTGCTCGATCATCTCCACCGCGCGACGTTCGGCGATGCACGCCGAGCCGACACTGCGATCGGCGTTGGAGACGGTGCCGGAACCGATCAGGGTGCCGGCGCTCAAGCGCCGGGTCAGGGCCGCATGGGCGATCAAGCGGTGAAAGCCGAAGTGCATCGCGCCGCCGTGTGGATGACCGAACCACTCGCCATTGCGGGTCACGTTCAGCGGCAGGTGCACGCGGCCGTCCCGCCAGTCCTCGCCCAGTTCGTCCGGGGTCACGGCCACCGGCGCAAAGCTGGAGGACGACTTGGCCTGGATGAAGCCGAAACCGGTCTTCATTTCCCGTGGCGCCAGCGCCCGCAAACTGACGTCGTTGACTTGCAGAATCAAGCGCACATGCTTCAGCGCATCGGCGGCGGAACAGCCCATGGGCACTTCGCCCACCAGCACCGCGAACTCACCTTCGAAATCGATGCCATGGGCTTCGCTGGGCAACGCGATGTCCTGGCGCGGCCCGAGGAAGTCATCGCCCGCGCCCTGGTACATCAGCGGCGTGTCTTCGACCCCTTCGATGGGGTCGAGGTGAAACGCCCGCTGCATCAGCTCGCCATGGCTGAGAAAGCACGAGCCATCGAGCCATTGCCAGGCGCGCGGCAACGGCGCCATGACCTGCTCTGGATCGAAGGCGAAGGCGCCTTCGATATCGCCGTGGTTCAAGGCCTCGTAGCGCGCCTGCAACACAGGCTCGACGCGGGCCCAATCGTCGATGGCCGCCTGCAACGTCGTGGCGATATCGGTGACTTCCACCGCCCGGCCCAGGTCCCGGGAAACCAGCAGCAGGCGACCATCGCGGCTGCCGTCGGCCAAGGTCGCCAGCTTCATGGCAGCACCTCCCGCAGGCTGTCGGCATAACGCCCGTCGAGCAGGATGAAGACCATCCGTGCCATCGCATCGGTGCGGTTGCTCCAGGCGTGATTGGTGCCGCGCTGGACAACGATGTCGCCGCGCTTGAGGTGCACGTCCTCATCGTCCAGCACCAGCCACACCTCACCTTCGGTGACGATGCCGTAATCGAGGGTTTCGGTGCGGTGCATCAGTTTGTGCTTCGAATCGCGCTGGCCAGTGCCGGCATGGGCCTGGCCGATTTCGGCAAACACCGCCGCGGCGCTGGCGTCGCTGACCTGGTTCTGCACGCTGTCGGGCGGGATGTCCACGACGCGGATCAGGCTGCCCAGCGTTGCAGGGCTCAGCACCAGCGGTTTGAGCGTCGGGTCCGCGCCGTTGTCCAGCGCCGCCGGGCTGGTATCGCTGTTCCAGACCTCATGAAAAACCGTACCGGGCACGGCCTTGAGATCGAAGCTGTTGGGCACCGCGCCGACCAGCGCCGCCAGCGCCGTGCCTGCGGCGCTGTGACCGGTGACGACGCGTTTGAAGGGGGGAAGTGATTGCATGGGGTACTCCGTTCAATTGCCATCGCCAATGGTGGTTCCACCATCGACGATCAGATTCTGTCCACTGATGAAGGCGCCGCCGGGTGTGGCGAGCAGCAAGGCCAGTGCAGCGACCTCGTCGGCCGTGCCGACACGGCGCAGCGGGGTGAGCGCCAGACGGCGCTGGATGATGTCGGGGTTGTCGGTCATCGGGCGGGCAAAGGCGGTTTCGATCACCCCCGGACTGATGGCGTTGACCCGGATACCGGCCGGCCCCCACTCCACCGCCAGGTTGCGCGCCAACTGCGCCAGCGCCGCCTTGGTCAGCCCATACGCGCCGAGCGCCTTGTTGCCGCGCACACCGGCGATGCTTGCCATCAGCACCACGCTGCCGCCGCCGCGTTCGGCCATGCCGGGCAACAGGGCAGCACTCAGCCACAGCGCACTTTCAAGATTGACGCCGAGGGTGGTACGCCACTGCGGCTCGTCGATGCTGTGCAACGGGCCGAAGTGCGGCGCCACGCCGGCGTTGCACACCAGCACATCGACGGCGCCCGCCTGACGGGCCAGGGCCAGGACCTGTTGACGGTCAGCCAGGTCGGCAGCGAACGCGCTGGCGTCGAAGCCCTCCTCGCTCAGCTCGGCGGCAACCCGCTGGCAGTCCTCCTGGTTCTCGCTACTGATCACCAGGCGGGCGCCGGCCTGCCCGTACAAGCGGGCGATGGCCAGGCCGATGCCGCGGGTGCCGCCGGTTATCAGGGCGCGTTTGCCTGCGAGGGAAAACAGCGGATGGACGTTCATGTTCGCGCCCTCACGGCAAGGTCGGCGCAGGCACCGCCCGCGACGCGATCAAGCGCGGCAACAGCAGGCAGCTCACGGCCAGGAGCAGTTGCGCCAACCCCACCAGCGCCAGCGCGTCCGGCAGTGCCTGGTGATTGCCTCCGGTCAGCCCGAGCACCAGCAGCGGGCTGGCAAATTCGCCGGCGAACAGCGCGGCGGTGAAACCGCCGGTCGCCCGCCCACGCTGGGCGAAACTGGCCCGGGACATGATCCAGGTAATCAGCGTCGGCAACATCAGCCCGATCCCCAGGCCATTGAGAGCGACTGCGAGGGTCAGCAACGCTGGGTCACCGGCACGCGCCATCAACCATCCGCCAAGCCCGGCGGTGACGAAGGCCAGCAGCAACAAGTGTTGCCGGGCGCAGCGATGGAACAGGCGGAAACTCAGGGCGCCGAGCATCACGCCCAACTGGTTGGCGCCCATCACCATGCCGATCTGCTGCGGCGAATCGACCTGCAACAGCCCCAGCAAAAAGCCCGCCTGCACCGGCACGATGAATAGGCTGGCGCCGGCCAGCAAGCTGAACAGGTACAGCGGCAGCAAGGTGCTCCAGGGGAACCCGGAGGGTTCGGCCTCCAGCGGGATCGAGGACGTCTCGCGCTCCCACAACAGCCACGCCATCAGCGGCAAAAACAGCAGGCCGACGCCATACAAGGTGTAAGGGGTGCGCCAGTCGTCCTGTCCCAATGCGCCGCCAACGCTGATGAACACCGCCGCCGACAGCGAGGTGCAAACCATCTGCAAGGCGAACAAACGCTCGCGCCGGGCGCCCTGGTAGTAGTCGCCAATCAGTGTGGTGCAGCAAGTCATGATTCCCGCCTCCGCCAGGCCCAGGCCGGCGCGGCTGGCGACGATCGCCGGCAACGATTCCAGCCACAGCGGCAACAGGCCGAACAGGCTGTACAGCAGCATCGAACCCAGCAGCAAGGGCTTGCGCCCGAGGCGATCGGCGATCAGTCCGGCGAAGGGCGCCAACAACGCAATCACCAGCGCCGGGATGGTCAGGCTCACCGGCACCAGCACGGCGACCAGTGGATCGTTGGCAAAGTGCTCGTGCATGCGCGGCAGCACCGGCGCCAACAGCACGGCACCCAACACGGGCAGGCAACTGCCGAGCAACAGCAACAGCGATTGCGGCAGGCCCGCCTGGGCTTGATTACGCATGGGTCACCTCCTTGGTGGCGGACGCTTGCGCGGCGTCCTGCCCGGGCCGGTTGCGCACCGGCAACAGAAAGCGCGCCAACGCCGGCAGCAGCACCAGCGCGCCGACCATGTTCCAGACGAACATGAAGGCCAGCAGCACGCCCATGTCGGCCTGGAACTTGATGGGGGAAAACATCCAGGTGCCGACGCCGATGGCCAGCGTCACGCCGGTCAGCATGACGACCTTGCCGGTGGACACCAGGGCACGGTAATACGCCTCGGAAAGGCTCGCGCCCTGGCGCAGATGGCCGAGCAGGATGCTCATCACGTACAGCGCGTAATCGACCCCGATCCCTACCCCGAGGGCGATCACCGGCAGCGTGGCGACCTTGACCCCGATGCCGAGCCAGACCATCAGCGCCTCGCACAGGATGGAGGTGAGCATCAGCGGAATCACCGCGCAGACCGTGGCGCGCCAGGAACGGAAGGTCACCAGGCAGAGCAGGATCACCGCCCCGTAGACCCAGAACAGCATCTCGCGGTTGGCCTCGCGCACGACGATATTGGTGGCGGCCTCGATCCCGGCGTTGCCGGCGGCGAGGAGGAACTTCACCTCGTCGGTGTCATTGGCCGCGGCGAAGCCTTCGACATGCTCGACCAGCCGGGTCAGGGTCTCGGCCTTGTGGTCGCTGAGGTAGACGTACAGCGTCAACAGGCTGCAAGACTCGTTGTACAAGCCGCGCGGCGCGCTGGCGGTGATCATGTTGAGCATCGCCTGGTTGTTCTGCAGCTCGTACCATTTCGGGTTGCCTTCGGACAGCCCGACCAGCATCCGCCGATTGAGCAGCGCCAGCGAATTGGTAGAGTCCACGCCCGGCAGGCTGCGCAGTTGCCAATCCAGTTCATCGACCTTGCGCAGCACGTCGTACCGGGCACAGGCCCCCGCAGGGGTCTGCACCATGATCGCGAACAGGTCGCTGCTGGCGCCGTAGGCCTGGGTCATGAAGGCATCGTCACGGTTGTAGCGCGAGTCGGCGCGCAGCTCCGGCGCACCGGCATCGAGGTCACCGATGGCCAGGTGCAGGCTGACCAGAAAACCGAGCACGGCCATGACTAGGCTGACGCCAATGCACAGCTTCGCCCAAGGCTTGCGGGTGAACAGATCGAGAAAACGCCAGAACGGATGACGCGCCTTGCCGCTCTCCTCGGCCCGCTCGCTGCGCAGGCTCAACTCGGCGGCGCGTGGGCTGACGCCAACGTAAGAGAGCAGCACCGGCAGCAGAATCAGGTTGGTGAAAATCAGCACCGCCACGCCAATGCTGGCGATGATCGCCAGGTCCTGGATGACCTTGATCTGGATAATCATCAGCACGGCGAAACCCACCGCATCGCAGAGCAAGGCCGTCAGCCCGGCCAGGAACAGCCGGCGGAAGGTGAAGCGCGCCGCCACCACGCGGTGCATGCCGCGGCCGATGTCCTGCATGATGCCGTTCATTTTCTGTGCGCCGTGGCTCATGCCGATGGCGAACACCAGGAACGGCACCAGCACCGAATAGGGGTCGAGCTGGAAGCCCAGCAAGGGCAGCAGGCCCAGTTGCCAGACCACCGCCACCAGCGAACAGGCCACCACCAGCAAGGTGCTGCGCACGCAGCGGGTGTAGGCGTAGAGCACCGCGGTGGTAATCAGGATGGCCACGGCGAAGAACAGCAGGATCTGTTGCAGCCCCTCGATCAGATCGCCGACTTTCTTGGCGAAGCCGGTGATGTGGATGTCGACGCTGTCGCCCTGGAACTTCGCCCGCAAGGCTTCCAGCCGCTCGGACAGCACCGCGTAGTCCAGCGCCTGGCCGTCCGGGGTGCGGGCCAGCAACGGCACGTAAATGATGCTCGAGCGCTGGTCGAACGCCACCAGTTGGCCGATCTCGTTGGACAACTGCACATTGCGCCGCAGTTCGCCGAGGGACTTCGGGCTGCCGTCGTAGTCGTCCGGGATCACCGGACCGCCATCCAGGCCGTCCTCGGTGACCGAGACCCAGCGGGTCGCCGGGGTCCACAGCGATTTCATGTAGGCGCGATCGACGCCCGGCAGCAGGTAGATCTGCTCGCTCAGGGCCTGCAGCGTGCGCAGGTAGCCGGCGTCATAGATATCGCCCTTGGGGTTCGCCACGGCAATGCGCAAGGCGTTGCCCAGGCCCGACAGCTCCTGCTGCCGCTCCAGGTAATTGGCGATGTAGGGATGCCCGGTCGGGATCATCTTCTCGAAGCTGGCATTGAGTTCCAGGCGTGCCGACTGCCAGCCCAGCAGGACGGTGGTCAGCAGGCACAGCAGCAGGACCCAGTGGCGGTGGTTGAACAAGGCCCGCTCGACCAGCGAGCCGGAACGGGGATCGAACGCCTCCGGGCCGCTGTCGGCGGGAGGGCGGCTAGCGCAATTCATGAAGGTCACTCCGAAGCGGAAACAGCGGGCGGCGCGACGCGCGAGAGCCCGGTAAAGCCGGCGAACACCAGGCTGCCATCGGCGGCCTGGATGGCGGCCGACACCGGTTTGCGCAGCGGCTCGAAGACGGCGGCAAAGCCATCGGGCGAGCTGGCGAACAAGCCGCCCGCCTGGTTGGCCAACAGCACGCGGCCGTCGCCCAGGGTGATGGCGTCGCTGAACGACACCGGCGCCAGGGCCGGCAGGGCTTCGGCTTCTTGCGCGTCGGCCGCGAGCACGAAGGCATTGCCCTTGAGCCCGCCGATCAGCAGCGCGCCATCACCCCGCGGTGCCAGGGTGAACAGGCTGCCGCCGTAAGGGCTGGGTAATGGCTGGAAGTCTTCGCCGTCGGCGGAACGGGCCAGGTAACCCTGCTCGCCGGCCAGCACCCAGGCCTCGCCCTGGCGGGCGACGGCGTACAAGTGCAAGCCGTCCGGGTTATCGATGCGGCCCATCAGCGAATGCCAATGCTCGCCGCCGTCGGTGCTGCGCATGGCCAGGCCATAGGCGCCGACCACCAGCACGTTGGCGGCATCGCTGGCGGCGATGGCCAGGAACGGTTTGTCCGGTTGTTCCGCGGCGATGCGCTGCGCGGTCTCCAGGCGCGACTGCGCCGCCTGATCCGCCGCGCCGGGCAAGGCCCGTGTGGCTTCCTCCAGCTCCAGTCGAGCAGCATCCTTTCCGTCCAGTTGCAGGACCCAGCTTTCGCCGCCGTCGCGGGTCGCCAGCACCACCCCGGCGTGCCCCACCGCCCAACCACTGCGCGCATCGGCGAACTGCACGGCCGTCAGGCCCACCGATACCGGGACCGGCACCTGCCGCCATTGCCGGCCATTGTCATCGGACAGCAGGACCAGCCCGCGCTCCCCCACCGCCACCAGCCGCTCGCCGGCCCGCGCCAGCGCGGTGTACACCGCCCGCTGCGGGTTCGGCACCTGGCTCGCCGGGCTCTCCAGCACATCGCCCACCGTCAGCCGATGCAGCGACGCCTGGGCGAAGCATTGCGACGCCATCGGCAAGGCGAGGGCCAGCAACAGGCCGCTCAACTGAAGCACTCTGTTCATATCTACCTCGATTCCAGTCCTGGACGGGAGGACGACGGGCGCCCTCCCCTCGGCTCATCAGCGCACGCCGCGTCCGGCCATGGCGGCCGGGGAAAACTCGGCGGCCTTGTAGCGATCGACGATGGCGTATTGCTGGTCCTTGCCGGTGTAGAGGTTCTGGATAAACCAGGCCCCGGACACCAGGTCGTAGAAGCCCGAGGACAACTGGGCCACGGCGGGCAGGTCAGGCATTACCGACGGCAGCGACCAGAGGGTCTTGGCCAGTTGGCCATTGGCATCCCAACGGTCGCCGAGCATGGCCTGCCAGGTGTCCTCGTCGAGGTAGTAGCGGCCTTTCGGCAACTGGTGGCGCTTGCCCGGCGCCAGGTCGGCTTCCACCACCCAGACCCGGTGCAGTTCCCAGCGCACGTAGTCGGGGTTGAGGTGGTGCTTGGCGAACAGGTCCTCGGGTTTCGCGGCGGTCTGGATCTTGTTGGTGTTGTAGGGGATGTACATCTCCTGCTTGCCCACCAGCTTCCAGTCGAAGCGGTCCATGCGGCCCTGGAACACGCTGAGTTCATCGAACGACATGACCCCGGCGGTGGCCGGCGTCGGCGTGTCGCAACAGGCGTTGGGCAACTTGCGCACGCGGCGCTGGCCGGTCAGGTAGACGTGGGCCTGGGACTTGTCGCCGTTGATGTTGGTGCGGCCCATGATCTGCTCGCCGGCCCGCAGCGCCGGGCCGACGTTGAGCAGGCGGAACAGCCAGTAATCACCATCGAAACTGGCGGCGTTACCGTCCTGGTAGTAGTACGGCATTTCCTGGATGGCCTTGCCGTCGGTGGTCATCACCTGGGCGCCGTCGGCGGTCATCAGGTAGTGCCGGAAATCCATGGCCAGCGAAGTCCCGCGCCAGTTCAGCAGGTGGTTCCACATCGCCTCCGCGCCATTCTTCGGCAGCGGGAACGGGATGCCGCCATAAGCACCTTCCGGCACCGGCCCGGCGCTGCTGTCCACCAGCTTCGCGTCGCGGGCATTTTTCAGCGTGTTGTCATAGACCCATTGCGGTGCGGCGGCGCTGCGGCGGGTCGGGTAGACGTCGATGCGGTAGCTCTCCGGGTAGCGCTTGAACATGGCCTTGGTGCCATCGCTGAGCTTGCCGGCGTACTGGTCGAGGTTCTTCGCGGTGATGCTGTACAGCGGCTTGTCGCCGCTGAAGGGATCGCTGCGCGTGCCGCCCTGTTTGAAGGACGGATCCACCTTGGTGTAGCCGCCATCCCAGGCCGGGATACTGCCGTCAGCGTTGCCGGCGCGCTCGGCGCCCATGGGCGTCAACTGCTTGCCGAGGTCATCGGGGCTGGCGGCCTGGGCCGGTTGCAGGCTCAGGGCCGCGGCGCCGAGCACGGCGACGCAGAAGGTCTTGAGAGAAAAAGGCAAGGTCATGAACGTCCCCTCAGAATGTTGTTTTAACCGAGAAGGCCAGGTAGTCCCGGTCTTTCAGTGCTTGTTTGAAGGTGAACTGCGACAGCGAATTGAGGTTGGTGTCCTCGGGGCCGTAGTAGTGGGTGTAGGTCAGGCCGAACGTGACCCGGTCGAGGTAGGTGGCGGTGACGCCAACGTTGAAATCACCACCGCGGTCAGGGCCGAAACTGCCGACCACCGCCGACTTGCCCATGGGGAAGTAGCTGATGCCCAGCGGCACGCTCAGGTCGATGCCGGGGAACAACTGGCGATACGTCGGGGTGTAGACCAGCTTGAGGCCGACGCCATCGTCGGTGGCGCCCGGGTCCAGCGCGGCGCGGTTCTTCGTCACGCTGAGCAGGCGGTTCCAGGCGACCTCGCCCACCAGGCTGGCCTCATTGGCGATAAACGACGGGCCCAGCGAGGCGATCATGTTCAGGTTGAGGTGCGCGGTGCGGCCGACGGCATACAGCGGGTGGTCGTCGTTGTCCGCGACCATGCCCGGCGTGACGGTCTGGCCGTTGGACACCAGCGGCATGTTCCAGCGCATCGACGCCTCACCGGCGAAGCTGAATTCATCGACGCTGGTGGCGAAGCTGGCGCCCAGTGCGCGGATATCCTCCGGGTAAACCCAGTAGTACTCGCCGATCTGCCCGGTGGCGAAGTTCGGGCCGGTGGCGTTGGGTTTGAGGTACAGCTTGGGCGACTTGTCGTGGTACTGGATGGCGTAAAGGCCGTACTCGACGGTGTCGGCGGTGTAGCGCAACTGCAGGCCGCCCTGCCCCGAGCTTTTCGCTTCCTTGTCGTTGCCGTGGAAGAACGCCGCCGGGCTGTTCGGATTGCCACCGAGGAACGCCGGGAACGGTGCGCCGGTGATCAGGCGCTCGTTACCCTCGCCAATGGTGTCGCTGACCGAGAAATAACTGCCGGCCCCCGGCAGCCGGGTTTCTTCCCATTCGAACTGGTAGTAGGCGCCGAGCGAGAGCGCGTCGGTCAGTTGAAAGGTGCCGGAGAGTTGGCTGACCGGACGGGTGATTTCCTTGAACTGGGTGTTGGGCACCGACACGGCCTTGACCACGTCCACCGGGGCCATGCCGCCGGCAATGCCGTTGGCGCCGAAGAACAGGCTCTCGCCCCAGATCAGGCCGTGACGACCGAGCCGTACCGAGGCGGCGCGATCCGCCACGTCGCCGTTCCAGTACACAAATGCATCCAGCAACTCGGCATCGCCGCCGTGCAGGTGACGGGTGTCGTCGCTGAACTGGTCATAGGCCACCGAGCGCACGTTGGCCCGGGACGGATCGTTGTTGTCGTTGTCCTTCTGGTACTCGGTGTCGAACCAGCCGGCACCGCTGACGCGTGCGCCGAAATCGCGGTAACCGATGTCCAGTTCCGAGAGGATGTCGAGGCGGTTGGAAATCAGGCCTTTGTTGAAGTTGCGGTCACCGTCGTCCTGGTTCAGGGCGACCTGGCCCGTGGTGAGCTTGCTGCTCTGGTCCTGGGTGCGCCAGGCGGCGCTGTATTTGATGGTGTTGTCCCAACGCAGGCTCAGGTCGGGGTTGCCGGTCTGGATCTCGAACGCCTGGGCAGACGGAAGACCGATTACCAGCGCCGCCGCGAGCGTCAGGGTGAAGGGCGCACGCCGCGATGCGGCGATGGAGCGAATAGCCATCGAACTAACCCTCTTTTATTGTTTTTGTTGGCATTTTTTTCTCAGCCACCACCGGCCGGTAAGGCAGCCGGACCGGTACGGTCGAAATGCCGAGGTGGCGCCACCCGGCGGGATAGACCGGGCGACGGGCACAGGTTGACTTGCGCTGCCGCCTCTGACTAATCGCTTGTCGGGATGTGACCTATCGAGCAGCGCGATACCTGAAACGCGCCGTTACACGGGGCGTGAGCGACCGGATCCATCGCCAACGGGGATGCCAGGCATCGGCAATCGCGATACCTGTGCGGCGGGCCATGGCGCCGGGCATTTGCCGCTTTTCAGGGGAACCGGGGGATTGACGCAACGCGGGAGCGACGGGAAGGTATCGGCAAAACAACTACAAGAACCGCGAGCCATCACCATGCGTTTTCACCACCTGGACCTCAATCTCCTGGTCGCGCTGGATGTGCTGCTGGAAGAGCAGAACATCACCCGCACCGCCGAGCGCCTGCACATGACCCAATCGGCCACCAGCGGTGTGCTGGGCCGCCTGCGGACATTCTTCGAAGACGAATTGCTGGTGCAGGTCGGGCGCAAGATGCAGCCCACCCCCTATGCGCTGGAACTGGCGGGACCGGTGCGTGAAGTGCTGCTGACCATCCGCTCGTCCATCACGGCACGCCCGGTGTTCGACCCTGCCAGCAGCAAGCGGCATTTTCGCCTGGTGACCTCGGATTACCTGATCAGCGTGCTGTTCGCCCAGGTCATTCAGAAGATCCACCAGCAAGCGCCGCACATCACCTTCGAGATCATCAGCCCCGGCGACAACAGTGGTGAATTGCTGATGCGCGGCGAGGTGGACATGATGATCGTCCCCGAGCGCTACATCATCGACGACCATCCCGCGCAGTTGCTGTTCGAGGAAGACCATGTCTGCGTGGTGTGGCGCGACAACCCCGCCGTCGGCGATTCGCTGACGCTGGAGCAGTACCTGGAGATGGGCCACATCTCGGTGGGCTTCGGCCGCAACCGGCACCTGAGCATCGAGGACTGGATCATGAACCAGTACGGCGTCAACCGCCGGCTGGAGGTGATCAGCAACGACTTCAACACCCTGCCGCAATTGTTGGTGGGCACCCCGCGCCTGGCGACCATGCACCGTCGCCTGGCCCGGCTTTATGCGCGCTACCTGCCCCTGCGCATCCTGCCGACGCCGATGGAAATCCCGGTGATGCGCGAATTCATGCTCTGGCACCGGAGCATGGAGGGCGACCCCATGCACCGCTGGTTGCGCGAGCGCATCCGCGACTGCATCCAGCGCATCGACCAGCAGGAAGGCGACTGGCTGGCAACCGGCTGAAACCGCCCCGCCACCCCGAGCGCCGCGCCGGCGTCGGGGCGGTGTTTGCCTAGCCCGCGGTGCGAGTGCCATGGAACGAGGCGATGCGCCAACCGGCGTCCTCCCTCACCCAGACTTGCGTGGCAAACCCTTCGGCGCGCACCGGCTCGCCACCTCCGCGCTTCTGCAGCAGATTGCACTGCGGCCCGCTCATCAACGCGAGGCTGTCGCCAAACAGGCGAACCGTCAGCTCACCCCGCTCCACCGCCAGGTAACGCACCGCTTGCCGGGCATAATCCAGGTACTGCTCCTTGTCCTGCACCAGTCCGGTGGTATGGACATACACCAGCTCATCGGCAAACAGACCTTCGAGCCCGGCATGGTCTTCTTCGACCAGCGCGCGCTGGCGTTCGGCTTCCCGTCGCAGGAGGTCATCAACAACATTCATGGGCATTTTCCTTCCGAGGTGATTGGGAGGCGCATCCTCGCCTCACCACGCCCCGGGGAAAAATCGCCAATCCCCATGCCTGGCATCGCCACTCCCGATACCTGCTCGGCCCCGCTGTTTTTCCTCTCGCGCCCAGGCCCTGCGCGGCTTGCGCCAGCTATCCACGGCGTCGATGGTTCGCCATCGATAGCATCTGATAGTGCATCAAGGCAGTGGCGCCCTAGCCTCCGGGGCAAACAAGACGAGGAGATCCACAACCATGAGCGCCCTGCACCTGCACTGCTCCACCCTGTTTGACGGCACCAGCCTGGAAGTCCGCCAGCAGCAGACCCTGGTCATCGAGAACGGCGTGATCCGCCATGTCGGCCCGACAGCCCAGGCCCCACGGCCCGCGGCAGGCGACCGGGAAGTCCGTGGCGATTTCGTCATGCCGGGCCTGGTGGACGTGCATACCCACCTGGCGTTCGGCAACGCCCAGAGCGAGGAAGATATCGACATCTGGACCAGTGACGAATTTCGCGCCCTGCGCGGGTTGTTCTTCGCCCAGCACGTGCTGGCTGCCGGGGTGACGTCCATGGTCTGTCCCGGCGACAGCGGCCAACTCAGCATCGCCGTGCGCAACTCGGTCAACGCGGGGCTTTTCGCCGGGCCGCGAATCGCCGCCAGCAGCCGCGTGATCACCAACCGGCAGAGCCTCAACGACTGGTTCCCGAGCCGCGTCGGCGCACCGGAATTCTTCACCGCCGCGCTGGTCACCAGCCGTACCGACGCCATCGCGGAAATCCGCAAGCAGGCCAAGGATGGCGTGGACCTGATCAAGATCGCCATGGACGGCACCCAGCGTCGTCCCAACGGCGAAATCATCGCCGCCTTCACCGCCGACGAAACCCGCGAGATGGTCGAGGAAGCCCATCGGCTCGGTTGCCGCGTGGCCACTCACGCCTACGGTCGCGAGGCCGTGATGTACGCCGCCAAGGCGGGCGTGGACCTGGTCTTTCATGCGTTCTACATGGACGACGCCTGCATCGAGGCCTTGCTCGAAGCCGGCACCGTGCTGGCGCCGACGATGACCTTCCCGCAGAACACCGTGGATTTCTGCCAGCCCCACGACCCGGCCATCACCACCGGCTACGCCGGTTACTGCGCACGCACTCTGGAAGTCGGTACGCCGGTACTCAAGCGGGCCAAAGCCGCCGGTATCCCCTTTGCCTGCGGCAGCGACAGCGGCTTTGCAGTCACGCCTTACGGCGAGTGGCATGCCCGTGAACTGGAACTGCTGGTCCGCCGCCTGGACTTCACCCCGGCGGAAGCACTGTTTGCCGCGACCAACGTCGGCGCGCGCCTGATGCCCCGCGGTGAAACCATCGGCACCCTGGAGCCGGGCAAGCAGGCCGACCTGCTGATACTCGACGGCTCGCCGCTGGATGACATCCGCATCCTTCAGGACCGCAACCGCCTGCACGCCGTCTACAAAGCCGGCGAACCGGTGAACCTGCAACGGACCGCCTACAACCCGAAACAGGTGTCGGACTTCAACACCTTGAAGTGGACCGATCTCTACACCCGCAGCCGCGTTGCGGAACTCGGCAAATGGAGCCAATGAACATGACCCGTCTCGACGTCGAACACGCCGCGCGCCTCGCGGCAGCCACCCTTCGCCATGCCCGCAAGCTCGGCCTGCGCCCGCTCGCCGCGGCGGTGCTCGATGGCGCCGGCCACCCGCTGGCCGTGCTGCGCGATGAGGACGCCAGCTTCCTGCGTCCGCGAATCGCCACCGGCAAGGCTCGCGGTTGCCTGGGCATGGGCATGGGCGGTCGCGAACTGGCGCGCCGGGCCCAGGCGATGCCGGCGTTCTTCGATGCCATCAACAGCCTGACCGACGGCGAAGTGATCCCGGTGGCCGGCGGCATACTCCTGCGCGACGCCGAAGGCCGCTTGCTGGGCGCCCTCGGCGTCAGCGGCGACACCTCGGACAATGACGAGCGCTGTGCGCTACTGGCCATCGAAGAGGTCGGTTTGCACGGCGAAACCGGTGACCCTCAGCCCTGACGCAGCAACCCGGCCTGCTCCACCAGCACCTGGCGGAACCAGGCCAGCGTCGGGTCGCACACCTGTTGCGGGTGCCACTGCAGCGCTTGGGAGGCTGGCGGAAATTCGATAGGCGCCGGCAGCACCCGCAACGGATACCGTCGCGCCAGCGCCTCGGCCTGGCGGCGGAACAGCGTGGCAACCCGCGGGGTGTCGATCACGAAATCCGCCATCAGGGCGAAGCTCTGCACCGTCGCGACCACCCGTCGGTCGATGCCGATGTCCCTCAGGTGCTGCGTGTCCAGCGACAGGCTTTGCCCATCGGCGAACTCTCGCACCACGTGCTCGGCGGCGCGGTAACGGGCGAGGTTCAGGTCATTGCCTTCAGGCCAATGCTCCGCGCAGACAATGCAGCACAGTTCATCCTCGAGCAGCGGAGCGTGGGGATACGCGGGATTGATCCGCCGTTGCGGCACGATCACCAGATCACTGCGGCGGTACTCCAGCGCTTCGCCCACCTGGTCGCCGTCACGCGACAGCGACAGATCCCGCACCACCAGCGATACGCCGGGCGCCAGACGGCACAGTTCGCGGCTGACGGCGGGTATCAGCGTGGCCGCCACATAGTCCGACGCCACGAGGGTGAAACGCCGCTCACAGCGGGCGGGGTCGAAGTCGGCGGTGGTTTCCACGAGTTCGCCGGCCAGGTCGAGTACATCGCGCACCTTGGGTGCGAGTTGACGGGCCAGCGGGCTGAGCTGCAAGCCGCGACCGAGCGGGACAAGCAACGGGTCCTGAAAATGCTCGCGCAGCCGCCCCAGCGCGGCACTGGTTGCCGACTGGCCGAGGTTCAGGCGCTGGGCCGCTCTGCTGACGCTGCATTCTTCCAGCAGCACATTCAAAGCGACCAGCAGGTTCAGATCGAGACGACGGTAGCGCATGGGCGACTTATACCCTGCCGGGTCATCGCCCGCGTGCCAGTTTCGCGCTACCAGGTATCGCCACAGGCGATACCTCGCCTGTGGCCGGTGACATCAGGCAGACGCCAGGCGTAGCCGTTCGATGATCTTGCGCGCGCGGTTGGCGCCAACATCCACGTGGATATCGACCATCGGCCTGGGACCGAAACCGAGCATGTTCTTGTACTGGGCCTCGATCACCACCTTGTCTTCATCGAAAGTCAGCGCGGTCTGCTCGACGACCTTGGCCTTGACCTCTTCGACATTGCTTTCGGGGTTGGTCGCCATGGTCCAGAAGTAGTGGCTGGTCGTCTCGGTCTCTGGCGTCACGCCATGGAAACCGCGCATGTGGAAGCCGCCACGACGAGGGTCATCGAGAGCGTCCGTTCCGGCATCGACCGCGCCGGTCCAGATGCGCAGATGACTGACCAGAAACTCGATTTCCTGCCAGCGATCGACCTTGCCCTTGAAGGGATACGCCGCGCTGTACGTCGGGGGTGGCTGCGACCCGGGCATATGGCGGACCACTTTCACCGAGGTGTCATCACTCTCGACGCGCATCTGCGCATTCATGTGAACGCTGGCGTTGCCGCCGATGGTGCGCAGGTGCACGTAGCCCAGGTGGCTCAGGTCCAGCAGGTTGTCGTGGATCAGTTGATACGGCGCATCGTAGTGATAGATGCCGCCTTCGAAGACGTATTCGCCGCTGCTGTGAACGTCGTACGCCGGCGGCTCGATCATTGGCTGCGGCTGCGAGGCGCTGCCGAACCAGATCCAGATAATCTGGTCGCGCTCTTGAACGGGATACGCCTGGACCCTAGCCTTGGTCGGCACCTTCGCCTGGCCAGGCACCTCGAGACACTGCCCCATGGCGTCGAACAAAAGGCCGTGATAACCGCAACGCAAACCCTGCTCTTCCAGCGTGCCGCTGGACAGCGGAAGTGCCCGGTGACAGCAACGATCCTCGAGTGCGGCGGCCTTGCCGTCAGCGGTGCGGAAAAGTACCACTGGCTTGCCCAGCAATGTCCGGCCAAGCGGCTTGTCCTTGAGCTCCCAGGCGAACCCGGCGACGTACCATTGGTTCAGCGGGAACTTCGGTTCTTCGGCTGTCGCGCCTACCGCGTGGGCAAGCGCGTGAGCATGGGATGCACTCATAACGATCTCCTTTCATCTTCTTGTTGGGGGGTCACAGGTCCAGCACCAGGCGGGGGCTGTTCGAACGTGAGCAGCACGGGGTGAAACTGTCATTGCGGGCGTGTTCCGCTTCGGTCATGAACTGATCGCGATGATCCGGCTCGCCGGCCAGCACCGCGGTGACGCAGGCGCCGCAAATACCCTGCTCACAGGAGCTGTCGATATCGATGGCGTTCTCCAGCAACACCTCAAGCACGGTGCGGCAGGCCGGGATGCTGATGACCCGCCCGGAGCGCGCAAGCTCGACATCAAAAGCACGGTCGCCCTCAAGCACCTGGGGCGGCGCGGCGAAATCCTCTCGATGAATCTGCTGGTCGTTCCAGCCGCAGGCGTTGGCGGTGGACTGAACATGGGTCATGAAGCCCGCCGGGCCGCAGACGTAAAGCTGGTCACCCGCGGCAGGGCTCGCGAGCACCTGCGCGGCGTTGAACCGCTGCTCGACAGGTCCGTCATCCACATGCAGTCGAAGGTGGCGGCTGAAAAGCGGGCTGTTCAGCAGTTCAACAAAGGCCAGGCGCTGAACCGAACGTCCGCAGTAATGCAGCTCGAAATCCTTGCCGGCGGCAATCAGCGTGTGAGCCATTGCCAGGATCGGCGTAATGCCGATGCCGCCCGCGAACAGCAGATAGCGCTCCCCCGTCAGATCGAGGTCGAACAGGTTTCTCGGTGTGCCGATAGTGAGCCGGGCACCCTCCCCGACATCCAGGTGCATGCCCCTTGAACCGCCACGGGATTCGGCTTCGTGAAGCACGGCAATCAAATAGCGACCTTGCTCCTGCGGGGAATTGCACAGCGAATACTGCCGAACCACACCTGGCGCAACCTGAACATCGACATGCGAACCCGCGGTGAACGCGGGCAACGCCGCCCCCTCCACGGCGAGCAGTTCGAAACTGCAAACGCCGTCGGCTTCGATGGTTTTCTGTGACACACAAACTTCGAGCATGAGCCTGCCCTCACCACGGTTATGCAGTGTTTGAAAATGAGTACGGGAATGCCGGGCACACCGGCGGGAAAAGCGGGATTTACGGATCAGGCAGGAACGAAGGGCACAAGCGAGTCATGACACGGGACCTCTGGTTTTTGTTGTAGTGTCGCGAGCGCTTATGATGCGGACGCGTAATCCTCACGTGATTTTCATCCTAGTCATTTTAGTTGCGGTGTCAACTAATTTCATTTCAATGCACGGGTATCTTTCCTGCCATGCCACATACGCCACTGAATCTGGAGCGCTACGTACCGGCGCTGCTGACCTTCCTGACCAACAAAATGTCGAGTGGCGCATCCGCCTGCTACCGCAAGCATTTCGGGATTGGCATCGTCGAATGGCGACTGCTGGCGATGCTCGCGGTTGAGAACAACATCAGCGCGAACCGCATGGTGCAGGTGATCGGGCTGGATAAAAGCGCCATCAGCCGCGCGCTGCAGACGCTTGAACGGGATGGGCACGTATCGACTGAGGTGGATGCAAAAGATGCGCGTCGCTACACCGTCTCGCTCACTGAAGCGGGGCATGCGTTGCATGATCGGGTGCTGGTCACCGCGCTGGAGCGGGAGCGGCTATTGCTGGGGGATCTGACAGAAACCGAAGTTGAAACACTCATCGGCTTTCTGCACCGGATGACTGCTCAGTTGGACAAGGTGAATGCGGTGGAGCCGGAGGAGTGAAATCGAGATGGTGTCCCAGGGCCGGTTCGAACGGCCAACCTTCCCCTTAGGAGGGGGATGCTCTATCCAATTGAGCTACTGGGACACAAGCCGGCAGCGGACGCCGCGCGGCGGAAGGCGTGCATGTTAACCAGCAGGGAGTTATTTGTCATGCCGTGAATCGGGCTTTTTGCCTGCCGACGTCGCGAGGCTTACGTAACCAATCGTGCATTCTGCAATAAAGCATAAAGCCATCATTGCAGGATGCACGAAAACGCCAGCTCAAATAACATCTAACTAATTGATTTAAAAGTAAAATTTTAAAAAATTCGATTGGCACGACAACTGCTGTATCAACCACAATGGAATGTATTGATCCCACAGCCCTGGAACCCACGCCATGAATCACGTCCTCATCGCCTTGAACGCCCTTGCCCTGACGGCCGTGATCGGGTTGAACCTCATGCCTGCGCAAACTTCTGTGGGCTCTCTGGATTACAAAACCTCGATGCAGCCAAACCGTGCCGTTCTGGGCGAGGCACCGCAGCAGTCCGCCACTCCGGTCGCCGAGCATACCCTCTCCTTCTAGACGTTACTGACGCCCTCCTCCCGCAGTATCGCCAGCAGGCGCTGCACGGCAGCGTCGAGCGTCGTGGAATTGTCCAGCAGGTACACACCCTCATCGAATTGACCTGCAATCCGCAGGTTGCGCGCCAGTCGCTCCTCGATTTCCGCTACGCCTTCCCGGCCGCGGCGCAGCAGTCGGTCTCTCAAGACTTCTGCAGACGCCGTAAGAAGAATCGGCACCAAGTCAGGATACTTCGCACGCGCCGCCGGCAAGTGGCCACGGGAGCCGTTGACCAGGACCGACCGGCCTTCAGCGAGCCAGGTATCGATCTCCACAGGGATGCCGTACGAAAGGCCATTTGCCTGCCAATCCAGCGCGAAAGCCCCATTCGAACGTAGCGTGGCGAACTGCCATGGCGATACACTATGCGCCACTTCGCCCACCGCCTCGGCGGAACGAGTAATGACGCGTCGGGCGACAGCCACCCCCAACGCCTGCAACGCAGGTCGTGCGTGATCAATCACACTGTCCTTGCCAGACCCGGAGGGTCCCATCAGGTAGATCAACCTGCCGTGGGCGGCCAACGGGCCGTCGCCCCTTGCGTCATGCTGCATAGCCACTATGCTCATAGATAGGAAAGCCCGCGCATTCTAGGCGCTTTCCATGACCTTTTCGCCTGTTGCTGATGGCAGGTAAAAAGGTGGCTGAATCGGAAAAGTGGTGACACAAAACTTTTCAAACCAGTACTCATTTCTGATAATTGGTACTGGCAAAAAGCCTCCACCCGGTTCAATATTTGTCACAGAATTGACGCCAAGGAACCGGCGACAATGAGGCATCATAACGGCCTCATTCACAATTCAGGTTGAACATTTGACCGTGATGATGGTCGTAGTCTCATCGCGCGGCCAATTTCAAGAACCGCTTCCCCTGAACTAAACCGGTCAATTATATGCGCCCAATGAAACAGGCTATTTACTCAAGCCGCACCGCAGACAAATTCGTCGTCCGCCTACCCGACGGAATGCGTGAGCGCATTGCCGAGGTTGCGCGTAACCATCACCGCAGCATGAACTCCGAGATCATTGCCCGCCTGGAGCAGAGCCTTATCCAGGAAGGCGCACTGGGAGACGAGCTGAGCATGCGCCTGGACAGCCCGGAACTGTCCCTGCATGAACGCGAGCTGCTACAACGCTTCCGTCAACTGTCCCATCGCCAGCAAAACGCCCTGGTGGCTCTGATCGCCCACGACGTAGAGATGGCAGCGGACGCTTCCTGACCCTCTTTATTCCTGAACCCGCTTCAGAACAAAACGCCCGATGCATTGCATCGGGCGTTTTGCTTTTCAGCGCCCACAAAAAAGCCAGCATCTCTGCTGGCTTTCTTTTGCTTCAGTTGGGCGTTACAGCAGGAACACCGTGGCCAGGCCGAGGAAGATGAAGAAGCCACCACTGTCGGTCACTGCGGTAATCATCACGCTGGAGCCCATGGCGGGATCTCGCCCGAGTCGTACCAGGGTCATCGGAATGAGTACGCCCATGAGCGCCGCCAATAACAGGTTGAGCGTCATCGCCGCCATCATCACCAGCCCCAGCGACCAACTGCTGTAAAGCAGGAAGGCAACTACACCGATTACACCACCCCAGATCAGACCATTGAGCAGAGAGACCGCCAGTTCCTTGCGCATCAGGCGCGTGGTGTTACCGGGACTGACCTGATCCAGCGCCATCGCTCGCACAATCATGGTGATGGTCTGGTTACCCGAGTTACCACCAATACCGGCCACGATCGGCATCAATGCCGCCAGTGCAACCAGCTTCTCGATCGAACCCTCGAACAGGCCAATCACCCGCGAGGCCAGGAAGGCCGTGATCAGGTTGATCGCCAGCCAGGCCCAGCGGTTGCGCAGAGAGCGCCAGACCGATGCGAAGATATCTTCTTCTTCGCGCAGACCCGCCATGTTCAACACTTCGCTTTCGCTTTCTTCGCGGATCAGGTCGACCATCTCGTCGATGGTAAGACGGCCGATCAGACGATCGTTCTTATCGACCACGGGCGCTGATACCAGGTCATAACGTTCGAACGCCTGGGCCGCGTCATAGGCGTCCTCGTCGGGGTGGAAGCTGACCGGGTCGCTGGCCATTACTTCGGAAACCTGCTTGTCCGGGTCGTTGACCAGCAAGCGCTTGATCGGCAGCACGCCTTTGAGGATGCCGTCGTAATCGACCACGAAGAGCTTGTCGGTGTGCCCTGGCAGCTCCTTGAGCCGGCGCAGGTAACGCAGAACCACTTCCAGGCTGACGTCTTCGCGGATGGTGACCATCTCGAAGTCCATCAACGCACCTACCTGCTCCTCGTCGTAGCTCAGGGCTGAGCGCACACGCTCACGCTGCTGGCCATCGAGGGTTTCCATCAACTCATGGACAACGTCACGGGGCAGTTCAGGGGCGAGGTCGGCGAGTTCGTCGGCGTCCATTTCCTTGGCGGCGGCGAGCAACTCATGATCGTCCATGTCGGCGATCAGGGTTTCACGCACCGCGTCGGATACTTCGAGGAGAATGTCGCCGTCTCGCTCAGCCTTGACCAGTTGCCAGACCGTCAGGCGGTCGTCGAGGGGCAATGCTTCGAGAATATGGGCAACGTCGGCGGAGTGCAGGTCATCGAGCTTGCGTTGCAGCTCGACCAGATTCTGCCGGTGAACCAGGTTTTCTACCCGGTCTTGATGATGGCCTTCCTGGCGGTGAGTGAGATCTTCCACCACGCGCTGGCGATGGAGCAACTCGACCACCTGGGCCAGGCGATCCTGCAGGCTATCTTGCGTCTTTTTTACTTCGACTTCAGTCATAGGCGAACTCCACTCCCAGCAGCGGAGCACGCCGGGAGATCAATCAGTCACATCGTGATTGGCAAAACGAGCTATTGAGTAACTACTGGGTAAGTCCATGGTGGTATTCCACAAGCCCCGGCGGGGCTGACGGGCGCAATCATACACCGCTTGAGCTGCCAGAGGCTGAAAATATCGGCGAAAACAATCGTTTGCGGAAATGACCGACGCAAACGCCCGAATCCATCAATGCGACGGCAAGCGCCCGAAAAAGAACACATGCGCCAACTAAAAATTAGCACGCCCTATCGAGTGCTCGATGACATTTTATTAATCGGAGAAATAAACGCGGAAAACAAAAAGCCCGCCATTAAGGCGGGCTCTTCGTTATATGGTGCACTCGACAGGATTCGAACCTGTGACCGCTCGGTTCGTAGCCGAGTACTCTATCCAGCTGAGCTACGAGTGCAGGGTTGGTACTTGATGGACCAGATCACCTCTGGTTGAAGCAGAAGCAACTTCCGATTGGAAACTACTTCTTTATATATGGTGCACTCGACAGGATTCGAACCTGTGACCGCTCGGTTCGTAGCCGAGTACTCTATCCAGCTGAGCTACGAGTGCAGGGTTGGTATTTGATGGACCAGATCACCTCTGGTTGAAGCAGAAGCAACTTCCTGTTGGAAACCGCTTCTTTATATGGTGCACTCGACAGGATTCGAACCTGTGACCGCTCGGTTCGTAGCCGAGTACTCTATCCAGCTGAGCTACGAGTGCATTTGAAGCCGCGCATTATAGTTCACTTAATCGTTTTTACAAGTGCTTTTTCGTTTAATTTCAACGACTTAGCAATTTGGATCAGATTACAGCGCCCTACATGAATAATGGCGGAGAAGGGGGGATTCGAACCCCCGATACCCTTGTGAGGTATACTCCCTTAGCAGGGGAGCGCCTTCGGCCACTCGGCCACCTCTCCGCAACACGGGGCGTATAATAACCAGAGCTTTCCCCGTTTGCAAACTCTTTTTTGAAAAAAAATCGATAAAAATTAATGGGTTGGTTCTTCGTCCTTCTCTTTCTTGATCCGAAGGTAGATTTCCTCACGGTGTACGGCCACTTCCTTGGGGGCGTTCACGCCGATCCGCACTTGATTTCCTTTGACGCCGAGCACGGTCACGGTGATTTCGCCATCGCCAATAATCAGGCTCTCTGCGCACCGACGAGTCAGAATCAACATACCTTTCTCCTCACGCAATTCAGTTCAGGGACAACAGTCTGCAAAAAAAAGGGCTTCAGCCTACAACCAGAATGGCTATCGACCTACGCCTAAGTATTGACCAGCGCGGACAAAAGAACAGATTCCACACCAGCCAAAAAAGAAGGGGCGCGGCCTGGCCGCGCCCCTGGGGACCAACGCTTACTCGCCCTGACGGGACGGAGCGTCCAGCTCGAAAGCCGTATGCAGTGCGCGTACAGCCAGTTCCAGGTACTTCTCTTCGATGACCACGGAGACCTTGATCTCGGAAGTGGAGATCATCTGGATATTGATGCTCTCCTTGGCCAGCGCTTCGAACATGCGGCTGGCAACGCCCGCGTGGGAGCGCATACCGACGCCGACGATCGACACCTTGGCGATCTTGGTATCGCCAATGATTTCCCGAGCGCCGATTTCACGTGCGGTGTTTTCCAGCACTTGCTGCGCCTTGGCGTAGTCGTTGCGGTGCACGGTGAAGGTGAAGTCGGTGGTGTTATCGTGCGAAACGTTCTGCACGATCATGTCGACTTCGATGTTGGCGGCGCTGATCGGGCCGAGGATCTTGAAGGCAACGCCCGGAGTATCCGGTACGCCACGGATGGTCAGCTTGGCTTCATCGCGGTTGAAGGCGATGCCGGAAATGATCGGCTGTTCCATGGATTCCTCTTCATCAATAGTAATGAGGGTACCCGGACCCTCCTGGAAGCTGTGCAGCACGCGCAGCGGAACGTTGTACTTGCCGGCGAACTCGACGGCACGGATCTGCAGCACCTTGGAACCGAGGCTGGCCATTTCCAGCATCTCTTCGAAGGTGATCTTGTCCAGGCGCTGGGCCTGGGACACGACGCGCGGGTCGGTGGTGTAGACACCGTCCACGTCGGTGTAGATCTGGCACTCATCAGCCTTCAGCGCTGCCGCAAGGGCCACGCCGGTGGTGTCGGAGCCGCCACGACCGAGGGTGGTGATGTTGCCGTGCTCATCGACACCCTGGAAACCTGCGACCACAACCACGCGGCCGGCCTTGAGGTCGCCACGGATCTTCTGATCGTCGATTTGCAGAATGCGCGCCTTGTTGTGCGCGCTGTCGGTGAGAATCCGCACCTGGTTGCCGGTGTAGGAAACCGCCGGAACGCCACGCTTCATCAGTGCCATGGCGAGCAAGGCGATAGTCACCTGCTCACCAGTGGAAACGATCACATCCAGTTCACGCGGAACCGGCTGATCGCTGATCTGCTTGGCAAGGTCGATCAGGCGGTTGGTTTCGCCGCTCATCGCCGACAGCACAACCACCAGGTCATCGCCAGCTTCGCGGAATTTCTTGACCTTTTCGGCAACCTGTTCGATTCGCTCGATTGTGCCGACCGAAGTGCCGCCAAATTTCTGTACGATCAACGCCATTTCAAAGCCGCCTCAGCCCGTGAAGGGCACCCAATAAACAATCACAACGCCCGCGGCCCGCCACTAGACGACGGGCCGCAGGCGCCTCAGACACCCTGCTCTACGAATGGCACGGTCAGGGCCAGTGCGCCGTCCAGCGCCGCGGCGTCCACGCCACCGCCTTGCGCCATGTCCGGACGACCACCGCCCTTGCCGCCCACCGCCGCAGCGGCTTGCTTCATCAAATCACCGGCTTTGAGTTGGCCGGTAAGGTCCTTGGTCACGCCTGCGACCAGTACGACCTTCTCTTCGTGGACACTGCCGAGCAGGATCACTGCGCGGCCGAGTTTGTTCTTCAGTTGATCGACCAGCGCCAGCAGGGCCTTGCCATCCTGACCGTCGAGACGCGCAGCCAGCACCTTGACGCCCTTGACGTCCACCGCGCTGTTGGCCAGGTCGTCACCGGCGGCACTGGCGGCCTTGGCCTGCAGTTGCTCCAGTTGTTTTTCCAACTGGCGGTTGCGCTCGAGCACAGCCGACAGCTTGTCGATCAGGTTGTCGCGACTGCCCTTGACCAGTTGCGCGGCTTCCTTCAACTGCTCTTCGGCGGCGTTCAGGTAAGCCAGCGCCGCAGCACCGGTGACCGCTTCGATACGACGGACGCCGGAGGCCACACCGCCTTCGCTGATGATCTTGAGCAGGCCGATATCACCAGTGCGCTTGGCATGGATGCCACCGCACAGCTCGACCGAGAAGTCGCCGCCCATGCTCAGGACGCGCACATTGTCGCCGTACTTCTCGCCGAACAGTGCCATGGCGCCTTTGCGCTTGGCGGTTTCGATATCGGTCTCTTCGGTTTGCACCTCGGAGTTCTTGCGCACTTCGCGGTTGACGATCTCTTCCAGCGCCTTGATCTGCTCTGGCTTGATCGCTTCGAAGTGGCTGAAGTCGAAACGCAGGCGCTGGCTGTCCACCAGCGAGCCTTTCTGTTGTACGTGATCGCCCAGCACCTGACGCAGCGCGGCGTGCAGCAGGTGGGTGGCGGAGTGGTTGAGCGAGGTGGCGTGCTGGACGTCGGCATCGACCTTGGCTTCGACCTGGGCACCAACGCTCAGGCTGCCGCTGGCAACCACGCCGTGGTGCAGGAACGCGCCACCGGTCTTGGTAGTATCACGCACGTCGAAACGCACGGCGCCCGCCAGCAGGTAACCGGTGTCGCCCACCTGGCCGCCGGATTCGGCGTAGAACGGCGTGCGATCGAGGATCACCACGCCCTCCTCGCCTTCGCCCAGTTGCTGGACAGACTGGCCGTCCTTGTACAGGGCGACGATTTTGGCGCTGTCTTCTGTGGTGGTGTAGCCGGTGAACACGGTGTCCACGTCGACCTTGACCAGGCTGTTGTAGTCCAGGCCGAAGGAGCTGGCGGAACGGGCGCGCTCGCGCTGGGCGTCCATTTCACGCTCGAAGCCAGCTTCGTCGATGGTCAGCTCGCGTTCGCGGGCGATGTCGGCGGTCAGGTCCATCGGGAAGCCGTAGGTGTCGTACAGCTTGAACACCACGTCGCCCGGTACCACGTTGCCTTTGAGTTCGGCCAGGTCCTGCTCAAGGATCTTCAGACCCTGCTCCAGGGTCTTGGCGAATTGCTCTTCTTCGGTTTTCAGCACGCGCTCGATGTGCGCCTGCTGGGATTTCAGTTCAGGGAAGGCTTCGCCCATCTCGCCCGCCAGCGCGGCGACGATCTGGTAGAAGAAGCTGCCCTTGGCGCCGAGCTTGTTGCCGTGACGGCAAGCGCGGCGAATGATGCGGCGCAGCACATAGCCACGGCCTTCGTTCGATGGCAGCACGCCGTCGGCGATCAGGAAACCGCAGGAGCGAATGTGGTCAGCGACCACCTTGAGCGACGGCTGGGCGTCGTTGCTGCAGCCGATGGCCTTGGCCGAAGCGGCCAGCAGGCTTTGGAACAGGTCGATTTCATAGTTCGAGTGAACGTGCTGCAGGACCGCGCTGATGCGTTCCAGGCCCATGCCAGTGTCCACCGAAGGCGCTGGCAACGGGTGCAGGACGCCGTCCGCGGTGCGGTTGAACTGCATGAAAACGTTGTTCCAGATCTCGATGTAGCGGTCTCCGTCTTCTTCCGGCGAACCGGGCGGGCCGCCCCAGATGTCGGCGCCGTGATCGTAGAAGATCTCGGTGCACGGGCCGCACGGGCCGGTATCGCCCATGGTCCAGAAGTTGTCGGAGGCGTAGGGCGCGCCCTTGTTGTCGCCGATGCGGACCATGCGCTCGGCCGGAACGCCGACTTCCTTGGTCCAGATGTCATAGGCTTCGTCGTCGGAGGCGTAGACCGTGACCCAGAGCTTTTCCTTAGGCAGGTTCAGCCACTTGTCCGAGGTCAGGAAGGTCCAGGCGTAGGTGATCGCGTCACGCTTGAAATAGTCGCCGAAACTGAAGTTGCCCAGCATTTCGAAGAAGGTGTGGTGGCGCGCCGTGTAGCCGACGTTTTCCAGGTCGTTGTGCTTGCCGCCGGCACGCACGCATTTCTGGCTGCTGACCGCGCGGGTGTAGGCGCGCTTTTCCTGGCCGAGGAAACAGTCCTTGAACTGGTTCATACCGGCGTTGGTGAACAGCAGGGTCGGGTCGTTGCCCGGAATCAGGGAGCTGGAGGCGACTCGGGTGTGTCCCTGCTCTTCGAAGAATCGAAGGAAGGCTTCACGGATTTCTGCGCTTTTCATAGGTTCTTCCACGGAAACGGCGGCCTGAGGCAAATGTGCGCGTCAAATAGACGAAACGACGGCAAAGGGCCGCATTATATCTAGCCTGAGTGCCGGGTGCAGTGTGTTTATACGATCGAAGCCTGCATTCAGGATGAAATGACGTTTATCCAGGCGATTTAGTTAGCAGGCTATACGTTCCGCTAAAAACTATGTTACAAACGGCGTCGCCATCACAGGTGATGGCAACGTTCTCAGGGCGGGGTGCAACTCCCCACCGGCGGTAATTGCGCGCAATGCGTATAGCCCGCGAGCGCTTGCAGGCACGGCTTGCAAGGTCAGCAGACCCGGTGTGATTCCGGGGCCGACGGTCATAGTCCGGATAAAGAGAGAACGGGATAGACACCGCTGTGTCCGTTCGTCCACGCATTGCGGGACGACCATCCCTTTCGATCCAGATGCCCTGTTTTTCATATAAACAGGAGTCCGTTTCAATGCAACCAACCCCAATCGACAGCAAGTCCCACGGCAACGAACGTATCGCTTTCGTCCAGGCGTGCTGGCACAAAGATATCGTTGATCAAAGCCGTAAAGGCTTCGTCGAGGAAATGGCCAAGCACGGCTATCAGGCCGGCGATATCGATTTCTATGAAGTCGGCGGCGCCTTCGAGATCCCGTTGCACGCCAAGCTACTGGCCCGCAGTGGCCGCTATGGCGCCATCGTCGCCGCCGGCCTGGTGGTGGACGGCGGCCTGTACCGTCATGAGTTCGTCGCCCAGTCGGTGATCAGCGGCCTGATGCAGGTTCAACTGGAAACCGAAGTGCCGGTGTTCTCGGTGGTCCTGACCCCCCACCACTTCCACGCCGGCGACGAGCACCAGAAGTTCTTCTTCGAGCATTTCGTGCTCAAGGGCCAGGAAGCGGCGAACACCTGCGCTGACACGCTGTTGAAGCTGCGGGCACTGCGTCGCAGCGAAGTGCCGCAGAAAGTCGCGGTATAAATGAGAAGGCCGCGGAGTGATCCGCGGCCTTTTTCGTTGCCCTGACCTAATCGCTTGCCAGCGACTACTGGCCCAGGCCCTCTGTCGAGGCGGGCACGATCAGGATGCCCGCGCGCAAGCCGTTCTTGACCTTCGGGTTGGGGAAGATGATGCGAGCCCCCTCCTCCTCGACGACCCAGCGCGTCTCGGCCAAGTCTTCGGCCAGCAGATAGCCCTTGGACAATTCCGAGAAATTCTCGATGTCCGCCGGCAAGTGCAGGTGGAAGTTGTCGCTGTGCTTGATGATCTCGCGGGCGACGCTGAACAGTTGCAGGCCATCCAGCCCTTCCGGCTGCTCGGGCTCGGTGCCTTCGATGATCTGGATCAGCCGCGCCTGGAGCCGGTCGAGATTGACCTGCTCGTTCTGTCCGAAAGGCCGCGCCTTGCCAAGTTCCAGGGTGAAGGACTCGGCCTCGAGCTGTTCGTAGGTGAAGGCGGTAAAGGTGATGGAGGTCTTGCTTTGCAGCAAGACCGCTTCCATGCCGGCGGCGCGCAGACGGGCCAGTTCGCGGCGAGAGTGCTGGCGCCCCTCTTTATAAGGATAGAGGGCGAACTGCTCGATCTTCGAACCACGGATGGCGGTGTGCAGGTCGTAGTGCAGCCGGGTACGCCCCGGCAGGCTGAAAAAGGTGGTCGCCAGGCGTTCCAGTTCACAGGCGCGCAACGCCTCCGAACCGCTGGACAGCTCATGTCGACCGTTGAACAGACGATTGACGTCCTGTTCAAGGTAACGCTCACCGCGCCGAATCGCCTCGGGGTTACCGAACAGGAACAGAATCCGCGCCCGGGGCTTCACGTCACCGCGGGCGATGCCGTGCAGCAGTTCGTCGAGCAGCTCGATGGGCGCGGTTTCATTGCCGTGGATGCCGGCGGACAGCAGGATGTCCAGGCCGATATCCGGCGATTCCGGCGGGCGGACTTCCAGCGCGCCCTCGGCGAGCCAGCGCAAGCGCACGCCCTCGACCGTCAACTGGGTCTTCTCTGCCGGTTCACGACCGGCAAGGGTCAGCTCAAGCAGTTTGCCGAGGGCGAGCATGGTGTCGTTCCTTAGTGATGATGTCCGCAATCGGGACCGTGGACGTGATCGTCATCGTCGCCGGCATCGGCCGGCTCCATTTCCAGTTCCAGGCTGACCAGGTTGGTGGCCAGCGGACGCAGCAGCAGGGTGGCGTATTCGCTATCGCCCTCTTCCACGTCGACGCCGATCAGCAACTGGCCGCGGCCATCCTGCTGGATCCAGACTTCCTTGCCTTGCCAGATCACCGCAAAGCGGCTGGTGGAGACTTCGCGCGAGGTGCCATCTTCATCTTCAAGGATCAGTTGCAGGGCGTCGGACATGTTCAAGTGCTCTTTCAGGGTTGGAGTTGGAACGGATAGACCGAACCCAGTTGCAGAATCCGGGTCAGTTCATCCAGTGCCGTACGACACTCCGTCAGCAGTTGCGGATCGGCCAGGTCGCTTTCAACCAGGCGGTCGCGGTAGTGCTTGTCGACCCATTGGGTCAGGGTGTCGTACAACGGCGCCGTCATGATAACCCCTGGATTGACCGCCGCCAGTTCCGTTTCATTCAGGGCCACGCGCAGGCGCAGGCAAGCCGGACCACCACCGTTCTGCATGCTCTGCTTGAGGTCGAAGACGCGCACCTCGCTGATCGCACTGCCCTGGCCGGCCAGCGCCGACAGGTAAGCCCAGACCCGCTCGTTGTTACGGCACTCTTCCGGCACCACCAGCAGCATCGAACCGTCGTCGCGCGACAGCAACTGGCTGTTGAACAGGTAGGAACGCACCGCGTCCTCCACCGAAACCTGGGCTCGCGGCACGCAGATCGCCTTGAAGTCGCCGCCGCGCTTGGCCAGTTTGGCCTTCAGTTCAGCCAGTACCCGCTCGGTCTCGAGGAAGGCGTCCTCGTGGTAGAACAGCACTTCGCCGTTGCCGACCGCGATCACGTCGTTGTGGAACACGCCCTGGTCGATGACCGACGGATTCTGCTGAGCATAGACCACGCCGTCATCGCTCAAGCCATGCAGGCGGGCCACGGCCTGGGACGCTTCGAGGGTCTGCCGCGCCGGGTACTTCTGCGGCGCCGGGTAGCGGATGTCGAAGGCACTGCGACCGAAGACGAAAAATTCGACGCCCGGCTCACCGTAGGCACGGCAGAAGCGGGTGTGGTTGGCCGCGCCTTCATCGCCGAACTGCGCCACCGCCGGCAACGCGGCGTGGTGGGCGAAGTGTTGCTGGTTGGCGAACATGGCGCCCAGCACGCGACTGGTGGTCGGGTGCTCGATGCTGCGGTGGTACTTGCAGTTCAGGTTGGCGGCGGTGAAATGCACGCGGCCATCGGCGGTGTCGGCGCTCGGGCTGACCGTCGCGGCGTTGGCCACCCACATGCTCGATGCCGAGCAACTGGCGACCAGCAACGGCATGGCTTCTTTCGCCGCACGCTGGATGACCTCGGCATCGCTACCGCTGAAGCCCAGGCGGCGCAGCGCGGCCACGTCCGGGCGCTCCTGCGGGGCCAGCACGCCTTGCTTGAAGCCCATGTCGGCCAGCGCTTTCATCTTCGCCAGGCCCTGACGCGCCGCTTCACGCGGGTTCGAGCCCTGCTGGCTGTTGCTCTGCGAGGCAACGTTGCCGTAGGACAGGCCGCCGTAGTTGTGCGTCGGTCCGACCAGACCATCAAAATTCACTTCAAACGATTTCATCGGCTAAGGCTCCGTGAACCTGTTGTTATAGGGCGACGCCGGGCGTCAGCGTGGCAGGCAGGACAAGGCTCGCGGTTTCCAGCGAAGCCACCGGGTAGGCACAGTAATCCGCCGCGTAATAGGCACTGGCGCGGTGGTTGCCGCTGGCGCCGACGCCACCGAACGGCGCGCTGCTGGCGGCGCCGGTCAGTTGTTTGTTCCAGTTGACGATACCGGCGCGGCTTTCCAGCCAGAACTGCTGGTAGCGCGCATGGGAGTCCGACAACAAACCCGCGGCGAGGCCGTACTGGGTGTTATTGGCCTCGGCGATGGCCGCCGGGAAATCGCTGTAGCGGATCACTTGCAGCAGCGGGCCGAAGAACTCTTCGTCCGGGCGATCGGCCACGGCGCTGACATCGAGAATGCCCGGGGTCAGCAACGCGGCGCCGGCTTGCGGCTGGGTCATTTCCAGCAACGCGGTGGCACCGTTGGCCAGCAGGTGCGCCTGGGCATCCATCAAGGCCTTGGCCGCCGCCAGGGAAACCACCGAGCCCATGAACGGCGCCGGCTGCTGGTCGAAGGCACCGACCGAGATGTTCTTGCTCACGTCCACCAAACGCGCCAGCAGCGTGTCGCCCCAGGCGCCTTGCGGCACCAGCAGGCGGCGGGCGCAGGTGCAGCGCTGGCCAGCGGAGATGAACGCGGACTGGATGATGGTGTAGACCGCGGCGTCCAGGTCCTTGACCTCGTCCACCACCAGCGGGTTGTTGCCGCCCATCTCCAGGGCGAGGATTTTGTCCGGGCGACCGGCGAATTGTTGGTGCAACAGGTTGCCGGTACGGCTGGAGCCGGTGAAGAACAGGCCGTCGATGCCGGGATTGGCAGCCAGGGCCACGCCGGTTTCCCGCGCGCCCTGCACCAGGTTGAGCACCCCCGCCGGCAAGCCGGCGTCATTCCAGCACTTGACCGTCAGTTCGGCGACCTTGGGCGTCAGTTCGCTCGGCTTGAACACCACGGCGTTACCCGCCAGCAGTGCCGGCACGATGTGACCGTTGGGCAGGTGGCCCGGGAAGTTGTAAGGACCGAACACCGCTACCACGCCATGCGGCTTGTGACGCAAGACGGCGGTGGCGTCGGCCAGCGGGCCGCTTTTCTCGCCGGTACGTTCGCGGTAGCTCTGCACCGAGATCGCCACCTTGTTGACCATGCTGGTCACTTCGGTCGCGGATTCCCACAGCGGCTTGCCGGTTTCCTCACCGATGCAACGGGCCAGTTCGTCAGCGTTGGCCTTGAGTTGCGCGGCGAAGGCCTCCAGCACAGCGATGCGCATGTCCAGCGACTGCCGAGCCCAGCCCGGGAACGCCTGGCGAGCGGCCGCAACGGCCTGCTCGACCTGCTCCGCGCTGGCGCCCTGTCCTTTCCAGACCACGGCCTGACTGACCGGGTCCAGCGATTCAAGGGTCTCGCCCTGACCGGCCAGCCATTGGCCTGCGATGTAGTGAGTGCTCATTATTTGGCCTCCCGGGCAGCGGACAGCGGCACCGCGCGCACTTGGTCGCCGACGCTCAGGCGCAGGCGCTTGGCGGTCTGTGGATCGACCACCAGGGTGCCGGCCGCCAGGCGGGCGGGCGCCGCGGCGATGCGGCAGTCTTCACGCTTGCGGTTGTGGATGATGTAAGGGGTGGCATCGTCGCCCGGCGTACCGACGGCCAGTACCAGGGACTGGCTGTCCTGGACCGCGCGGATCTTGCTGGTCTGGCACTCGATGGCCGGGCCGGCGTCGAAGATGTCGACGTAGCCCTGGTAACTGAAACCTTCGCTCTTGAGCATCGCCAGCGCTGGCTCGGTATCGCTGTGGACGCGTCCGATAACGCTGCGCGCCGCCTCCGAAAGGAAGCAGGTATAGAGCGGGAACTTGGGCATCAGCTCGGCGATAAAGGCCTTGTTGCCGACGCCGGTGAGGTAGTCGGCCTGGCTGAACTCCATTTTGAAGAAGTGCCGGCCCAGGCTTTCCCAGAAAGGCGAGCGGCCCAGTTCGTCGGACATGCCGCGCATTTCGGCGATGATCTTGTTGCCGAACAGGTCGGGGAATTCGGCGATGAACAGCATCCGCGCCTTGGACAGCAGGCGGCCATTCAGGCCGCTGCGGCTGTCGGCCCGCAGGAACAGCGAGCACAGCTCGGAGTTGCCGGTCAGGTCGTTGGCCAGGAACAGCGTCGGGATCTCCCGATAGATGTTCAGCTCCTGGGAAGCGCTGACGGTCAGGCCGACCCGGTAGTTGTACCAAGGCTCGCGCAGGCCGACGGCACCGGCGATGGCGGAAATGCCCACGACCACGCCGTCGTCGTTTTCCAGCACGAACAGGTAGTCCGCGTCGGCACGCTCGGCCTCGCCGCGAAAGGTCTTCTCGGCCCAGCCGACTCGGTGGGCCAGGCGCTCTTCGTTGGCCGGCAAGGTGGTCAGGCCGGTGCCGGTGCTGCGCGCCAGCTCGATCAGCGCCGGTAGGTCGCTGCTGCGTACGGGACGAACGATCATGCTATCTCCTCGGGCAGGCGCCTGCTGGCACCTGCGAAACTCGGCCGAATTCTTGGTATCAGAACCGCAGTATCAAACCGCGACCAGGCGCACGCTGGCGCCCTCGCCAACACCCAGCGCTTCCAGGGCGTCCGGGCTCAGGTGAACCGGTTTGCCCGGCACCCAGTCCAGTTCCAGCAGTACCGCGCGGTAATCCTGCAACTGGCCATTGGATACCAGGTACTGACGGCCGCCCTTGGTCGGCTGCTCCTGCAGCTTGACCGGCACGACCCGGCTCTGGGCAATCGAACGGATGCCGGACACCCGCGCATGCAGGGTCGGGCCGCCGTCGAAAATGTCGATGTAATGGTCGGTCTCGAAGCCTTCGCGCATCAGGATGTCGAAGGTGATCTGCGCCCGCGGATGAACCTGGCCCATGGCCTCTTGCGCCTCGTCCGGCAGCAGTGGCACGTAGATCGGGTAATGCGGCATCAGCTCGGCGAGGAAGGTACGGCTCTTCAGGCCGCACAGGCGCTCGGCCTCGGCGTAGTTGAGATCGAAGAAGTTGCGGCCGATGGCGTCCCAGAACGGCGAGTCGCCGTTCTCGTCGCTGTAGCCGACGATTTCGGTGACCACCGAATCGGCGAAACGCTCGGGGTGGGCGGCCATGAACAGCAGGCGACCACGGGAATTCAGCTCGGCCCAGGCGCTGTTCACCAGTTCCGGCAGCACATAGAAGCTGGTCAGCAGGCTGTTGCCGGTCAGGTCATGGCATTGCGAGAGGACGTGGATCTTGTTGTGGATCTTCAGCTCGCGGGACGCATGCACGAAAGTCTCGTTGCGGAAGCTGTAGAACGGCTCGGAATAACCCGCCGAGGCGACGATGGCCGAACAGCCGACCAGCTTGCCGGTGGCGCTGTCTTCGAGGACGAAGAAGTAGCTCTCCTCGCCATTGAAGCTGACTTCGGCGGCGAACGAGGTCTCGGACGCGGCGATCTTGTCGCTCAGGCGACCGGCATCATCCGGCAGGGACGTGACACCAATGGGACTGTCCGCAGCCAGACGCTGTACTTCACCCAGGTCAGCCATTTGCGCGGGGCGCATCACCAGCATGGTGTCACTCCTTTCGGGTATACGGGCCGACAACGGTCGGCGCAAAAAAAGCGGCGTGTGCACACCAGGCACAGGCCACATGAAATCGGTTCGCTGGCCAGTGACGGCCAGCGACGGGACAGTGGAGGCTTATCAGGCCTTGGTCAGCTTGGCGGCAGCGCGCTCGAAACGGTCCAGACCTTCATCGATGTCGGCATCTTCGACCACCAGGCTCGGGGCGAAACGCACCACATCCGGGCCGGCCTGCAGGACCATCAGGCCCTCTTGCTCTGCAGCGTTGAACACGTCCTTGGCCTTGCCTTTCCAGGCCTCGGTCAGCACGCAGCCGATCAGCAGGCCGCGACCGCGCACCAGGCTGAACAGGCCGTATTTCTCACCGATCTGCTCAAGGCGGGACTTGAAGCGCTCGTGCTTGGCTTTGACGCCGTCCAGCACTTCAGGGGTGTTGACGATGTCCAGCACGGCGTTGGCGACGGCGCAGCCCAGCGGGTTGCCGCCGTAGGTGGTGCCGTGGGTGCCGACGGCCAGGTGCTTGGCCAGGTCGTCGGTGGTCAGGATTGCGCCAATCGGGAAACCGCCGCCCAGGCTCTTGGCGCTGGAGAGGATGTCCGGGGTCACGCCGTAGTGCATGTAGGCATACAGCTCGCCGGTACGGCCAACGCCGGTCTGCACTTCGTCGAAGATCAGCAGCGCATTGTGCTTGTCGCACAGTTCGCGGGCGCCTTGCAGGTAGGCCTTGTCGGCCGGGACCACACCGCTCTCGCCCTGGATCGGCTCGATCACGACGGCGCAGGTCTTGTCGGAAATCTGCGCTTTCAGCGCTTCCAGGTCGTTGTACGGCACATGGCTGATACCGGTGATCTTCGGGCCGAAGCCGTCGGAGTACTTCGGCTGGCCGCCGACGCTCACGGTGAACAGGGTGCGACCGTGGAAGCTGTTGACGGTGGCAATGATTTCGTTCTTTTCAGGACCGAAACGGTCGTGGGCAACGCGACGGGCCAGCTTGAACGCGGCCTCGTTGGCCTCGGCGCCGGAGTTGCAGAAGAACGCGCGGTCGGCGAAGGTCGCGTCGACCAGCTTGCGGGCCAGGCGCAAAGCCGGCTCGTTGGTGAACACGTTGGACACATGCCACAGCTTGTTGGCCTGTTCGGTCAGTGCCGCGACCAATGCCGGATGGGCATGCCCCAGAACGTTTACGGCGATGCCGCCAGCGAAATCGATCAGCTCGCGGCCCGACTGGTCCCAGACTCGGGAACCGGCGCCACGCACGGGAATGAACGCTGCTGGCGCATAGTTGGGAACCATTACCTGGTCGAAATCGGCGCGTTGCACCGGAGCTTGCTCAACGGACATCGGAGTCTCCTGAAGAGGAACGCCTGCCTGGAACTGGCGAGCGATGGGGGGATTGTAAGGAGAGATGAACACTCGGCCTTGCCGCCAAGCGACAACTTCTTATAGCGCCAAACCCTGTTTTTCCAAGGCTTTCGGCAATGCGACAAATAGGGTCGCAAAGGCGCAGTTTAAACGGTGCGGGGTGCTGACGGGGAGAAGCGATGCGGGGGATTGAGGGTTTTTCTACGGGGAGATGACCAGGCGGTCATGGGGGTGGGGCGATTGGAGGATAAGGGGGGCTGTTCCGGCCTCATCGCTGGCAAGCCAGCGATGAGCCCGGACGCTCACCCCCGCTCGGCAGGCACCGAGGACAATTCGAACGGCGAGCTGCTGCGGCGCTGGTTGCGGTCCTCCCGCGGGGTGGCACCGAAGAAGTTGCGGTACGCGCTGGAGAAGTGCGGACCGGAAGAGAAGCCGCAGGACAAGCCGATCTGAATGATCGACTTGCTGGTCTGCATCAGCATCTGTCGTGCCTTGTTCAGGCGCAGTTCCAGGTAATACTGGCTCGGCACGCGGTTCAGGTACTGCTTGAAGATCCGCTCCAGTTGCCGACGCGACACACAGACATGCTGGGCAATCTCATCAGTGGTCAGCGGCTCTTCAATATTGGCTTCCATCAGCAGCACGGCTTGGGTCAGCTTCGGATGGCTGGAGCCAAGACGGTTCTGCAGGGGAATGCGCTGACGCTCGCCGCCTTCGCGGATGCGCTCCACCACCAGTTCCTCGGACACCGCGCCAGCCAGCTCGGCGCCGTGATCCCGCGCCAGCACCGCGAGCAGGAGGTCCACCACCGACATGCCACCACAGGCGGTCAGGCGATCACGGTCCCAGTCGAACAGATGACTGGTGGCGATCACCTTGGGGAAACGCTCGGAAAAATCATCCTGCCAGCGCCAGTGCACCGCGGCGCGGTAGCCATCCAGCAAACCAAGCTGCGCCAGCGGATAGACCCCCGCCGACAAGCCGCCCACCACGCAACCGGAACGCACCAGTTGCTTGAGCGCCCCGGCCAGCGCCGCGCCAACCGTCACCGGCGGTTCATCGGCCAGCAAAAACAGCTTCTGGCAGTTTTCCAGGCGCCCGGTCCATGGCTCGCCCGGCAGGCGCCAGTCACCTTCGACCGGGGCTTCGGCCTGGAGAAAGGCCAATTCGTAGGTCACGTCCGGGTGCACCTTCTGCGCCACCCGCAGCACCTCTTCGGCCAGCGCAAGGGTCAGCGCCTTGGTGCTGGGCCAGATGAGAAAACCGATTCGCTGGTTGGTCATAAGGTGCGGTCCGAAACCTGAAGTGAGTCTGACGCCCGTCACTGTAGACGGGCGGGATAATGCCTGGTGCAGGCTGCGCGGGTGGCGCAGCATGACCTATTTTGGTGCAAAGCGGCAGCTTGGTGAGCCACCGGCTTATTTCAGGCTGCCCGAAAGGAACTGCTGCAGACGCTCGGACTGTGGATTGACCAGCACTTCACGCGGGTTGCCGGTTTCTTCCACCAGCCCCTTGTGCAGGAACACCAGTTGATTGGAAACCTCACGGGCGAAGCCCATTTCGTGGGTCACCACCACCATGGTCCGACCTTCCTGGGCCAGCGACTGCATGACCTTGAGGACATCGCCCACCAGTTCCGGGTCGAGCGCCGAGGTCGGCTCGTCGAACAGCATCACCTCCGGCTCCATCGCCAGGGCACGAGCGATCGCCACGCGCTGCTGCTCGCCGCCGGACATGTGGCCAGGATAGGCGTCCTTGCGATGGGCGACGCCGACCTTGGCCAGGTAATGCTCGGCCTTTTCCAGCGCGTCTTTCTTGCTCATGCCGAGCACGTGCACCGGCGCTTCGATGATGTTTTCCAGCGCGGTCATGTGCGACCACAGGTTGAAGTGCTGGAACACCATCGACAGCCGCGAACGCATGCGCTGCAACTGCCTGGGATCGGCGGCCTTGAGCGCGCCGTCCTTGTTCGGCACCAGCTTGAGCTCTTCGTTGTTGAGCAGGATCTTGCCGGCGTGCGGCTGCTCCAGCAGGTTGATGCAGCGCAGGAAAGTACTTTTGCCAGAACCGCTGGAGCCGATGATGCTGATCACGTCACCGGCCTTGGCGGCCAGCGATACACCCTTGAGCACTTCATGGCTGCCATAGCGTTTATGCAGGTCTTGGACTTCGAGTTTGTACATGCTGTCGGTTCTCACAAAGCGTTCAGTCGTGAACACACGCCAAGGGCGAAAAATTAGCCGCGGGCCTCAGCCCTTGCGCGGCGCCAGGTAGCCGAGCCAGCGGCGTTCGGCAAGCTTGAACAGGCGGACCAGGATGAACGTCAGGCACAGGTAGAACACGCCGGCGGTGATATACGCCTCGAACGGCAGGTAGAACTGGGCGTTGACGGTCCGCGCCGCACCGGTGATGTCGATCAGGGTGACGATCGAGGCCAGGCTGGTGGTCTGCAGCATCATGATCACTTCGTTGCTGTACTGCGGCAGCGCCCGGCGCAGGGCCGAGGGCAGCAGGATCCGGCGGTACATCTTGTAGCGCGACATGCCGACCGCCTTGGCCGCCTCGATCTCACCGTGCGGCGTGGCCTTGAGGCTGCCGGCGATGATTTCCGCGGTGTAGGCGCTGGTGTTGATGGCGAACGCCAGGCAGGCACAGAACGTGGCGCTGGACAGCCATGGCCAGAGGAAGCTTTCCCGCACCGCCTGGAACTGGGCCAGCCCGTAGTAGATAAGGAAAAGCTGCACCAGCATTGGCGTCCCGCGGATCACATAGGTGTAGAGCCAGGCGGTGAAGTTCACCACCGGCTGCTTCGACACCCGCATCAGACCCAGCGGGATTGCCGACAGCAGACCGAACAACAGGGAAATCGCCAACAGCTTGAGCGTGGTCAACAGGCCGCCGAAGTACAGCGGCAGGGCTTCCCAGATGACGTTGTAGTCGAAAATCATAGTTCAGCCGCCTTTACGCCAACCGAGTAGCGTTTTTCCAGGTAACGCAGGGCCAGCAACGAAACACTGGTAATCACCAGGTACAGAGCCGCCACTGCCAGGAAGAAGGTGAAAGGCTCGCGGGTGGCGTCGGCCGCCTGCTTGGCCTTGAACATCATGTCTTGCAGGCCCACCACCGAAATCAGCGCGGTCGCCTTGGTCAGGACCAGCCAGTTGTTGGTGAAGCCGGGGATCGCCAGGCGGATCATCTGCGGCACCAGCACCCGGAAGAAAATCTGCAGGTTGCTCATGCCGTAGGCCATGCCGGCTTCGGCCTGCCCCTTGGGAATGGCCATGAACGCGCCGCGGAAGGTTTCCGACAGGTAGGCACCGAAGATGAAGCCCAGGGTGCCGATACCCGCCATCAGCGGATTGAGGTCGATGTAGTCGTCGAAGCCGAACAGCGGCGCGACACGGTTGAGAAGATCCTGGCCGCCATAGAAGATCAGCAGGATCAGTACCAGATCGGGAATGCCGCGAATCACCGTGGCATAAAGATCGCCCAGCCAGGCCAGCCAGCGCACCGGCGACAGGCGCAAGGCCACGCCAATCAGGCCGAGCACGATGGCCAGGGCCATGGACGACAAGGCGAGCTGTAGCGTCAGCCACGCTCCATCGAGGATGACTGCCCCGTAGCCTTTCAACATGATGAGGTCCTCGACCTTAGGGATGAAAAAATGGTGCAAGCCTCAGCGCTTCTGCTGCTTGCACCATTGAACAGGTGACACGACGACGGTTACTTGCTTTCCGGGCCGTAGATATCGAAGTTGAAGTACTTGTCCTGGATCTCTTTGTACTTGCCGCTGGCGCGAATACCGGCGATGGCGGCGTTGATGCGCTCCAGGTTTTCCTTGTCGCCCTTGCGTACGGCGATGCCGATGCCGTCACCGAAGTATTTCGAGTCGGTGAAGGCCGGGCCTACGAAGCTATAGCCCTTGCCGGCGTCGGTCTTCAGGAAACCGTCTTCGAGAAGCGTAGCATCGGCCACGGTGCCATCCAGACGGCCCGCGGTGATGTCCAGGTAGATTTCGTTCTGGGTGCCGTAAGGAACGATGGTGGCGCCTTTCGGAGCGAAAACTTCCTTGGCGAAGCGGTCGTGGATCGAGCCGCGCTGCACACCGATTTTCTTGCCTTGCAGTTCGCTCAGGCTTTCGCTGACAGCGGTGCCGTCCTTCATGACCAGGCGAGCCGGGGTCAGGTAGTAGCGGTTGGTGAAATCAACCGACTTCTTGCGGTCTTCGGTGATAGACATGGACGACAGGATGGCGTCGATCTTGCGGACCTTCAGGGCCGGGATCAGGCCGTCGAATTCCTGCTCGACCCAGGTGCACTTGACCTTCATCTCGGCGCACAGGGCGTTGCCGATGTCGTAGTCGAAGCCAACGATGCTGCCATCCGGCGCTTTCGACGCGAAGGGTGGGTAAGCGGCCTCGATGCCGATTTTCAGCGGTTTTTCGTCAGCCAGCGATGCCAGGGAAAACACGGATAGCGCCAGTGCGCCAAGCAGTGCGAGTTTTTTCATCTGGGAACTCCAATCGGTAAAGGGCAATGCCAGGCAGTTTGACTGCCCACTATGCGAATGAGTACAACGCAGAGCTGCGCGGGGCCTGACCACCGGTCCGGTGCCACGAGCGAGTGATCGGCATTTTAACGACAGCTCGGAAGCCGATATTTCTTCAAAGCGACAAGTAGTTACAGAAGCGCTGGAAGAATGGCCGGGGGATATTGACAGTTTTCGGGGAATATGCAAAAGCGAAAAACAAATAACCTGTAACCAAAGCAATAACCGGGCCCATTATTGGCAAAGCCTTGTATCACGGCAAGCCCAGCCGTTTGAGTGTCGGAAATTTCATGAAATAGCGCACCAATAACGCACATTCACGTTTCCTATTGCCCCGTTTTTGTACGAATGCAGTGACAGAAGGGTTACCGATGAAAGTCGAAGTAACAAAAAACCCAAGGCCCCGCGCAGCGCATGCTGGCGGGGCCTTGGGTTTTCTTCGAAAGATCGCGGAGCAAGCCACGCCCGGGAGGTACTACACAGCTCCTCCGCGGAGCGACTGCTGGCTTACCCTGCGAAACACTCGGCGCTTCAGGCGGCGCTCATGGTCTTGTGGGTCTCGACCAGATGCGCCACGACGCCTGGGTCGGCCAGGGTGGAAATGTCGCCCAGTGCGTCGTACTCGGCCGTGGCGATCTTGCGCAGGATACGGCGCATGATCTTGCCCGAACGGGTCTTCGGCAGGCCCGGCGCCCACTGGATGACGTCTGGCGAAGCGATCGGGCCAATCTCCTTGCGCACCCAGTTTTTCAGCTCCAGGCGCAGCGCCTCGGTCGGCTCCTCGCCACCGTTGAGGGTGACGTAGACGTAGATGCCCTGCCCCTTGATGTCGTGCGGCACACCGACCACCGCCGCTTCGGCGACTTTCGGGTGGGCGACCATGGCGCTTTCGATCTCGGCGGTGCCCATGCGGTGACCGGAAACGTTGAGCACGTCGTCGACACGGCCGGTGATCCAGTAGTAGCCGTCTTCGTCGCGACGGGCACCGTCACCGGTGAAGTACATGCCGCGGAACGTCTTGAAGTAGGTATCGACGAAGCGGTCGTGGTCGCCGTACAGCGAACGCGCCTGGCCCGGCCACGAGTCGAGGATCACCAGGTTGCCTTCGGCGGCGCCCTCGATCAGGTTGCCCAGGTTGTCCACCAGCGCCGGCACCACGCCGAAGAACGGACGGGTCGCCGAGCCTGGCTTCAGTGCGGTAGCGCCTGGCAACGGGCTGATCAGCACGCCGCCGGTTTCGGTCTGCCACCAGGTGTCGACGATCGGGCAACGCTCTTTGCCGACCGCCTGGTGGTACCAGTTCCAGGCTTCCGGGTTGATCGGCTCGCCGACCGAACCCAGCAGGCGCAGGCTGGAGCCATCGGCGCCGGCAACAGCGGCCTGACCTTCGGCCATCATGGCGCGAATGGCGGTCGGCGCGGTGTAGAGGATGTTGACCTTGTGCTTGTCGATGATCTTCGACACGCGGGTGATATCCGGGTAGTTCGGCACGCCTTCGAACAGCAGGGTGGTCGCGCCGTTGGCCAGCGGGCCGTAGACGATGTAGCTGTGGCCGGTGACCCAGCCGACGTCGGCGGTGCACCAGTAGACTTCGCCCGGACGGTAGTCGAACACGCGCTCATGGGTCATGGCGGCGTAGACCAGGTAACCGCCGGTGGTGTGCAGCACGCCCTTCGGTTTGCCGGTGGAACCGGAGGTGTAGAGGATGAACAGCGCTTCTTCGGCACCCATTTCTTTCGGGGCGCAGACGCTGCCAGCGACTTTCATCAGGTCTTCGTACCAGATGTCGCGGTGCTGGTTCCACTTGATATCGGAACCTGTGCGCTTGCACACGATGACTTTCTGGATGCTGTTGGTTTCCGGGTTGGTCAGCGCGTCGTCGACGTTGGCTTTCAACGGCGTGCGGCGACCGCCACGCAGGCCTTCGTCGGCGGTGATCACCACTTTGGACTTGCAGTCGATGATGCGGCCGGCCAGGGCTTCCGGCGAGAAGCCGCCGAAGACCACGGAGTGGATCGCACCGATACGGGCGCAGGCCAGCATGGCGACCACGGCCTCGGGGATCATCGGCATGTAGATGGTTACCACGTCGCCGCGGTGAACGTCCTGGCCACGCAGGGCGTTGGCGAATTTGCAGACTTGCTCGTGCAGTTCGCGGTAGGTGATGTTGCGGTGTTCGGAAGGGTCGTCGCCTTCCCAGATGATTGCGAGCTGATCGCCACGCTCGGCCAGATGACGGTCCAGGCAGTTGTAGGAAACGTTCAGGGTGCCATCGGCGAACCACTTGATATCGACGTGGTGGTCGTCGAACGAGGTCTGCTTGACCTTGGTAAACGGCTTGATCCAGTCGAGGCGCTGAGCCTGCTCACGCCAGAAGCCATCCGGGTTGATCACCGACTTCTGATACATGGCCTTGTAGGTAGCCTCGTCAGTCAGGGTATTCGCCGCAACCTCGGGACGAACGGGGTACAGGGAAGCCGCACTCATCTTTTTTACCTCGGTGTAATAGTTGTTTTTGTATGACCTTGTTTTAACTGTAACAGAGCCTCTCAGGCCATTCGACGTTGGTAGTAACAGGGCGGTCTTTTCGGCCACCACATGGCCGGAACCGCTCTAGAACGGGCATCGATCTCTAATCCCAAAGAAACAAAAGGCCTGCCGAGGGCGATTGTTACAAAATTTGCCAACAGTGTTTATCAAAACACCGACTGTTTCAGTTTCATGCCCCGCCCTAAAATTCACCTCGCCAGCAACGGCAACGCGATTAACTTCAGGTAACAGCCCCCACGAAGGCACGTTAATCCCGAGATAACTTTCCGCTTTTACTTTGCTGCAACGTAGCGCCACAAGCGCTACGCCCCCTCTTTCGACCCTGGACAGGTAAATTGAAGATGAAAGCTTTACTGGTATTGGCACTCGGTAGTTTTTGCGCAGCGGCCATGGCCGACGAAGTTGCAAACTCCACCGCCGAGCAGATCCCGGTTGAACAGTACAGTTACTCGCAACATCTGGACATCGCCAAAGTCATTTCGATGAGCGAGATCCCGAACGTCTGCGAAGTGGTTCCAGCCCGCATGACCTATGAAGACTCCCAAGGCCAGAAGCACATCCTCGAATACCGCGTCATGGGTAACGGTTGCTCTAACGGCTAATCAACCTAGCGTGGCTGTCGCGCCTCTTTTACCCAAAAGAGGCGCCACGCCCTGATAACACGCCCTTAATAAAGCTCCCGCCTTTTTTATAGTTCCGCGAATTATTCGCCGGACTTTCCAATTGCATAATCACGCAACTTGTTGGCAATGGTTGTATGGGAAACGCCCAGCCGTTTACCCAATGCCCGACTGGTTGGATAGTCGCCCTGCAAACATTCCAGCACTGCCTTTTCAAATCGTCCGACAATTTGCGCCAGATCGCCTTCCAGGGAGAACTCACCCAATGGCTGGCGGGCGCCGTAGTCCGGCAGACGAATATGTTCAGACTTGACCACCCCGCCCTCGCAAAGCGAAACCGCCTGGAACAGCACGTTCTCCAGTTGCCGGACATTGCCCGGCCAGTGGTACTGGCTCAACCGTTCCAGCGCCGCCGGCGCCAGGCGCGGCAAGGGGCAACCGATCTGCCGGCTGGCCTGATCGAGGAAGTGCTCCACCAGCGGCGGCAGGCCATCAAGGCATTCGCGCAGCGGCGGAATGTGCAGCGACAAGACATTGAGGCGGTGATAGAGGTCCTGGCGGAATTCGCCACGGGCACAGAGTTCGGACAAATCCACCTGGGTCGCACAGATCACCCGTACATCCAGGTAAACCTCTTCGTCGCTGCCCACGCGGCGGAAGCAGCCGTCCTGCAGGAAGCGCAGCAACTTCACCTGCAAACGCGGACTCATCTCATCGACACCATCGAGAAACAGCGTGCCGCCCGCGGTCAGTTCCAGCAGGCCCAGCTTGCCTTCGGCGCGCGCGCCCTCGAACGCGCCGGGGCCATAACCGAACAACTCGGTCTCGGCCATCGACTCAGGCAACCCGGCGCAATTCAGCGCCATCAACGGCGCTTGCCCCCGCGGGCTGGCAAGGTGACAGGCCCGGGCCAGCAACTCCTTGCCGGTGCCGGTTTCGCCTTCGATCAGCAGCGGCGCGTCCAGCGGCGCCATGCGCCGCGCCTCGCGCACCACCGCAGCCATCACCCGCGAACTCTGGAAAATACTGTCGAACCCGCGCAGTTCCTGCTTGCGCACGTTGTAGATGCGCTCGCCGATACGGTCGGCGCGGTGCAGGGTCAACACCGCGCCGGCCAGCGCCTCGCTGTCATCGTGCTCGGATTGCAGCGGCGCGATATCCGCCAGGAACACATCGCCCTTGACCTTGACCCGCAACCCATTGATCCGCGACTTGTTGGCCCGCACCAGTTCCGGCAGGTCGAAATCCTCGGCATAGCGCGACAGCGGAATGCCCGGCACCTCATCGACCCGCACCCCGAGCAACTGCGCCGCCGCACGGTTGGCGGCAACGATCGAGCCGCCCATGTCGATCGACAGCACCGGGAAATCCAGCGCGCCAAGCAGCGCATTCAACTCCATGTGCCGCCGCTCGCTCGGCATCAGACCCACGCGCTTGACTCCGAAGACCCCGGTGATCGCCTCGAATTTCGGCCGCAGCGCCTGGAATTGCAGGTTGATCAGGTTCGGGCAGTGCAAATAGATGGCGTTGCCGTGCTCACCGCCCACCTCGCCCCGAGCCACGTTGATGCCATAGGCCACCAGCAGGTTGAGGATGTCCCGGAGAATGCCGATGCGGTTCTGGCAATGCACTTTGATACGCATGAAAGGTCCTACAAAGCAGTGAGACCGACGATTTTTCTGCTTGAGCGCCGGAAAATTTGTAAATAATACGTTACAAAAATCGGCTTTCACAGGGTCATAGGGCCGCGATTTTGCGGATCCCGACCTGATTCGTAAAATCTGCGTTACAAAAACCGCCTACTGGCGCGGGTCTTCCTCTACGCGGGTAGCTGAAAAATTCAAAGCCAGCGGCTATCTCTAAGGGCACGGCGCAAGCCTTCAAAACAATAAGAGCCCTCATCAGGAGAGCAGCATGAAACAGACGCAATACGTGGCCCGTGAGCCCGATGCGCAAGGTTTTATCGATTACCCGCCGCAGGAACATGCGGTGTGGAACACCCTGATCACCCGGCAACTAAAGGTGATTGAGGGGCGCGCGTGCCAGGAATACCTGGACGGCATCGAACAGCTCAACCTGCCCCATGACCGCATCCCGCAGCTCTCCGAAATCAACGCGGTACTGGGCGCCACCACCGGCTGGCAAGTTGCCCGGGTGCCGGCGCTGATCCCCTTCCAGACCTTTTTCGAACTGCTGGCGAGCAAGCGCTTCCCGGTGGCGACCTTCATTCGCAGCGAAGAAGAACTCGACTACCTGCAAGAGCCGGACATCTTCCACGAGATCTTTGGCCACTGCCCGCTGCTGACCAACCCGTGGTTCGCCGAATTCACCCACACCTACGGCAAGCTCGGCCTGGCCGCCACCAAGGAACAGCGCGTGTACCTCGCCCGCCTGTACTGGATGACCATCGAGTTCGGCCTGATCGATACGCCGCAAGGCCGCAGGATCTACGGCGGCGGCATCCTGTCCTCGCCGAAAGAGACGGTCTACAGTCTCTCCGACGAGCCCGAACATCAGCCATTCAGCCCGCTGGAAGCGATGCGCACGCCTTACCGCATCGACATTCTGCAGCCGGTCTACTTTGCCCTGCCGAGCCTCAAGCGCCTGTTCGACCTGGCGCACGAAGACATCATGGGCATCGTCGCGCAGGCCATGCAGCTCGGCCTGCACGCGCCGAAATTTCCACCCAAGGCGGCCGCCTGAGCCGCCCTGTACACCTATAACAATCCACTTGCGGAAAACTTTATGAACGCCTTGAACCAAGCCCACTGCGAAGCCTGCCGTGCCGACGCGCCGAAAGTCAGCGACGACGAACTGCCAGCACTGATCGCGCAGATTCCTGACTGGAACATCGAAGTCCGCGACGGGATCATGCAGTTGGAAAAAGTCTTCCTGTTCAAGAATTTCAAGCACGCCCTGGCCTTCACCAACGCCGTCGGCGAAATCTCCGAAGCCGAAGGCCATCACCCAGGCCTGCTGACCGAGTGGGGCAAAGTCACCGTCACCTGGTGGAGCCACTCGATCAAGGGCCTGCACCGTAACGACTTCATCATGGCCGCGCGCACCGACGAGGTCGCCCAGACCGCCGAAGGCCGCAAGTGATGCACTTCGAGGCCATCACCCGGGTTCCGGGTGACCCGATCCTCGGCCTCATGGAGGCGTACGCCAAGGACAGCAATCCCGCCAAGTTCGACCTGGGTGTCGGCGTGTTCAAGGACGCCCAGGGCCTGACGCCAGTACCGGCGGCGGTCAAACAGGCGGAGCAGCGTCTTGTCGATCGGCAGGTCAGCAAGAGTTATGTCGGCGGACACGGCGATGCCGCGTTCGGCCGGCTGCTCTGCGAGCTGGTGCTGGGCAGCGCCTCGTCGTTGCTGACGGAACAACGCGTCGGCGCCACCCAGACCCCGGGCGGCACTGGCGCCCTGCGCCTGGCCGCGGAATTCGCCCGGCAGTGTCTGCCGGGCCGCGGGATCTGGCTCAGCGACCCGACCTGGCCGATCCACGAAACCATCTTTGCCAGCGCTGGCCTGACGGTCAGCCACTATCCCTATGTGGGCGCGGATAACCGCCTGAACGTCGCCGGCATGCTCGCCGCGCTGGAAACGGCGCCGGAGGGCGATATCGTCCTGCTGCACGCCTGCTGCCACAACCCGACCGGTTTCGACCTGTCGCGGGATGACTGGCAGGCGGTGCTGGAGGTGGTGCGCCGCCGCTCGCTGCTGCCCCTGATCGACTTCGCCTACCAGGGCTTCGGCGACGGGCTGGAAGAAGACGCCTGGGCTGTGCGGCTGTTTGCCGCCGAACTGCCCGAGTTGCTGATCACCAGTTCCTGCTCGAAGAACTTCGGCCTCTACCGCGAACGCACCGGCGCCCTGCTGGTGTGCAGCCACGATGCGCCGAAGTTGCTGGATGTGCGCAGCCAGTTGGCGTTTATCGCCCGCAACCTGTGGTCCACCCCGCCGGACCATGGCGCGGCGGTGGTCGCGGAGATTCTCGGCGACCCGGCGCTGAAATGCCTGTGGATCGAAGAAGTCGAGGCCATGCGCCAGCGAATCGCCCGGCTGCGGGTCGGCCTGGTGGACGCGCTGGCGCCGCATGGGCTGAGTGAGCGGTTTGCCCATATTGCCGAGCAGCGCGGGATGTTTTCCTACACCGGGTTGTCGCCACAGCAAGTGGCGGCGTTGCGGGAACGGCACAGCATCTACATGGTGAGCACCGGGCGGGCGAACGTCGCCGGCGCAGATGAAGCCAGGCTGGACGTGCTGGCGGCGGCGATCGCGGACGTCTGCGGCTAAGGCCATTTGCATCGCAAAACAAGCTCGCGCCTGCCCAAGCACAAACCGCAGGGGCGGGCTTCACAGCTCGAATGTCGTAAATTTCCTACCAAATAGCAGGAAAATTCATTCTGTCACTCAGACTGCTGTATTCTGCCCCCGGCTTCTCAGGAGCCACACGCGCAATCGCGTAATCTTTCAACTATCGAACTTGCGAGGAACGACGAGATGCATGAAATCCCGAATCTTCCCTTCCCAAGCCTGAACCCCGTCGAACAGACGCCCGCCACTCACAGCGCCGAAACAGCCCAAGCGGCTGAACAACACGGCGACGAAAACCCGAGCGCCGACCAGGAATAACCGCGCACTACAGGACGTGTGAAAACCTCGGTTACCGGGGGACAACCTCACCAACCGGTTTTCACACGCTCAAGAACAACGTTCCCCGCCTTCTCCGCCGCGCACCCGCGCCAGCAGAATCTCCATGCAACGCTCCAGCGACAGGCTGTCGGTATTCAGCGCCTCGTCCGGCGCCAGCGGTGCTTCGTAGGGATCGTCGATCCCGGTAAATCCGCTCAACACCCCCGCCCGCGCCTTGCGATACAGCCCCTTGGGATCACGCCCCTCGCACACGTCCAGCGGCGCACTGACATGGATTTCGTGGAAGCGCTCGGCGCCAATGATGTCCCGCGCCCTATCGCGATCACGTCGGTAGGGTGAAATGAACGCGGCCATCACCACCAGCCCGGCATCGTTCATCAAGCGCGCCACCTCCGCCACGCGACGGATATTTTCCGTCCGGCTGTGGGCATCGAAGCCCAGGTCGCTGCACAAGCCATGGCGGATGTTGTCGCCATCCAGCACGCAGCAGGCAATGCCCTGCCCGACCAGCAAGCGCTCCATGGCAAAAGCCAGGGTGCTCTTGCCCGAACCGCTGAAACCGGTGAACCAGAGCGTCAGCGGGCGCTGGCCGTTGGCGTTGCGGGTGGCAGGATCGAGCGCGGTCGGCTGCCAGGTCAGATTCCGTTCAGAAGCCATGAGTGTCCTTTCGCGTATCAGTAGTCGATTTTTCCGCGGCCTGCCTTGATTGCCCCACGCTTGCTCTTGGTGTCCAGGCGCCGGGTCTTCGAACCCAGGGTCGGACGCGTGGGACGCCGCGCCTTTTCCACCTTCACTGCCGCGAGAATCAGCTCGCGCAAGCGCTCGAGAGCGTCGGCGCGGTTCTGTTCCTGGGTGCGGTGTTGCTGGGCCTTGATCACGATCACACCGTCGCGGGTGATCCGGCTGTCGCTGACCTGCAGCAGGCGCTCCTTGTAGAACGGCGGCAGCGATGATGCCTGACTGTCGAAGCGCAGGTGCACGGCGCTGGAGACCTTGTTGACGTTCTGCCCGCCCGCGCCTTGCGCGCGGATGGCATTCAACTCGATTTCTTCGTCGGGAATGTGGACGGTGTTGGAGAGGACAAGCATGGAAACGCCCAGTTGGGTGGCTGGGCGTCAGGATACTCGGTGTTGTCGGTTTTGGGGCTGCTCACGACGGTTCGGCGCAGTGAACCGTCGCGCCCTGACTTACTTGACCGCCGAGCTTACCGCAGGGGTCGCCGCGGAACGCTTGCTCTTGAGCACATAACCCACCCACATCACCAGCAGCCAGACCGGAATCGCATACACCGAATTCTGGATGCCCGGGATCAGCAGCATGATGCCGAGGATCAGCACCACGAACGCCAGGCAAAGGTAGTTGCCATAGGGGTACCACAGCGCCTTGAACAGCGACTTCTGGCCAGTGCGGTCCATGTGCTGACGGAATTTCAGGTGCGAGTAGCTGATCATCGCCCAGTTGATCACCAGCGCCGCGACCACCAGCGACATCAGCATTTCCAGCGCGTGCTGCGGCATGAAGTAGTTGAGCAGCACCGCCACCAGGGTCACCGCCGCCGAGGCCAGGATCGAACGCACCGGCACACCGCGCTTGTCGATCTTCGCCAGGCCTGCCGGGGCATCGCCCTGCTCGGCCATGCCGTAGAGCATGCGGGCGTTGCAGTAAGTGCCGCTGTTGTACACCGACAGCGCCGCAGTCAGGACCACGAAGTTGAGGATGTGCGCCGCAGTGTTGCTGCCCAGCATCGAGAACACGTGGACGAACGGGCTGCCGCTATAGGAACCGCCGGACGCATCGATGTTGGCCACCAGGCTGTTCCATGGGGTCAGCGACAGCAGCACAACCAGGGCACCGATGTAGAAAATCAGGATGCGGTAGATGACCTGGTTGATCGCTTTCGGGATCACGGTCTTCGGCTTGTCGGCCTCGGCTGCGGTGAAGCCGAGCATTTCCAGGCCACCGAAGGAGAACATGATGATCGCCAGGGCCATGACCAGGCCGCTGACCCCGTTGGGGAAGAACCCGCCGTGTTCCCAGAGGTTGCTGACCGAGGCTTCCGGGCCGCCGCTGCCGCTGACCAGCATGTAGCTGCCCAGGGCGATCATGCCGACGATGGCCAGGACCTTGATGATGGCGAACCAGAACTCGGCCTCGCCGAACACTTTCACGTTGGCCAGGTTAATCGCGTTGATCAGGATGAAGAACGCCGCGGCCGAGGCCCAGGTCGGGATCTCTGGCCACCAGTAATGGACGTACTTGCCGACCGCGGTCAGCTCGGACATGCCCACGAGGATGTACAACATCCAGCAGTTCCAGCCCGACAGAAAGCCGGCGAAACCGCCCCAGTATTTGTGCGCGAAGTGGCTGAAGGAGCCGGCGACTGGCTCTTCGACGATCATCTCGCCGAGCTGGCGCATGATCATGAAGGCGATGAAGCCGCAAATGGCGTAACCGAGGATCATCGACGGACCGGCCGATTTCATCACCCCGGCCGAACCGAGGAACAGTCCGGTACCAATTGCACCGCCAAGGGCGATCAACTGGATGTGGCGATTTTTCAGGCCGCGCTTGAGCTCACCTGAATGTGGGTTTTGTCCACTCATGAACGAAGTCACCTGTTGTTTTTATCTGTGACGGGATCGGACCCACCGCGCTCGTGGCGCAGCGGAATTGACAAGGGGTGGTTACCTTGGCGCTTGAATACGGGCAATTCGACACGGGCAACGGGCCCGGTCGCTCAGCCTGGCATCAGCAAGGTTGCGTGGTACGCAATAGGGTCACAGGTAAAACGCGGCGCACTGTATACCCTTGCATTGACGCAGGGGTCAACACATCGCGTAACGTTCTGTTGACGGCACGCAGCGTTCCAGCGGGAGGAATGAAGCCTGGGAAAGTGAATGGCGTACATGGCGCCCTCCGTTCTTGTTGTTTTTTTCTGGCCCACTCTGCGGCGGGTCAGGCACATGGCAATGGCCCACATAACACCGTGCCACGGGGGCTGTAGCAAGGTGTTGACGCGAACGTAAAGCGGGTCGGAAGGGGATTTTCGGCACGGAATGTTTACAAGACGAATGGCGCTGCGGATTGGCTGGAGAAGCGGCCCGACCTCGTAACAAATTATTTACAAAGTGGTTCAAAAAATTGCCAGGCAGAGATTGTTTGGGTAGCCAACAGGGGCGGTCATCGCTGCACGCCTATGCGCTACAAAAAACCGGGACAAAAAAAAGCCAACCCGAAGGTTGGCTTTTTTCACACCCGGCCCTTACTCAGAGCGAGGCTTGCCACGACCACTACCGCCGCCACCCGGACGCTTCGGCGTGCCCGCCGGCTTGCGACGCACGTCGCTCGGACGCTCGGCAACAGTGCTGCGGCCTTTACGCGCGGAATCGTCGCGCGGCTGGCGCGGCGAACGCTCGGTGGCGCCCTCCTTCGCCGGACGCAGGGTCCGCACGCGCTCGCCACGACCGACCGGCTTGCTGGATTTACGCTGCATGCGCTCCAGCTTGTCCTTGGCCTTGGCATTCATCGCCGGCATCGCCACTGGGGTCAGGCCCACTTCGGCGGCCAGGATGTCGATTTCGCCCTGGCTCATTTCGCGCCAGCGACCCATCGGCAGGTCGGAGTTGAGGAACACCGGACCGAAACGCACGCGCTTCAGGCGGCTGACCACCAGACCCTGGGATTCCCACAGGCGGCGAACCTCACGGTTACGGCCTTCCATCACCACGCAGTGATACCAGTGGTTGAAACCTTCACCGCCCGGCGCCTGCTGGATATCGGTGAAGCGTGCCGGACCGTCTTCCAGCACCACGCCTTCCTTGAGGCGGGCGATCATGTCGTCATCGACTTCACCACGCACGCGCACGGCGTACTCGCGGTCCATCTCGTAGGACGGGTGCATCAAACGGTTGGCCAGCTCACCATCAGTGGTGAACAGCAGCAGGCCAGTGGTGTTGATGTCGAGGCGGCCGACGTTGATCCAGCGGCCCTCTTTCGGCCGCGGCAGGCGATCGAACACGGTCGGACGGCCTTCCGGGTCGTCACGGGTGCAGATCTCGCCGTCGGGCTTGTTGTACATGATGACGCGGCGTACGGCTTCGGCTTTTTCTTCGCGCTTGATCAGGCGACCGTCGACGGAAATGGCGTCGTGCAGGTCGACGCGCTGGCCGAGGGTGGAGACAACGCCGTTGACCTTGATGCGGCCTTCGCCGATCCAGGCTTCGACGTCACGGCGCGAACCCACGCCAATGCGCGCGAGTACTTTTTGCAGTTTTTCGCCGGACGGACGTGGTGGGCTGTCTTGCAGGTCTTGTTCACTCATCTGGGCACCTCCCGGTGTAGAGATTCAAATCTGGGTTTCTGGTGCGCCAAGCACCAAAAAGGTCGCGAATCATACGCTGATCCCGGCGCAAACGCATCAGAGCGTAGCGGTATATCGCCATCGGTGCCGCGCTTTGCGCCGGACGGTGGATCAGTCGCGGGATGCTTCGGGCAAAGCGTCGGGGCTGTCGTCGGTGTCCACCGCGTCATCCGCCGTCTCGCCAGGCGCTTCGGGCAGGTCACGCAGCAGGTCGTCGAAATCGGTTTTCAAGCCTTCTTCCATCGCATCCAGCTCCACCAGCAAGGTGCGGAAGCTGGTTTCTTCCACCGGCGCCTCGCCGTCAGGCTCGGCGCTGGCGTCGGCCAGGGCCTGCAAATGCGCGGGCACGGGCAAGTCGTCGAGGTCCATTGGCGGCATCGGCGCCGGCTCCATTTCCCGCAGTTCGGCCAGGGATGGCAGTTCGTCGAGGCTTTTCAGGTTGAAGTGGTCGAGGAAGCCCTTGGTGGTGGCGAACATCGCCGGCCGGCCGGGCACCTCGCGGTAGCCGACGATCCGCACCCACTCGCGCTCCAGGAGCGTCTTGACGATATTGGTGTTGACCGCGACGCCACGCACATCCTCGATCTCGCCGCGGGTGATCGGCTGGCGATAGGCGATCAACGCCAGGGTCTCCAGCAAGGCTCGGGAATAGCGCTGCGGACGCTCTTCCCACAACCGGCCGACCCACGGCGCGTAGGTCTCGCGAATCTGCAGGCGATAACCGGAAGCAACCTCCACCAGCTCGAAAGCCCGCCCGGCACAGGATGCCCGCAGCACTTCGAGGGCTTCCTTGAACACGCTGGAGTCAGGGCGCTCGGCTTCCTCGAACAACTCGAAAAGCCGCTCCAGCGATTGCGGTTTACCCGAGGCCAGGAGGAAGGCTTCGAGCAGGGGCGCCAGGTCGCGCGGGTCGTTCAGGTTCATGCGGTTGCTCTTGAATTCATTCTGCCCGGGCCCGGACGTGGATCGGCGCGAAGGGCTCATTCTGCACGAGTTCGACCAGCGATTCCTTGACCAGCTCAAGAATCGCCATGAAGGTCACCACCACGCCAAGCTTGCCCTCCTCCGCGGTGAACAGCTCGACGAACGGCACGAAGCCACCGCCCTTGAGGCGCTCAAGCACTTCGCTCATGCGCTCGCGGGTCGACAGCGCCTCACGGCTGATCTGGTGGCTTTCGAACAGATCACTGCGGCGCAACACCTCGGCCATGGACATCAGCACTTCTTCGATGCAGACATCCGGCAGCAGCTTGCGCGCCTTGGCCTGCGGGGCGTCGAGGCGCGGCACGATGATGTCGCGGCCGACCCGGCTCAGTTGGTCGATGTCCTCGGCGGCGGCCTTGAAGCGTTCGTACTCCTGCAGGCGACGAATCAGCTCGGCGCGCGGGTCGTCTTCTTCTTGCTCGGCCTGCTCGGCCCGCGGCAGGAGCATGCGCGATTTGATCTCGGCCAGCATCGCCGCCATCACCAGGTATTCGGCGGCCAGCTCCAGGCGCACGGTCTTCATCAGCTCGACATAGCCCATGTACTGGCGGGTGATTTCCGCCACCGGGATATCGAGAATGTCGACGTTCTGCTTGCGGATCAGGTAGAGCAGCAGGTCCAACGGGCCTTCGAAGGCTTCGAGGAACACTTCCAGGGCGTCCGGCGGGATGTACAGGTCCACCGGCATTTCGGTCAGGGCCTGGCCATAGACCATGACCAGCGGCAGTTCCTGTTGGGCGCCGGCCTGGGGATCGACCGGAGCCTCTACCTCTTCGACCATGCTCACGCTTCGACCATGAAAGGCGCAGGGTCGCCGCAACCGACCCGTATGACTTCCGGCTCGTCTCCGGACAAATTGATCACGGTGGAGGCTTTCAGGCCGCCGAAACCGCCGTCGATGATCAGGTCGACGTGGTGCTCGAGCGCCTGGCGCATTTCATAGGGATCGGTCATCGGCTCGGACTCGCCGGGCATCACCAGGCTGACGCTCATCAGCGGCTCGCCGAGCTCTTCCAGCAGCGCAAGGGCGATGGGATGGTCCGGCACGCGCAGGCCGATGGTGCGGCGCTTTTCATGCAAGAGCAGGCGCGGCACCTCGCGGGTGGCGTTGAGGATGAACGTGTAAGGCCCCGGCACATGGGCCTTGAGCAGGCGGAAGGTGCCGGTGTCGATCTTGGCGAACAGCCCCAGTTGCGACATGTCGCAGCAGATCAGCGTGAAGTTGTGGTTCTTGTCCAGCTTGCGCAACTGACGTACCCGCTCCACGGCGTTCTTGTCGCCGATCTGGCAACCCATGGCGTAGGACGAGTCGGTCGGATACACCACCACCCCGCCCTTGCGGATAATCTCGACCGCCTGTTTTATCAGGCGCGGCTGCGGATTCTCCGGATGTATCTGGAAAAATTGACTCACATTGTCTTCCTGTTCAGACGGCCGCGGATGGCTGCTCATGTTTGAATCGACGCCACAGAGGTGGCAGATCCTCCGGCAGAGGCCGGTAGACACCGATTTCGGACCAGGTGCCCGGGCCATGGAAGTCGCTGCCAGCACTGGCCAGCAGACCGAACTCACGGGTCAGGATGGACAACGTGCCGACCTGTTCGGCCGGCTGCATGCCGTTGACCACTTCAAGCGCCTGTCCCCCTGCTTGAATATAGTCGGCAATCAGCCGGCGGCGCTTGCTGCGGGTGAGTTCGTAATGCATCGGATGGGCCAGGCTGACCCAGGCGCCAGCGGCGCGCAGGGTCTCTACCGTGTCGTCGAGGGTCGGCCAGTGCAGCTTGACGTCACCCAGCTTGCCGGCGCCGAGCCATTTGCGGAACGCTTCGGCGCGGTCCTTGACGTAGCCGGCGCTGATCAGGAAGTCGGCGAAATGCGGGCGCGCCGGCGCGTTGCCGCTGTCACCGAGCGCCTGCTGGATCGCCCGCGCGCCTTCCAGCGCGCCGGGCATGCCCTTGGCCGCCAGGCGCCGGCTGATTTCCTCGGCGCGCAGCCAGCGGCCGCGGTGCAGGGACTCGACGGCCTCCAGCAACGGCGGGGCATCCAGCGGGAATCCGTAACCCAGGACGTGGATGGTGACGCCCGACCAGGTACACGACAGCTCGATCCCGCTGACCCATTGCATGCCGCGCGCGTGCATCGCCTCGCGGGCCTCAAGCTGGCCTTCGAGGGTGTCGTGGTCGGTCAGGGCCATCATCCGGACGCCCTGTTCATAGGCGCGGGCAACCAGATCGGTGGGAGTCAGCGAGCCGTCCGACGCGGTGCTGTGGCAGTGCAGATCAACATTCATGGGGTGACGCTTTCCCTCTCATTGAGGTTTGTTATTATGCCGACACATCCCGCTCCTGGCTGCCACCGTGAAACAATTCATCGATTTCATCCCGCTGCTCCTGTTTTTCATCGTCTACAAACTCGATCCCCGCGTCGTCGACGTCGCCGGCCAGAGCTTCAGCCTGGGCGGCATCTACAGCGCCACCGCAGTGCTGATCATCAGCTCGCTGGTGGTCTACGGCACCCTGCTCATCCGCCAGCGCAAGCTGGAAAAAGGCCAATGGCTGACCCTGGTCGCCTGCCTGGTGTTCGGCGGCCTGACGCTGGCCTTCCACAGCGAAACCTTCCTCAAGTGGAAAGCCCCGGTGGTCAACTGGCTGTTCGCCCTGGCGTTCCTCGGCAGTCACTTCGTCGGCGACAAGGTGCTGATCAAGCGCATCATGGGCCACGCGCTGACCCTCCCGGACCCGGTCTGGACCCGCCTGAACCTGGCCTGGATCGCCTTCTTCCTGATCTGCGGCGCGGCCAACCTGTTCGTCGCCTTCACGTTCCAGGACTTCTGGGTCGACTTCAAAGTGTTCGGCAGCCTGGGCATGACCGTGCTGTTCCTGGTCGGCCAGGGTGTCTACCTGTCCCGTCACATGCACGACAGCGACCCCACCACTCCCAAACCCGAGGAATGACATGCTCTACGCCATCATCGCCACCGATGTTGCCAACTCGCTGGAAAACCGTCTGGCCGCACGCCCGGCGCACCTGGAGCGTCTGCAACAACTGAAGGCTGAAGGACGCATCGTCCTGGCCGGCCCGCACCCGGCCATCGACAGCAACGATCCGGGCGCCGCCGGTTTCAGCGGTAGCCTGATCGTCGCCGAGTTCGACTCGCTGCACGCCGCCCAGGCCTGGGCCGACGCCGACCCGTACATCGCCGCCGGCGTCTACGACAACGTCATCGTCAAACCCTTCAAGCAAGTCCTGCCGTAACACCCACGGCGCGCCGGCCGAGCCTGGCGCGCCGTGCCCCGTTTTTTAATCGGGGCAGTTGCTCATTATTCTCATCGCGCGGCCGACAACACCCTGAACACTCGACTGGAATTACAGGAGTTCCGATGCGTCAAGGTCCGTTGTCCATGCTGCTGTGCCTGTTGTTGCTGAGCCCGTTCACCCAGGCCGAAGAGGCCACACCGCTGTCGCTGAGTGCGGGCAGCCAGATCACCGAGTTGCAGCAGCGACTGAAAGAGAGCGAGCTTCAACGCGAAGCACTGACCCAGCAACTGCAAAATACCGACAGCGAGCGCGAAAACGCGCAACTGGGCCGACTACGCCAGGAAAACCAGCGCCTCAAGCTGATGCTCAAGGAGTCTCAGGCCAGCACGGCCCCTAAACTGCTGACCGATCAGCAGCAATGGTTCGTGATCGGCAGCGCGGTCACCCTGATCGCCGTGCTCTGCGGTATCTTTGTCAGCGGTAGCCACAGAAGGCGCAAGCAATGGTTGAATTGAGTGAGACATGAGTGAGCTGTTACTGATTGACGACGACCAGGAACTCTGCGAGTTGCTCGCCCACTGGCTGAGCCAGGAAGGGTTCCAGGTCCGTGCCTGCCACGATGGCCAGAGCGCCCGCAAAGCCCTGGCCGAACAGGCTCCGGCAGCGGTGGTGCTGGATGTGATGCTGCCCGACGGCAGCGGCCTGGAGTTGCTCAAGCAGTTGCGCAGCGAGCACCCCGAGTTGCCGGTGCTGATGCTATCGGCCCGCGGCGAACCACTGGACCGCATCCTCGGCCTGGAACTGGGCGCCGACGATTACCTGGCCAAACCCTGCGACCCTCGCGAACTGACCGCCCGCCTGCGCGCCGTATTACGCCGCAGCCATGCCCCCGCAGCACCGAGCCAGCTTGAAATTGGCGACCTGAACTTCAGCCCGGCGCGTGGCGTGGTCGAGATCGACGAACGCGAGCTGACCCTGACCCTCTCCGAAAGCCGCATCCTCGAAGCCCTGCTCCGCCAACCCGGCGAACCGCTGGACAAGCAGGAACTGGCGCAGATCGCCCTCGGCCGCAAACTGACGCTCTACGACCGCAGCCTCGACATGCACGTCAGCAACCTGCGCAAGAAGATCGGCCCCCACCCTGACGGTCGCCCGCGCATCGTCGCGCTGCGCAGCCGCGGCTACTACTACAGCCTGTAAGCGCTGTGTCAGTCAGGTTCCCGGCGGTCTTTACCCAGGCTTTACCCTTGGCTGACCGCCGCTGACCTTGATCTCCATAGACTGGCCACATCCGGTAACGACCGGCCTACAGATAGGAGAGACACCATGCGCAAGACCCTTATCGCCCTGATGTTCGCTGCCGCCCTGCCCACCGTCGCCATGGCCATGCCCGAAGGTGGCCCAGGCCCAGGCCCTGGTCCACGCCACGGCGAGCACCACCGCGGTGACGCGCCTTTCGCCCAACTGGACCTGTCCCGCGAGCAGCGCCAGCAAGTCGGCAAGCTGATGGGCGAAGAAATGAAGAACCGCCGCGATGTCACCCAGCGCTACCTGGACAAACTGCCGGCCGCCGAGCAGAAAGCCATGAAAGACGAGCTCAAGGCCAAACAGGACAAGACCCAGGCTGACATTCGCGCCCTGCTCAAGCCGGACCAGCAGAAGCAGTTCGACGAACTGCAGAAGAAACGCGAGGAACGCCGCGCCGAATGGCAACAGTTCCAGGCCTGGAAAGCTGAAAACGGCAAGAAGGCCCAGTAAGCTGTCACACCTCCCCCGCCCGGCCTGCTCATGCAGGCCGGGCTTCCGTCATTAGAGGGACTGCCCTTGCGTTCACTGTTCTGGCGTATCCTGGCCAGCTTCTGGCTCGCCATCGCCCTGGTCGCCGGTCTGTCGATCCTGCTCGGGCACACACTCAACCAGGACGCCTGGATTCTCAGTCGTCATCCAGGACTCAACGTTCTGGCGAAAAACTGGGCAGAGCGCTACGAGCAGCAAGGCCCGGAAATCGCCCAGCGCTACCTCGAACAACGCAAACACCGCTACCACATCGATACGCAGGTGCTCAACGAGGCCGGCGAAGCCGTGGTACCGGGTACGTTCCCGCGCCGGGCGGCGGTGTTCGAAGCGCGGCAAGGCAATGACGATCGCCCGCTGCCCTGGCGCCGCCTCACCGAGGAATACACCAGCCCCGGCAGCGGCACTACCTACCTGTTGATTTATCGCATCCCGCATCCCGAACTGGATGCCTGGCACCGCGAGAGCCTGATCTGGCCCCTGAGTGCACTGGGCATCACCTTGGTGGTGCTGACCCTGTTCAGCCTGCTGGTCACGCTGTCCATTACCCGCCCGCTCAGTCGCCTGCGCGGTGCGGTACATGACCTCGGCCAGGCCAGCTACCAGCAGAACAGCCTGGCGCGGCTGGCCAGCCGTCGTGATGAATTCGGCGTTCTGGCCAACGACTTCAACCGCATGGGCTCACGCCTGCAAAGCCTGATCGGCAGCCAGCGCCAATTGTTGCGCGACGTTTCCCACGAGTTGCGTTCGCCGTTGGCACGGTTGCGCATCGCCCTGGCCTTGGCCGAGCGAGCGGAACCGGAACAACGGGAAACCTACTGGCCACGCCTGACCCGCGAGTGCGACCGGCTGGAAGCCTTGATCAGCGAGATTCTGGTGCTGGCGCGGGTCGATGCCGAGCATGCCCACGCCGAGCCCGTCGACCTCAATGCGCTGTTGAACAGCGTGTGCAAGGACGCGCAACTGAGCGCGCCGGAGCAGGAGATCCAGATCCAGGAAGCCCCGGGCCTCACGCTTCAGGGCTGGCCGACGATGGTGGAGCGGGCGCTGGACAACCTGCTGCGCAATGCCTTGCGCTTCAGTCCGGAAGGTCGACCGATCGAGGTCACGGCATTACAGGAGGGCGAGCGGATCGTCATCAGCGTGCGCGATCACGGGCCGGGCGTGGCGCCGGAGCATCTGGAGCAGTTGGGCGAGCCGTTTTTCCGTGCACCTGGGCAGAGTGCGCCGGGGCATGGTCTGGGCCTGGCGATTGCGCGGCGGGCGGCGGAGCGCCATGGCGGGAGTTTGCAGTTGGCCAACCACCCGCAGGGCGGGTTTGTGGCGACGCTGGTATTGCCGGTTCAGGCGGGTGGGGGTGCCTGATTTGTAGCGTTCGCGACGGTTCGGCACGCCTAGCCGTCGCGATGAGCCCGGAAATCAGCCCCAGGCGCTGACAAAGTCCTCGGTCTTCAATACCGGCGCAGTCCGCGGCTCACCCATTGGCGTGCCGAGGTACAGGAAGCCAATCAACTCTTCCCCCGCTTCCAGACCCAGGCCCTTGGCCACATGCGCCGAGTAGGCCATCTCGCCGGTCCGCCACACCGCGCCGATGCCTTGCGCATGGGCCGCCAGCAAAATCCCGTGGGCGGCACACCCCGCCGCCAGCACCTGCTCGGACACCGGCACCTTGAAGTGTTCCTGGGTCCGGGCAATCACCAGCACCAGCAGCGGCGCCCGCAGTGGCATGGCGCGCGCCTTGTCGAGGGCGGCTTCGGTAGCATCACCCTTGAGCGCGACCACTTCGGCGAACAGCTCGCCCAGACGGGCCCGCGCCTCGCCTTCGACCGTGAGGAAACGCCAAGGCCGCAACTGGCCGTGATCCGGTGCACGCAAGGCCGCCTGGAACAGGCCTTCACGCTGGGCGGCGTTGGGCGCCGGGTCCGTCAGGCGCGGAACGGAAACACGGTTGAGCAAAACGTCGAGAGCCTCCATCGGCTACCCTCCAGGTCGAAAAATGAGGGCCCATTCTAGTGCCCTGCCGATCAAACACCACAGCGACGTTTACTTAAAAAGGCCCGCAGGTAGAATGGCGCCCTTCCGTTTCGAGTCAGAGCAGATCACATGGCGTTGCCGACCTTAAGGATCATCGGTTTCATTATCGGCATCTTCCTCATCACTCTGGCGGTCAGCATGGTCGTGCCGATGGCGACGCTGGTCATCTTCGAACGCACCAGCGACATGCCGTCGTTCCTCTGGTCCAGCCTCATCACCTTCATCGCGGGCCTCGCGCTGGTGATTCCCGGCCGGCCGGAGCACGTGCATCTGCGCCCGCGGGACATGTACCTGCTGACCGTCAGCAGTTGGCTGGTGGTGTGCATTTTCGCCGCGCTGCCTTTCCTGCTGACCCAGCACATCAGCTACACCGACGCCTTCTTCGAAAGCATGTCCGGCATCACCGCCACCGGCGCCACGGTGCTCAGCGGCCTGGACAGCATGTCGCCGGGGATCCTGATGTGGCGCTCGCTGCTGCACTGGCTCGGCGGTATCGGCTTCATCGGCATGGCGGTGGCGATCCTGCCGCTGCTGCGCATCGGTGGCATGCGCCTGTTCCAGACCGAGTCGTCGGACCGCTCCGAGAAGGTCATGCCGCGTTCGCACATGGTCGCCAAGTCCATTGTGCTGGTGTACATCGGCATCACCGCGGTCGGCGGCCTGGCCTTCTGGCTGGCGGGCATGAACCCGTTCGATGCGATCAACCACGCCATGTCGGCGATTTCCACCGGCGGGTTCTCCACCTCGGACCTGTCCCTGGCCAAATGGCAACAGCCGGCAGTGCATTGGGTCGCGGTGGTGGTGATGATCTGCGGCAGCGTGCCGTTCACCCTGTATGTGGCGACCCTGCGCGGCAACCGCAAGGCGCTGATCAAGGACCAGCAGGTCCAGGGCCTGCTGCTGTTGCTGGTGGTGACCTGGCTGGTGCTCGGCACCTGGTACTGGGCCACCACCAAGCTGCACTGGCTCGATGCCCTGCGCCACGTCGCGCTGAACGTCACCTCGGTGGTCACCACCACCGGCTTCGCCCTGGGCGACTACAGCCTGTGGGGCAACTTCTCGCTGATGCTGTTTTTCTACCTGGGCTTCATCGGTGGCTGCTCGGGCTCGACCGCGGGCGGCATCAAGATCTTCCGTTTCCAGGTCGCCTATATCCTGCTCAAGGCGTCGCTGAACCAGTTGATCCACCCGCGGGCGGTGATCAAGCAGAAATACAACGGTCACCGGCTCGACGAGGAAATCGTCCGTTCGATCCTGACCTTCTCGTTCTTCTTCGCCATCACCATCTGCGTGATCGCCCTGCTACTGTCGCTGCTCGGCGTCGACTGGATGACCGCCCTGACGGGCGCCGCCAGCACCGTGTCCGGCGTCGGCCCCGGCCTTGGCGAGACCATCGGCCCGGCGGGCAACTTCGCCACCCTGCCAGATGCCGCCAAATGGATCCTTGCCGGCGGCATGCTGCTCGGCCGCCTGGAGATCATTACTGTGCTGGTTCTATGTATGCCGGCGTTCTGGCGTCACTGACCGGCGCTTGCGCCGCCTCGGGCTGGTTCAGTCCGTGGCGGCGGGCGCGGTATTCGCCGGGGGTGACATCGAACCAGCGGCGAAAGGCCCGGAAGAAATTGCTCGGGTCGGCGAATCCCAACAAGTAGGCCGTTTCCAGCAGGGTCATGCCCGGCTGGGCCAGGTACTGCTCGGCCAGTTCGCGCCGGGTGTCATCCAGCAGGGCCTGAAAACTGGTGCCCTCCTCCTGCAAACGACGCTGCAAGGTGCGCTGGGACAGGTGCAACGCCTGGGCCACGAGTTCGCGCTTGGGTTCGCCCTGCGGCAGCACCCGGCACAACACCTGGCGAGCGCGATGGGTCACCCGGCTTTCGGAGAAACGCGCCAGGTATTCCCCGGCGAAGCGGTCGTGCAGGGTCGCCATTGCCTCGTTGGCGGTGGGTAGCGGCGCCTGCAGGTCTTGCGGATCGAAGATCAGCGCGTCATAGGGCGCGCCAAACACCAGCGGCGAGTGAAATGCCGTCTTGTAGGGTTCGATATCGTGGGGTTGCGGGCCCTGGATCAGCACCCGCCGTGGCTGGATCACCCGCCCGCTCAACCAGGTGCACAACGACAACGCGCAGGCCAGCGACGCTTCGGAGCTATGTCGGGTCGGCGGCAGATGGTCGCCGTGGACGGTAAGAATCAGGGCATGGCCTTCCGGGCCGAGGTGAAAACTCAGGTCGGAGCTTTCGGCAATGATCCGCTGATAACGCACCAGACGCTCGAAGCCCTCGGCCAGGGTCCGGCTCGACATCAGCGCATAACCCACCACATGAAACGACGCCGGTCGCACCACCCGGGCCATGTTCAGGCCGATGGCGTGGTTGCCGGACAATTCCTCGGCCAGTTGCCAGAGACGGGTCATCGAGTCCTGGGTGAAGCGCGCGTCAGGGTCATCCAACGCGGCGAAGTCCAGGCCGAGCTTGCGAAACAGGCCAGGACAGTCGAGCCCTTCAAGCTCGAGCGCTTTGACAATCCCGGAGGCCCAGCTTGCTGACGTGGTTCTCTCGTTCATGGCGGGCTCAGGTTTTGGGGAGACGCAAAGGATACTAAAGTGGCGCCTATTGTCACTTGCTGATACAGCTACTGACTCTAGACTCAGTTCAGGCTCCACGCCCTATAGGTTGCAAACTTACAAGAACAGGGAGGCTAAAGCCGTGGACAATCTGCAGCGCTTCAACAGCTTCGAGCAGTTCTATCCCTATTACCTGGGCGAGCACAGCAACCCCGCGTGCCGGCGCTTGCACTTCGTCGGCACCACCCTGGTGATTGCCCTACTCGCCTACACCATCGGCAGCGGCAAGTGGCTGTTGCTGCTGGCCGTGCCGTTCGCCGGCTACGGCTTTGCCTGGGTCGGGCATTTCTTCTTCGAGAAGAACCGCCCGGCCACCTTCAGCTATCCGCTCTACAGCCTGTTGGGAGATTTCGCGATGTACCGCGACATGCTGCGCGGGAAGGTGAGTTTCTAGAATCCTGGCTGAAATCAACCCTGCACGGATTCAGCCAGCCGCGCCGCGTCCGCTTGCGCCTGCCGCGCTTGGTCATCCGCCAGCCGATACAGCTCGATCTGGCCGTCCCAGTGCTCGATCAGCGCCGTGCAGGACTCCACCCAGTCGCCACAGTTGAGGTAGTCGATCTCGCCGACCTTGCGGATCTCGGCGTGGTGGATATGCCCGCAAACCACCCCGTGGAAGCCCTGTTTCACGCACTCGCGGGCGATGGCTTCCTCGAAGTCGCTGATGAAGTTCACCGCGCTCTTGACCTTGTGTTTCAGGTACGCCGACAACGACCAGTAGCCATAGCCGTAGCGCGCCCGCCAGTGATTCAGCCAGCGGTTGAGGGTCAGGGTGAATTCGTAGGCCGAGTCGCCGAGAAAGGCCAGCCAGCGGTGATAGCGGGTGATGACGTCGAACTGGTCGCCGTGGATCACCAGCAAGCGGCGGCCGTCGGCGGTGAGGTGCTCGGCCTGGTCCACCAGATGAATGTTGCCCAGCACCAGTTTCGAGTAGCGACGGAGAAATTCGTCGTGGTTGCCGGTGACGTAGATCACCTCGGTGCCGCGCTTGCTCATGGTCAGCAGGCGGCGAATCACGTTGGTGTGGGCCTGCGGCCAATACATGCCGCCGCGCAGTTTCCAGCCGTCGATGATGTCGCCGACCAGGTAGATGCGGTCGGCGTGATAGCGCTTGAGAAATTGCGACAAGTGCTCGGCCTGACAGTCGCGGGTGCCCAGGTGCACATCGGAAATCCACAGGGTGCGTACGCGCTGCTTGCGCGAGGGTTTGATCAACGCGGCACTGGTCATGGGCGGGGCTCCGGCAGACTTTGGGCGAGCTTGCCAGTCGGCGGTTAATCGAACATGACAGCCATGCGGCAGTCCCATGACAGCCGCGGCGAGAGTAAACTGGCGCCTTTCACCCGCCTGGACCCTCGCCATGAGCTGCGGCCCGATCCTCACCCTGCGCCACTACCGCGACGACCTGATCGCCCATAGCCACGAGCACCCGCAACTGGTGTTCGGCCTGCGCGGGCGCCTGGATTTCGAAGTGGACGGACGCGGCGCGCGGGTCGAGCGCCAGGACCTCATGGTGGTTCCCGCCGGCGCCCACCACACGTGCGGCAGCGACACCGGCAGCCATTGCCTGGTGCTGGATGTGCCCGCCGACAACTGGCTGGCCAACAGCCTCGGCGCACATGCGGGTGACTGCCACCGTCTGCTGGAACGGCCCGGCCCGCTGCTGTTGGACACTCGCCAGCAGCAATTGGTGGACTGGCTGGCCCTCAGTCCCGTGAGCGACCCGCTGATTGCCCGCCAGGGCGCGGTGCTGTTGCTCGCCAGCTTGAATGCCGCTGCCAGCGCCAGCCCGATCCAGCGCGAACTGCCCTACGCCAGCTTCGACGCCCATATCGAGCAGTACGCGGCCTATCCGTTGCAGGTCGCCGACCTGGCGCGGCTGGCCGGGTTGTCCAGCGCACGCCTGCATGCCCGCTTCATGGCCGAACGCGGCATAACGCCGATGGACTACATTCGCCAGCGCCGCCTGCTGCGTGCGCGGCAATTGCTGCAAGCCACGTCCTTGCCGGTCGGCGAGATCGCCAGCCGGGTTGGCTACAGTTCCCAGAGCGCCTTCGCCGCCGCCATGCTCAAGGCCTTCGGTCGCAGCCCCGGTGCGCTGCGCCGCGAGTCTGGCGACAACTGACGCGAGGACCGCGACAGACACCCCGGCGTGGCCCGCCTTACACTGGCCGCGCTGTCGCCTGCTCATCAAGGACTCCCATGAACCACCGCACCGCCCTCGGCGCCCTGCATATCGGCGCGCTGTTTTTCGGCCTGACCGGCGTTTTCGGCAAGCTCGCCAGCGCCGCGCCCTCGATCATCGTCTTCGGCCGCGCCGCCTTCGCGGTGCTCGCCCTCGGCCTGTTCGCCCGCCTCGCCGGCCCGGCCTGGCGGACGTTACAGGCCCAGGACTGGCGCCGCCTGGCACTCGGCGGCGTGCTGCTGGCCGGGCACTGGGTGAGCTTCTTCATCGCGGTCAAGGTTGGTGGCGTGGCCATCGCCACCCTGGGTTTCGCCAGCTTCCCGGCCTTCACGGTGATCCTCGAAGGGCTGCTGTTCCGCGAGCGGATTCGCGGCAATGAGATGGTGCTGGTAGCGCTGGTGAGCATCGGTCTGGTGCTGGTCACCCCGGAATTCAATCTGGCCAGCGAGGCCACCGGCGGCCTGCTCTGGGCGCTTCTCTCGGGGCTGCTGTTCTCATTGCTGTCACTGACCAACCGCGCCGGCTCCGGGCGCATTCCGGCAGTGCAAGCGGCGCTGTGCCAGAACCTTGTGGTCGCCCTGTGCCTGCTGCCGTTCGCGGCGCCAGGCCTGGCCGAGGTGCCAGCGATGGACTGGCTGTGGATCGCCTTGCTCGGCGTCTTCTGTACCGGGGTCGCCCACAGCCTGTTCGTCGCCTCGCTGGCGGTGATCAAGGCGCGCACCGCCGCGGTGGTTTTCGCGATGGAGCCGATCTACGGCATCGCCATGGCCTGGCTGCTATTCGCCGAGACGCCCACCCCGCGCATGCTGCTGGGCGGTGCGCTGATTATCCTGGCGATCGTGGTGTCCAGTCGCCTCGCCGCCAGCGCTCAGCCTCGCAAGGCCGCCGCCGGGCAAAGCTGAAACTCAGCGGTCGTTGTGACCGAGGTCGCGCTCGGGGTCGATCTGGTCGCGCACCCGCTGCTTGAGCACCTTGGCTTCCGGGAAGCCGCCGTCGGCCTTGCGCTCCCAGATCTGCACGCCATCGCAGGTGATGCGGAACGTACCGCCGCTGGCCGGCTCCAGCGCCACGCGGCCCAGCTCGTCGCTGAACGTGCTGAGCAGTTCCTGGGCCAGCCAGGCCGCGCGCAGCAGCCATTGGCACAGGGTGCAATAGGTGATGACAATTTCCGGCTTCGGCGCGCTCACGGTAACAACCTCAAACAAAATGTGTGGCGCTTATACTAGCGGTCTTTGCCCTTCGCTCCGAGAGCCACGATGCGCCGCCTGCTGCTCTGTCTGCTGCTGTTGTCCACGTCCCTTTCCCTGTTCGCCGCCGAGACCGCCAAGCCTGGCGCTACCCGGTCCAAGGTCGGCCTGGTGCTGTCCGGCGGTGCCGCCCGCGGGCTGGCCCATATCGGCGTGCTCAAGGCGCTGGAAGAACAGGGCGTGAAGATCGACGCCATCGCCGGCACCAGCATGGGCGCGGTGATCGGCGGGCTCTATGCCTCCGGCTACAAGATCGAGGAACTGGAGAAACTGGCGCTATCGATCGACTGGCAGCAGGCCCTTTCCGATGCGCCGCCGCGCAAGGACGTCCCGTTCCGCCGCAAACAGGACGACCGCGACTTCCTGATCAAACAGAAAATCAGCTTCCGCGACGACGGCAGCCTCGGCCTCCCGCTGGGGGTGATCCAGGGCCAGAACCTGGCGCTGATGCTGGAAAGCCTGCTGGCCCACACCAGCGATACCCGCGACTTCGACAAGTTGCCGATCCCCTTCCGCGCCGTGGCCACCGACATCGCCAGCGGTGAAAAAGTGGTGTTCAGCCGCGGCCACCTGCCCCAGGTGATTCGCGCCAGCATGTCGATCCCGGCGGTGTTCGCCCCGGTCGAGCTGGAGGGCCGGTTGCTGGTCGACGGCGGCATGGTGGACAACATCCCGCTGGATATCGTGCGGGAAATGGGCGTGGACATCGCCATCGTCGTCGATATCGGCACGCCGCTGCGCAACCGCAAGCAACTGGCGACGGTGGTCGATGTGCTCAACCAGTCCATCACCCTGATGACCCGGCGCAACTCCGAAGAACAACTGGCCGCCCTCAAGCGCGACGACATCCTGATTCAGCCGTCACTGGCCAGCTTCGGCGTCACCGACTTCGGGCGCGCCCCGGAAATGGTCGAAGCCGGCTACCGCGCGACACAAATTCTCGGACCTCGCCTGGCCGCCCTGCGCCATGTCGAAGGCAGCGGCGCCGAGCTGGCGGTGGCCCGCTCGCCAGGGCAACGGACCCCGGTGATCACCGCGATCAAAGTGGAGAACGACTCCAAGGTCAGCGACGACGTGATCCGCTACTACATCCGCCAACCCGTCGGCCAGCCGCTGGAACTGGACCGTCTGCAGACCGACATGGGCACCCTGTACGGCCTGGATTACTTCGACCGGGTGCAATACCGCGTGGTGCACAAGGGCCAGGACAACACCCTGGTGATCAACGCCCGCGGTCGCCGCGGCGGCACCGACTACCTGCGCCTGGGCCTCAACCTCTCGGACGACATGCGCGGCGACAGCGCTTTCAACCTCGGCGCCAGCTACCGGGTGAACGGCATCAACAGGCTCGGCGCGGAATGGCTGACCCGAGCACAGATTGGTGATGTGCAGGAGCTGTACAGCGAGTTCTACCAGCCGCTGGATACCGGCTCGCGCTATTTCGTCGCACCGTACCTGAACCTCGGCTCGCAGAACATCGAGGCGACGCTGGACAACGACCCCGTCGCCGAATACCGCCTGGAGCGCTACGGCTTCGGCCTGAACCTCGGTCGGCAGATTGGCAACAGCGGTGAAGTGCGCTTCGGCGTAGGCCAGGCCTGGGGCAAGGCCGAGGTGCGAGTCGGCGACCAGGACCTGCCCAAGGTCAACTTCAACGAAGGTTTCTACGAGCTGAAGTACTCCTTCGACACTCTGGACAACGTCTACTTCCCCCACAGCGGCGAAGACATCCGCCTGACCCTGCGCCAGTTCGAACCGGACCTCGGTTCCGATCAACGCTACCGGCAATGGGACTTCAAGCTGGACAAGGCACTGAGCAGCGGCCCGAACACCTGGGTGCTGGGCGGGCGTTATGGACGGACGCTGGACGATGCCGACGTGGTGGTGTCGAGCATGGTGATGGGTGGGCCGCGGCAGCTTTCGGGCTTCCGCCAGAACTCGTTGTCCGGGCAGAACCTGAGCCTGATGCGCATGGTGTATTACCGTCGGCTGACGCCGCGCGCCTACCTGCCGCTGGACTTCCCGCTGTACCTGGGTGGCTCGCTGGAGCGCGGGCGGATCTGGAACAACGACAATGAATTCGACAGCGGTTATGTCAACGCGGCGAGTGTCTTCGTCGGTTTCGATACACCGTTGGGGCCGCTGAGCTTCAGTTATGGCTTCAACAGCGAAGATGAGAAGGCGGTTTATCTGAATTTGGGGCAGACGTTCTGAAGGGGTCTTAGGAGCCGCCGCCTTGCTGAAGCCATAAAAAAACCGACGCACAATGCATCGGTTTTTTTGTCTTGCCAGATCCGGTCAGACCTTGGACTTTTCCAGGTTCGCCAGAATCCGCGTATGAACCCGCATGCACACCGCCAGGTCCTCTTCATCCACGCCGATGAACAACTCCAGTCGCAGGGCGTTGGCGATGGTTTCGATCTGGTCGATCAGTGGCTTTGCCGGTGGGCAAAGGACGATCTTCTTCGCGCGTCGATCTTCCACCACCGCCTGACGCCGCACCAACCCCTGGGCTTCGAGGCTGTCGAGCAGCCTGGCCAGGGTCGGACCTTCAACCCCCACGCTCTGCGCCAACTCGCGCTGAGTCGGTGCTTCTTCGAAGCGGGCCAGGTGCAACAGCACAAGCCAGCGCGCCTGGGACAGGTTCAGGCCCGCCAGGCGGCGGTCCAGTTCGGCACGCCAGCCCCGGGACATATGGGCCAGTTGCATCCCGAAGCGGTGTTGATCGGTCAACGGCATAAAAAACTCATAATCAGAACTAATTATTAGCCAGCTAACCATGGCCGTTGCCCTTAGGCAAGGTTCATCTGGACGAGGCTTCACGGCAAACGTAAAAAATCATGACAGGCGCGCCGGTCACATCTCGAATTCGGACGCCAGTGCAGCACGTACGCAATACAGCACGCCTTCTGGCACCCGCGCGCCAAACAGCGGGCTGATCTCCGACACTGGCGGCAGTTCGCCCTCGCCATCGAGGAACGCGTCCTGCACTTCCGCCATCAGGTCTTCCGGCAGGTCCAGGGCTTGCTCCAACGACAGTTCCTGGCGACCGATGGCCTCGGCGAGCAGGCTGTAGACGTTCTTCTCGCTGCACTGCAACTGCCCGGCGATCTGTGCCGGGGTCATGCCGGCGCGGGCCAGGGTGACGAGTTCGTGGCGCAGATCGGCAACCACCGGAGGCGCCTCGGCTGCGCCGCCCAGCACTTCCAGGAAGGCCTGGCCATAACGCTCCAGCTTGCGCGCACCAACGCCGCTGACCTGGGCCATCTCGCTGAGGCTGGTCGGCTGGCTGCGGAGCATTTCCAGCAAGGTGGAATCGGGGAAGATCACGTAAGGCGGTACCCCGTGCTCCTCGGCCAGCTTGCGGCGCAGGGCGCGCAGGGCTTCCCACTGCTCGCGCTCCTCGCCGCGCACCAGTTGGCTGGCCGGGCTGCCGCCGCTGCTGGACTTGCTGCTGGTCTGCGGCTTGAGGTCGCGGCGCAGTTCCAGACTGACTTCGCCACGCAGCAACGGCCGGCAACTGTCGGACAGACGCAGGCCGCCATAACCCTCCAGATCGATATCGACCAGGCCGCGCGCCACCAACTGGCGGAACAGCGAACGCCATTCGCCCTCGGCGCGGGCCTTGCCGACGCCGTAGACCGCCAGCTTCTCGTGACCGAAGTTGCGTATTTTTTCGTTGTCCTTGCCCAGCAGCACATCCACCAGGTGCCCGACGCCATAACGCTGGCCGGTGCGGTAGACCGCCGAAAGCGCCTGACGCGCCGACTCGGTGGCATCCCAGGTCTGCACGCCGTCGACGCAGTTGTCGCAATGGCCGCAGGGCTGCGGCAGCTCCTCGTCGAAGTAACGCAGCAGGGCCTGGCGACGGCAGCGGGTTTCTTCGCAGAGGGCGAGCATGGCGTCGAGCTTGTGCTGTTCGACGCGCTTGTGCCGCTCATCGCCCTCGGAGTTCTGCAGCATCTGCTTGAGCATCACCATGTCTTGCAGGCCGTAGGCCATCCAGGCATCGGCGGGCAAACCGTCACGGCCGGCGCGACCGGTTTCCTGGTAATAGGCTTCCAGTGACTTGGGCAAGTCGAGATGGGCGACGAAGCGCACGTTGGGTTTGTCGATACCCATGCCGAAGGCAATGGTTGCCACCATGATCAGCCCTTCCTCATTGAGGAAGCGGCGCTGGTTGGCGGCACGGGTCTCGGCAGGCAGCCCGGCGTGATACGGCAGCGCCGGGAAGCCCTGGTCGCAGAGGAACGCGGCGACCTCATCGACCTTCTTGCGCGACAGGCAGTAAACGATCCCGGCGTTACCGCGGCGCTCGCCGAGGAACGCCAGCAACTGCTTGCGCGGCTGCTCCTTGGGTACGATGCGGTAGAAGATGTTCGGACGGTCGAAGCTGGAGAGAAAGCGCTCGGCGTCTTGCAGGTGCAGGCGGGTGACGATTTCTTCCCGTGTACGCATGTCCGCCGTGGCGGTCAGGGCGATGCGCGGCACATTGGGGAAGTACTCGGCCAACTGGCCCAGTTGCAGGTATTCGGGGCGGAAATCATGGCCCCATTGCGACACGCAGTGGGCCTCGTCGATGGCGAACAGGGCAATATCGAGTTCACGCAGGAAGTCCAGCATGCGCGGCTGCACCAGGCGTTCCGGCGCGAGATAGAGCATTTTCAGCTCACCGCGGCGGATCCGCCCGGCCAGTTCGCGCTGTTGCTCGGCGCTCAGGGTGGAGTTCAACGAGGCGGCGGCCACGCCCAGCTCGTCGAGGGTCGCGACCTGGTCTTCCATCAGCGCGATCAGCGGCGACACCACCACCGCCAGGCCATTGCGCAACAGCGCCGGAACCTGGAAGCACAGCGACTTGCCGCCGCCCGTGGGCATCAGCACCAACGCATCGCCGCCGTTGGCCACGCGTTCGATGATCGCCCCCTGGCGTCCCCGGAAGCTGTCGTAGCCGAAGATATCCTTGAGGACGCGCTGAGCCTGTTCGAGCATAACCACTCCAAAAATCGTGAAACCATCCCGGCCACAGGCTGGATGAAAACCGTCCGCGACTCACGCAAAAATGCGCAAGCAGCTTTTACCGGGGAAATCCGCACCCACCGGAAAAAAGCCGGCAGTATACCCGAGCACCCAACGCCAAAGGGGGTTGCACGATAGACCGTCATCCTTTGCGTTGCAGGTGCTGCAAAATGCTAGAATTCAGCATCGTTATATTTCCAAGGTAGCCCCTAATGTCCTTCGCTGAGCAATTGACCCGCCTGCAAGCCTTCCTCGACGCCGACGAGCTGCACGAAGAGGCGCTGGACTACGTTGCCGCCCACGGCTACCTGACCGCGCTGTCGATCAGCGCCGAAGAGGTGACCGACCGTGAGTGGATCGACGCCCTGTTCGCCGAGGAACCTCACTACGCCAACGACGCACAGCGTGCCGAGATCGAAGCCACGCTGATCCAGCTCAAGGCCCACATCGCCCGCCAACTGGCCAGCGACGAGGAATTCGAGCTGCCATGCGACCTCGACCTGGGCGACGAGCCTGACGATTCCGACCTGCGTGGCTGGTGCATCGGTTTCATGGAAGGCGTCTTCCTGCGTGAGGAAGCCTGGTTCGAAAGCGCCGAGGAAGAAGTCAGCGAAATGCTCCTGCCGATCATGGTCGGTTCCGGCCTGTTCGATGAACAGCCGGAATTCGCCGACATCGCCAGCGACGCGAACCTGATGGACGACATGATCGTGCAGATTCCGGAAGCGCTGACCGCGCTGTACCTGCTCTGCCACGCGCCAGACGAGAAGCCGGCCCTGCTCAAGCCACGCCATCACTGAGTTCGCGTTCGTGCGCTACCTGCTGCTGGCCATCGGCTGGCTCAGCGTCGCGCTGGGGGTGATTGGCATCTTCCTTCCGGTGTTGCCAACCACCCCCTTTCTTTTGCTCGCGGCCGCATGTTTCGCCCGCAGCTCCCCCCGCTTCCATGATTGGCTGGTGAATCACCCGCGCCTTGGCCCGTGGATCCGCGACTACCTCAGCGGCGAAGGCATTCCCCTCAAGGGCAAGGTCTACGCCATCGGCCTGATGTGGGCCAGCATCAGTTTCTCGTGTTACCTGGTGCCTTCGCCGTGGGCGCGTGGCTTCATGTTGACCAGTGCGGTGCTGGTGACGATCTACATCCTTCGACAGAAAACGCTGCGCCGGTCGCGTTGAAAAAAGGTTTTTTCGCGAACGCTCGGGGAGGATGATCTTTCGGGTTGGGCTTGGGTTTTTGGGTGTGTATTGGGGCCGTTCGCGAGCAAGCTCGCTCCTACAGCTTCAGCATCGCCGGATAAAACGCCATCGCTGTCCATGCTCATTCGCTGGCAAGCCAGCTCCTACAAGGACAGCACCGCTTCAACGCCCCCAAGGATTATCACTCCCGGTATTCTGTGGAACAAAAAAGCGGGAGCGGCGCCGCATGCTGCGCCACTCCCGCGGTCCCCGCCCTTAAACCGTATCCACTTTCAACGAATGGTCATTGATCATGCCGTTGATAATGGTCGCCGTGTCCGCCCCCGCGGCGATCACCCCTCCCGCCCCCGCCGTCACCCCGTAATGCTGGGCCAGGTCGATCCCCGCAAGGTCGATGGTCTGGGTCGGCGCCGCCCCGGCCACCGAACTGACCTCGATGGTCGACACCACGCTTGCGCCGCTGCCGCTCACCTTGAAGTGCAGGTAGTCATCCAGCGAGGCCGGCGTAGTGTTTTCGCCCTGGAGCAACTGCGACAGGTCCAGATGATCGGTGCCCGGGGTAAAGTCGGTCACCACATCGTGGCCGATATCGCCCTGCTGCCAGAGGAACGTGTCGCTGCCCGGCCCACCGGTGAGCGTGTCGTCCCCGCGCCCGCCAATCAGCACATCATCGCCGCCACCGCCGTTGAGCGTGTCATTGCCCAGGCCACCCTCCAGACGGTTCGCGCCACCGTCACCGGTAAGGGTGTCGTTGTAGTCCGAGCCAATCAGGTTCTCGATCGAGACCAGCGTATCCAGCCCAGCACCAACCGTGTTCTGCTGGCCAGCGGTACTCAGGTTGACCGTCACGGCGCTCGTGGCGCTTGCGTAACTCGCCGTGTCGATTCCGGCCCCGCCGTCGAGCAGATCGTTACCAAGGCCGCCGATCAGCAAGTCATTGCCGTTGCCGCCGTACAGCGAGTCGTTGCCAGCGCCGCCCACCAACACATCATTGCCGTCTCCCCCGTTGAGGGTGTCGTTGCCGCTGCCGCCGAGCAGGGTGTCGGCATTGGCGGTGCCGGTCAGGGTGGAACTGTCCTGGTAGGTGATATCCAGCGCGCCGGTGGCGGTGCCGCCGTGACCGTCGCTGACGGTGTAGCTGCCGTTGTACTGCGGAGTGCTGTTGGCCGCGCCCGAATAATCGACGGTCATGGTCAACTGGTAGTTCTCGGCGTTGTTGACGCCGCTGCCGCTCGTGTTGGTGAGGTTGACCACATGAATGCTGTAGAGCCCGTCATGAGCGGCGACGAAGGAGCTGCCGTCAGCAATCGTCTGATAGCTGCCAGACGCGTCCTTCCATTCCATCAGTATGTTGCCGACAGGCCGGTCATGGTCGAGCTTGAGGCTCTCGCCCTGTTTCAGGGTGACCGTGATCACGTCTTGATCGTTGGCGTTGGCGGTCGTGACAGCCCCCAGATAGCCGCTGACGATCAGCGCCGCGGTCATGGAACCGCTGGTGCCGGTAAACGTGCTGCGGGCAATGTCCTTCAACTGGTTCGCCGGACTGTCCCCGTTGCCCGTGAACGGAACGGTCGGCGTAGTACTTCCCACGGTGAAGTCGGCGCCCCGGGCGGCCCAGCCAGTATTGAAGGTGATCGGCGAGGCCGTCAGGCGGTCGTTGTTGGCATCGGTGTCATTAGCCAGCAAGGCCTCTGCCGGCACCGTGATATTGGCCGAGAGAATATTGGTGATGACGTGGTCGGCCCCCGCCACTGGCGCGGCGTTGGTGTAGACATTGATCACCAGGCTGGCATTGCTCAGGTCACCATCGTTGTCGCTGACCACAAAGCCGACGTTCTCCACCTGACTGCTGCCAGTGTCCTTCGGCGGGGTGTAGGTGAAATCGCCGCTGTCCATGTTCACCACCAGCGAGCCACCCATTACCGTCTTGACGGTGATGCTGTTGGTCACGGTGTCGAAGGTTCCGCGATCAGTACCACTGGCGGCGTAGGAACCCTGGTTGGAATTGCCTTTCGGATCGTAGGTGTAGGTCGTGCCATCCACCACCAGCGACTTGATGAAGCCGCCATCGGCGCCGAAGTACCCACCGCTCATCAGGCTGCCGGTGATCGGCGCCCCCTGTACCGTGCCAGAGAGCACCGAATTCAACTGGTTGAGATCAGTCACCACAGTGGCATTGGTGTCGGTATGGGTGCTGCCGTCGTAGGCCAGCGGATTGAGGTTGCTGGCGTTGACCCCGCTGCCCAAGCCAATGGCGTAGGACTTGATCCCGTTGGCATCGAGGAAATTGGTCCAGGTAGTTTCCCGGGTGCCGGAAATGGCGTGCCCGGAGGTCGGCTCACCGTCCGAGAAGAAGTAGGTAATGTTCTGCGCACCTACAATTTTTCCGGCAGTGGTGTAGGCACTCTGCGCCGAGGTAGTGGCCGAGTCGTAGTAGGTCGAACCACCGGCGCTAAGGCCGTTGACGATGGTCTTGGCCTGGTCGACCGTGACCCACACCGCCGACTGCCCGGTGGCGCCGCTGGAGAAGGTGACGATCTGCACTTTCACATCGCCCAAGTCATCGTACTTGTCGAGCAATGCGGCAATGGCCTGTTTCGCCAGTTGCAGACGCGTGAGCCCCGGCACGCCGGAAGCATCGTTCATGCTGCCCGACACGTCGATGACCAGCAGCAGGTTAGAGTCCACCTGCCCCGGCGTTACAGAGCGGGTTGCACCCACGGCCTTCGGCACATCGTCGACGATGTTGATCAGGATGGTACTGGTGGTGAAGTTGCCCAACGCATCCGTCGCCTTGTAGGTGAAGGACTCGGTCATCACATTCGCGCCATCGTTGGCGCCACCCGGCGTTTTTGGTGCAGAGGTCAGGGTGTATTTGTAGGAACCGTCGGCATTGAGCAGGATCTGGCCGTAGGTGCCAGTCGAGCTTCCCATCAGGCTGTAAGAGATGGCGCCAGACCCGCCCGACACCGACCCGACCAGAGTCCCACTGCCGGTTTCGGTGGTAGCAGCGGGATCGCTCCCGACCACAGTACCGGCGGCCAGGTCTTGGCCATCCTTGATCAGGTCCAGGGCTTTTTCATACACCGTCACATCCTGGTCCTGACCTGCTATCAGCGCACAATCCTTCACATTGACGGTGAGGGTCGTGGTGCTTTCGTCACCGTCGGCATCACGGATGGTGTAAGTGAACACATCCTGCGCACCGGCAGCGGCCACCGAGTTCGGATTGGCGTGATACACCGCATTCCCCGCGGCATCGAGGGTCAAGGTGCCGTAGGTGCCAGCGACATTGGTGTTCAGCGAGCCAATGGCCGATGTCGCGGTGTTGGAGCCGGAGCGGACACCCACCACCACATTGCTGCCTGGGTCATCGGCGCCCTTGGTGTCGTTGGTCAATACATTGCCGATCACCGTATCGCCCTCGATGACCGAGACCGCATCGGGACGAGCCGTTGGTACATCGTCGACGATGTTTACGTCGAGGCTACCGCTGGAGGTGCTGCCATCGGTGTCCGTCGCGGTGACGGTGAAGCTTTCGGTGAGGTTGTTGATGCCGCCGGCGTTTGGATGGGCTTCGTTGTCCAGCAACTTGTAGCTGTAGGTCACTACGCCGGTGCTTGGGTTGTAGCCGGTGACGGTCAGGGTATTGCCCAGCGGAGTCGTTGCGGTTTGTGGGAAACCAGCAGCCACACCGCCAGAAACAACGTTGATACCGCCCACACTCAGGGTTTGTAGACCGTCCGGAGCGGTGACGGTAAAGGTACCGGTTTGGGTCAGTGCCGGCGTGTTCGGGTTGCTGCCGTCGCTAAGGTTTTTCTCGTAGACCGTCAGTTCACCACCCGCAACGTTCAGGCCGTTGAGGGTGACTGGGTCGTTGAGGTTCTTGATGTTGAGAACCAGATTGGCGGTGCTGGTGTCGCCGTCCGCGTCCTTCAAGGTGTAGGCAAACGTCTCAGTGCCAGTACCGCCGCCGTGCAGGTTGAAGAAGTCCTGGTCAGCGGGATTCAAGGTGTAGGTGTAGGAGCCATCTGCTGCCAGTACGAGTGTGCCGTAGGTGCCCGTGAAGGTGCCGGCGGTGATCGGTCCGGTGACACGGTCGGCACCCTGGGTATCGTTGGTCAGGACGTTGCCGGTCAGGGTCAGTTGGGCTTCGGTTGCGGTGACGGCGTTGGTGTCAGGCGCAGCGGTTGGTACGTCGTCGACGATGTTCACGTCGAGGCTGCCGCTGGTAGTGCTGCCATCGGTGTCCGTCGCGGTGACGGTGAAGCTTTCGGTGAGATTGTTGATACCGCCAGCGTTTGGATGCGCTTCGTTGTCCAGCAGCGTGTAGCTGTAGGTCACCACGCCAGTACTGGCGTTGTAGCCGGTGACGGTCAGCGTATTGCCCAAAGGCGTCGTAGCAGTTTGTGGGAAACCGGAGGCTACCCCGCCAGAAACAAT
>NZ_JANLNX010000027.1:0-125326 GCF_025466015.1 Pseudomonas sp. 5P_5.1_Bac1 | reverse complement strand
GCCCGGGCCCCCCCCCGCCCCCCCCTGGCGGCCCGCGGTGGCGCCCCAAGGGCCGGGCATCGCCTCTGAACGCCGCGTTATTCCGTAGCCGTGCTGCCGACGAAAAATGGCCACCCCCGCAGCGAATTTATTTTTCAGGCAGCTTCGATGCTGACCCAGTAGCGGGTCAGGTAACGCACCTTGACCGGCAGCGAAGCACCGAGGTTTTCCAGCAGGGTGTCGGTGTCATCGACACGGAAGGCACCGGACAGGCGCAGGTCCGCCACCGTCTCGGCGCAACGCACGACCCCGGAGCGGTAGCGGCGCAGTTCGGCGACGAAGTCGGCCAGGCGCCATTCGATCACCGTGAGCATGCCCTGGGTCCAGGCGTCGGCCCCCGGTGCGGCGGCGCTGGCCGGGGCGATGTGCTGGCGGTCGAAGCGCACGCTTTGTCCGGCGTCCAGGCGCAGGCTTTGTTGCGGTTGCCCGTGCGTGCGGATTTCCACCGCGTGCTGCTGCACGCTGACCCGGCTGACGCCGTCATCGCTGCGCACGCAGAAACGCGTGCCGAGGGCGCGGACTCGGCCTTCGCGGGTCTGCACGATGAACGGCCGGCCGCGTGGGTCGCTGGCGGTCTGCACGCTGATTTCGCCGCTGTGCAGGCGCAGCAGGCGTTGCTGGTCGTCGTAATCGATGTCCAGCGCGCTGTCGGTGTTGACCTGCAACAGGCTGCCGTCGGCCAGTTCGATCCGCCGCCGCTCGCCCTTGCCGGTGCGCACGCCGGCAAACAGCGCCTGGGCGGGTGCGCTCTCCTGGGCGATCCAGCCGCTGGCACCGGCGGCCAATAGCAACGCCAGGGTCTTGAGCACCGCACGGCGGCGGGCGCGGACCCCGGCGAGGGTCGGCAGCGCGACTTCCACCGGCAGCCGGCCCATCTGCGCCTGGACCTTTTCCACCCGCGCCCAGGCCCGGGCGTTGGCCGGGTTCTGTCCCAGCCAGTCCTGCCAGGACCTGAGCAAGGCGTCGTTGGGCGTCCCGGCGTTGAGCCGCACGTACCAGTTGGCGGCGGCTTCGAGGGTGTGCAGTTCCAGTGGCAGGGCCATGTCAGTCTTCCGTGAGCAGCAGGCAGTGGGTCATGGCGCGGGCCAGGTGTTTCTTCACGGTGTTCAGCGACACCCCGACGCGCTCGGCGGCGGCGCTGTAGCTCAGGCCTTCCAATTGCACCGCGAGGAAAATTTTGCGGGTGCGCTCGCCGAGGCCATCCAGCAGGGTATCCACCGCCACCAGGGTTTCGAGGATCAGCACGCGAGTCTCCGGCGATTCGACCACCCGTTCCGGGCGCGCCGCCAGTTCGGCGAGGTACGCCTGTTCGACGGCACGTCGGCGAAATTTGTCGATCATCAGGGCGTGGGCGATGGAGCCGAGATAACTGCGCGGCTCGCGGATAGTCTGGGCGTTGCGTGCGTTGAGCACGCGTATGAAGGTGTCCTGCGCCAGGTCGGCGGCATCGCTGGCATTGCCCAGGCGGGCGCGGAGCCAGTTTTTCAACCAGCCATTGTGTTCGCTGTAGAGGGCATGCAGGGCGGCGTGTTCGGAAGTGGACATGGCGAAGGCGAGAGGTAATTGATAATTAGTCGCAATATTGTGGTCTGTTGGTCGATTCTGCAAGCGGGCGCGCTTGACCCCGGTCGGACTCGGGCCAAGACTGCTTGACTGTCCCTTCGCATCGGCTGGATTCAGGAGAACTCATGAGCAAGGCCATTTACGTTCAACCCGGCGGCGGTTACGACAAGGTCGGCGTCGGCAACAGCGACGCCGCCGCCCCGGCAGCGGGCGAGATCACCGTGCGCCTGCACGCCAACTCCCTCAACTACCACGACTTCGCAGTGGTCAGCGGCGTGTGGGGTCCGACCGCGCCACGCATCCCCATGGCTGACGGCGCCGGCGAGGTGATCGCGGTGGGCGCGGGTGTCAGCGAGTTCGCCGTGGGCGATTCGGTGGTCAGCACCTTTTTCCCCGACTGGCTGGATGGCGAACCGCTGGTGGAAGGTTTCGCCACGGTGCCGGGCGATGGCATCGACGGCTATGCGCGGGAAGTGGTGACGGCACGGGCGACCTCGTTCACCCGCGCGCCCAAAGGCTTCAGCCACGCCGAGGCCTCGACCCTGACCACCGCCGGCCTGACCGCCTGGCGCGCGCTGATGGCCGATGATTCCCTCAAACCCGGCGACACGGTGTTGGTGCAAGGCACGGGCGGGGTGTCGATCTTCGCTCTGCAGTTCGCCAAGCTGGCCGGCGCCACGGTGATCGCCACCTCGTCCAGCGACGAAAAGCTGGAACGGCTCAAGGCCCTTGGTGCCGACGAGGTCATCAACTACCGCAGCACCCCGAACTGGGGCGAGAAGGTGCGGGCGCTGACTGACAACCGCGGCGTCGATCATGTGATCGAAGTAGGCGGCCCGGCGACTCTGGAACAATCGATGACCGCCGTACGCATCGGCGGGCATATCTCGCTGATCGGCATCCTCACCGGGGTGGCGGGGCAGTTGCCGCTGGTCCAGGCGCTGGTGCGGCAGATCCGCCTGCAGGGCGTGCTGGTGGGCAGTCGTGCGCAGCAGCAGGCGATGATCCGCGCCATCGACGCCAACGGCCTGCGTCCGGTGATCGACAAGGCGTTCGAGCTGGAGCAGATCGTCGAGGCGTTCCGTTATCAGGAGAGCAACCAGCACTTCGGCAAGATTTGCCTGAATTTCTGAAGGCAGCCGGCCCGGGCGCAGGCCGACATGCCTGTTACCGGGCGTCCTGCTCGAGGGCGTGCAATACGTCCTGGGCGAAAGCGGTCAGCTCGCGGTAGTCACCCTTGCCGTGGTGACGGTCCAGGAAGAATCCGCGTAGCCCGAAGGCACGCGGGCCGTCCCGATCGCAACGCTGGGAATCGCCCACCATCCAGTTGGTTTCACCGGGCGATGCCAGCCGCTCGCAGGTGGCCTGGTAGATCGCCTCGTCCGGTTTCATCATCCCCAGTTCGCAACTGAACGCGTAGGCATCCAGCGTCGGATACAGGCGCTGGACCGCTTCGCAGTAAGGGCTGGCGAGGTTCGAGCAGACCGCCACGCGAATGCTCTGATCCTGCAGCAGCGCGACAGCCTGCACGCCATCGGCGTAGGCCTCGATGCTGGCCAGCTCATCGCTCAGCAACTGCTGCAGCGCGCTCAGCTGTTCACGGCTGACGTCGATCCCGAGGGCGTTGGCGGCTTCTTCCAGGGATAACGGAGTCTGCATCAGCCAGCGTGTGTCATCCGCCCGGGGCTTGCGGCCTTGTGCCTGGCCCAGCTTCAACAGGCGGCGGTACGGATGCAGGGGGCGACGGATATGCAGCAGGGTGCCAAAGGCATCGAAGATCACGGCGGGGTGCGGCATCGGCAGGTTCCGTGCGACAGGGAGATGGCATTTGAACATCTTGTCGCGCCGGTGTGCAGCCCGCGCCGGCAACAATCCGAATGAACCCCGACGCGTCTGGCACGCCTAACGTGAACAGCCAAACGGGAGACGTCTTATGGAACACGGCTACTTGTGGATCACCCTGGCGGTGCTGCTGGCGCTGCTGGAAATCTGGGCCATCAAGCGCATCATCGGCAGCACCGTGCGGGCCGAAAGCAAGATGATGTGGGTCCTCTTCGTGGTGTTTGTGCCGGTCATCGGGCTGTTGGTCTGGGGCGTCAACGGCCCCAAATCCCGACCCGACGTGCCGCTGTCCAGGGAAGGCTGAGTGCCCTCAATACAACCGCGTCAGGCCATCAACCGTTCCGACAACAGCACCACGGCGATGGCGATCATCGCCGCGCCGGACAGCCGGCTGACGTTCCGCGCCGCTGAAGGCCGGGTTTGCAGAACGCTGCGCGCGCCGAAACCCACCATCAGGTAAATGATTGCGCAACTCACGGCGTGCAGCAGGCCGAGGGCGATGATCTGCACGGGCAGCGGCCAGTTGGACAGGGGATCGGTGAACTGCGGCAGCAACGCCAGGAACAGCAGGAACACCTTGGGATTCAGCCCGCTGACGCAAAAGCCCTTGATCGCCCAGCTCGACCAGGAGTCCGCCTTCTGCTCGCCGGCCTGTGGCGTCGACGGTTTCCACAGCATGTTGATGCCCATCCACAGCAGATACAGCGCGCCGGCGATGGTCATCACCGACAGCGCCAGCGGATTGCTCGCCAACAAGGCACCGGCCCCCGCCGCGACGATCACTGTCGCCAGCAGATGCCCGGAGAGCAGACCCGCCACCGCCGGCACCACCCAGCGCCCGCGAATCCCTGCGGAGATGGCGTAGGCCCAGTCCACGCCGGGGGTAATCACGAACAACAACGACACCGCCCAGAACGCGGCCAGCACACTGACAGTCATTTGAGGCTCCAGCTTTTTTCCTGTGATATGAAGGGCGAGCCGTGAGCCTCGCCGGGTTACCAGAAGAATAAGGAAGCTTGGTCAGGATTATCTTTCGTATATCCTGACGGTCCGCCTATTGAGTGGAAGAACCTTCCAGATGGACCGCATTGACCGAAATATTCTTGCCGAGCTGCAACGTGATGGTCGGCAATCGCTTACCGAACTGGCCGACCGCGTCGGCTTGAGCTTGTCGCCATGCCACCGCCGGGTGCGGGCACTGGAAGAGTCCGGGGTTATCCAGGGCTACCGCGCGTACCTGTCGCCCACCGAGCTGGGTTTGAGTTTCGCCGCGATCGTCTTCGTCACTTTGCGCGAGGGCCACCAGCAGGCGGTTCAGGATTTCGAAGCCGCCCTGCCGGAGATCCCGCAAATCCTCGAAGCGCAGCGCCTGTTCGGCGACCCGGATTACCTGCTGCGCATCGTCACTCGCGACCTGCCGGCTTTCCAGCAGCTCTACGACGAGCACCTGGCGCGGCTGCCCAATGTGCAGCGGCTGAGCTCGACGCTGGTGATGAAGCAGGTGATTCGGGATCGGCCGTTGCCGGTGTGAAAGGGAGGTTTCAGACAGAAAAAGCGCCTTCGTCCTCCGGCGTAATGGACGTATTCCGCGATGCCTATGTGGTCGAGTTCCTCATGAGTTTTACGCATTGAACATCGCGCCAACCGATAGCATTTGAAGCGGCAACCCCCTTATGGCTGCTCCAGCCTCACCCCCTGATCCCACACCAACCCGAACCGCCCCAGATACTTGCGCAACCGGTCCGCATCATTGGGCGTCTGTTTTGCCTGTCGAGAGACGGCGAACAACTGACGTCCGGCCTCGGAAAGGCTGCGGGCCTGCTGGCACACCTCGATCACCGCCTGTAGTTGCACCCGATCGAACAGGTCAAGGTTGTCCAGATCATCCCCCAGCAAGTCCCGCAACGGCTCGCGGGCGGGAGCGCAGCCCCAGGCGTGGCGCAGACGGTCGATTTCTTCATCGACCAGCGTTTGGTCGATCCGACCGCTGTCAGCCAGGGTCGCCATGCGCGTGATGGACGCGGACAGTTCGCGGAAGTTGCCGGCCCAGCGCGCTTCCGGCGAATGGGCAAACGCCAGGTAGTGACGCCGCGCTTCGAGGTTGAAGCGCACCAGTCGGCCTTGTTCCTGGGCATGCCGTTGCAGTTCGAAGTCGATGTTCGGTTCGATGTCTTCGCGCCGGCCAGCCAGCCCCGGCAGTTCGAACGTCCACAGGTTGATGCGGGCGTACAGGTCTTCGCGGAACAGGCCTTCGGCGACCCGTTCGCGCAGGTCGCGGTGGGTGCCGGCGATCAACTGGAAGTCGCTGCTGACTTCGCGGTCCGAACCCAGCGGGAAGAAGCGTTTTTCCTCGATGGCCTTGAGCAGCATGGCTTGTTCGTCCGCGCCCAGTTCGCCGATTTCGTCGAGGAACAACATGCCGCCATCCGCCGCGCGCAGCAGCCCTTCGCGGGCGTTTTGCGCGCCGGTGAAGGCGCCTTTGATATGGCCGAACAGCGCCGACATCGCGCCATCGCCGCGCAGGGTGGCGCAGTTGACCTCGACAAAGCGGCCCTGGAACTGATGCCGCGCCCGCTTGAGTTCGTAGATGCGCCGGGCCAGGAATGATTTGCCCGCGCCGGTCGGGCCGATCAGCAGCATGGGCGCGCGGGAGCGTCCGGCGACCCGCTCGATCTGCTCGATGGAGCGGTTGAACGCGGCGTTGCGCGTGGCGATGCCGGACTTGAGAAACAGCAGGCTTTCTTCGTGCTCGCGGCGAAAACGCGAGGCGATGCGGTCGTAGCGCGACAGATCTAGGTCGATGATCGCCACCCGGCCTTCGGGCTTCTGCTCTTCTTCCCGGCGCCGTGCGGGTGAGGTCTGCACCAGGCGGCCCGGCAGGTAACGCGCTTCGGTCAGCAGGAACCAGCAGATCTGCGCCACATGGGTGCCGGTGGTGATGTGCACGACGTAGTCTTCGTGCTCGGTGTCCACGGGGTAGGCGCTGACGAAATCATGCAGCGCGCCATACACCTCTTCGAAATCCCACGGGTCGCGCAGCCGCATCGGTTGCAGGCGGACTTCGGTCTGCGGCGACACTTCCCGCACGTCGGCGGCAATGCGTTCGGCCAGCCCGGTGTCGCGGGCGTCCATGCCGTGGATCAGTTCCAGGCGGTCGACTTGCAGTTCCGCCTGCTGGCACAGCCCCACGGTCGGCCGCCATTTCCCCCAGCGCGCGGCGCCCTTGCCGACACGGTCGAGGGTGGAGCCGAGGAATCCGATGGCGACTGTTTTCTTCGCTTTCATGAGTTATCCATAAAGATAAATAGCGATAGCAAAATATAAGAAAACATTAGTGCTTACTACGCTGGTTTCGGCCTTTTTGTGTGATGTCTTTATTTAAGTTCTATTTAAATCAATAACTTAATGTTTTTTTAGCGTGCGAAAAATAAAGCTGGCACGCCGCTCGCAATATCCTTCCCGACCATCGCTGATGCAGCCCACGGGCCGAGGTTCACAACCTCGCCGGTGCCCGAGCCCACCCTGGTGTCGGCCTCGTGCATGCCGCTGTATCGAAGTGGGGTCAATGCGATAGCTCAGTTGGTAGAGCAGTCACCTTCGGGTGATCGGCCGCAGGTTCGACTCCTGCTCGCAGTTCGATAGCTCAGTCGGTTAGAGCGGCCATCCCGGATGGCTTGTCGCGGGTTCGATTCCCGCTCGAACACTGCCCTGTTAAGGCAGCTACTCATCACTGCAATACCGCCGGTGTGGCGCAGGGAAAAGCGTCGTCAGCCCACGTGGCCGGCAACGCCCGACCCGATGCCAACGCCGACCCGCCCGGTCCGCTGATCGGGCCCGCGACAAGACAGGCTTCGGCTGGAGGATCCGGCCACAGGGACAGGATGTCCGTATGCCGCGTCTCTTGCGGGCTTCATCGGCGATACCCGGCGGGCCGGCGAACACCGGCACCCTGGATGACGAAATCAGAGAAGGAAAACAGATTATGAAAATGTTCAAGCGCTTTACCGTGAAGAAGAACGAACGTGGCCTGCTGTACTCGGAAGGCGACTTTCTCGCCATCCTCGAGTCGGGCACCCACCGCCATTTCGACTTTCACAACCGCTTGAGCGTGGAGACGTTCAGCCTCAATGCGCCGCTGTTCGAGCACCGTCTGGCCGGTTACCTGCGTCAGTCCGAGCCGGCGCTGGTGGAGCAGTACTTCACCCGCATGGATGTCGGCAGCGACGAGGTCGGCCTGCGTTACGAAGAGGACTGGCTGGTGGAAATCCTCCCGCCCGGCAGCCGCCAGTTGTATTGGAAAGGCCAAGCCGGACAGCGTCTGGAACGGCAGGATTTCAGCCAGGATTACCGGCTGGATGCCGCGCTGGTGGCGCGGCTGAGCCAGTCGAACTTGCGGGGCCGGACCCTGGCAGGGTTGGACGCGGTGTTGATGGTGCAGGTGCCGGCGTATCAGGTCGGCGTGCTGAAAGTCGACGGCGTGGTGCTGGAACTGCTGCCCGCGGGGCAGTACGGTTTCTGGCGTTACAACCGTCAGGTCAGCGTGGAATTGATCGACACCCGGATTCAGGCGCTGGAAGTCAGCGGCCAGGAAATCCTCACCCGCGACAAGGTGAGCCTGCGCCTGAACCTGATCGCCAACTGGCGTTACGGCGATGTACTGACGGCTTTCTCGCAACTGAGCAAGCCGCAGGAACACCTGTACCGCGAGCTGCAATTCGGCCTGCGGGCGGCGGTGGGAACCCGTAGCCTCGATGAGTTGCTGGAGAACAAGCAACTGATCGACGAGGCGGTGAACGCCCACCTTGCGGCGCGGTTGGCGGACAGCGGGATCGAGGTCACCGGGTTGGGCGTGCGCGACATCATCTTGCCTGGCGAGATGAAGACCCTGCTGGCCCAGGTGGTGGAGGCGGAAAAGTCGGCCCAGGCCAACGTGATCCGCCGCCGCGAAGAAACCTCGGCGACCCGCTCGCTGTTGAACACGGCGAAGGTGATGGAAGACAACCCCGTCGCCCTGCGCCTCAAGGAGCTGGAAACCCTGGAGCGCGTGGCCGAGCGGATCGACCGGATTTCGGTGTTCGGCGGTCTGGATCAGGTATTGAATGGATTGGTAACGCTGAAGCAGGCCTGAGCCAGGCCTGCGGGCAATGACGGAACACGATGATGAAAGACGCAACCTATCAACTGCTGGAAGTCGCCAACGGCAAGCCGGTGAAAGCCTGGATCGAAGGCGTGCCGCTGGAGCCCGATGCGCGCCAGCAACTGCTGAACACGGCGCGCATGCCGTTTATCTTCAAACACATGGCGGTGATGCCGGACGTGCACTTGGGCAAGGGCTCGACCATTGGCAGCGTGATTCCCACCCAGGGCGCGATCATTCCCGCGGCGGTGGGCGTGGATATCGGCTGCGGCATGATCGCCGCGCGCACCTCGCTGGTGGCGGCGGACCTGCCGGATAACCTGTTCGGCCTGCGCAGCGCCATCGAGAAGGCCGTGCCCCACGGCAAGACCTTCGGGCGCCGCGACCAGGGCGCCTGGGAGCACGTGCCGAACGCGGCCGACCAGGCCTGGTCGGCGATGGCCGGGCGCTTCAAGGCGATCACCGACAAGTACCCGAAGCTGGAGAAGACCAACAACCGTGCGCACCTGGGCACGCTCGGCGGGGGCAACCACTTCATCGAGGTCTGCCTGGATGAAGTGAATCGAGTCTGGTTCATGCTGCACAGCGGTTCGCGTGGGGTCGGCAATGCCATCGGCAACCTGTTCATCGAGCTGGCCCAGGCGGATATGCGTCAGCACATCGCCAACTTGCCGGATCGCAGCCTGGCCTATTTCGAGGAAGGCAGCCGGCATTACGACGATTACGTCGAGGCGGTGGGCTGGGCCCAGGACTTCGCCCGGCAGAACCGCGAGTTGATGATGCAGGCGGTGATTGCTACGGCGCGGCAGGTGATCCGCAAACCGTTCGAGGCCAACCTCGAAGCGGTGAACTGTCACCACAACTATGTGCAGAAAGAGCAGCACTTCGGCGAAGAAATACTGGTGACCCGCAAGGGCGCGGTGTCGGCGCAGAAGGGCCAGCTCGGGATCATTCCCGGCTCGATGGGGGCGAAGAGTTTCATCGTCCGCGGGCTGGGCAACGAAGAGGCGTTCTGCTCTTGCAGTCATGGCGCCGGTCGCACCATGAGCCGGACCCAGGCGAAGAAGCAGTTCACCGTGGAAGACCAGGCCCGCGCCACCGCACACGTCGAATGCCGCAAGGACAAGGACGTGATCGACGAGATCCCGATGGCCTACAAGGACATCGACGCGGTGATGCATGCCCAGCGTGAGCTGGTGGAAGTGGTGCACACGCTGCGGCAGGTGGTGTGTGTGAAGGGGTAGGGAGAACACTGCAATGAACAGAGACGAGCGACATCCATTGCCCGCCGCGATGCGCGAGCGGGTGCTGGAAGAACTGCGGCGGGTCGAGCGCGAGCAGCAGGTGCGTGTGTTGTATGCCTGCGAGTCCGGCAGCCGCGCCTGGGGCTTCGCGTCGCCGGACAGCGATTACGATGTGCGCTTCGTCTACGTGCACCGGCCGGACTGGTATCTGCGCGTGGAAGAGCCCCGCGATGTGCTGGAGCGTCCGCTGACCGACGAGCTCGACCTCAGTGGTTGGGAACTGCGCAAGGCCCTGCGCTTGCTGCGCAAGTCCAATCCGACCTTGCTGGAGTGGTTGGATTCGCCACTGGTCTATCGCCAGGACGAAGCCGCGAGCAGGCGCTTGCGCGAGCTGGCGCTGGAGTTCCATTCGCCGGCGGCGGTGCGGGCGCACTATCTGGCAATGGCGCGGAACCACTACCGCGCGTTTCTGCGCGGCGATGAAGTGCGCTACAAGAAGTACTTCTACGTCTTGCGACCGCTGTTGGCGGTGCGCTGGATAGACCAGGGACGGGGCGTGCCGCCGATGGTGTTTGAAGAGCTGCTGGCGGCAACCCTCGATGACCCGGTCCAGTGCGCGGAGATCAATGAACTGCTGCGCCTCAAGCGGCAGGTCGGAGAGGCCGCGTGTGGCCCGGTTCGCCCGGTGTTGCAGCATCTGGTGGAAACCGAGCTGCACCGAGCCGAGAGCATGAGCGCTCCGCGCACGTACATAGGAGACGTGTCGAAGCTGGATGCGTTTCTGCGGGAGTGCGTGAGCGCTACGGCTGTTTGATCGGAAAGGCACTGGTTTGCACCGGTGCCTTTTTGGTCTGTCCCAGGCTGCGGTTCACTGGAAGCTCAGAAGTGCGCCTTGACCAAGAAGCTGATAGCGCTCTGGTTGGTGCCGCCGAGGATTTCCTCGCCCAGGTAGCTGTTGTCGCTGATCCCGTACTTGTCGCTCCAGTAGTCGTACTCCACGCCTACGTAGAACTTCTCGCCCCAGCCCATGGCCTTGGCCAGGTCGTACTTGATCTGCGGGTTGAAGTGGAAGTTGGCGTGGTAGCTCTTGTCGTTGTCGACGACCCAGTCGATGAAGCCGTCGATCACCACGTTGGAGTTGCCGACCGGCACGGTGTAGCTCCACACGGGAGTGATCTGCCAGACGTTCTTGCCGTCGCGCTTGCCATCCGGGGTGCGCAGGTAGGTGTTGAGCTGGAAGTAATCGAAGCCGGGAATGTTCAGGTCGACCGCCGGGCCGATCAAATAGGCGTCGACATCGTCTTCGCCGAACTCGTAGGTCGCGGCGATGAGCACGTCCTTGATCGGGCCGAACGACAGGTTGGCGCCGCTGATCTTGCCGAGGGACAGGCGCGGGCTGATCTCGCCGTAGAAGCTGTGGCCGTCGCCCGCACCGTTGGTGGCTTCGGTGTTGTACTTGATGCCGTCGACGAAGACGAACAGGTCACCGAAGCTCCAGCCGCTGGCGTGTTCGAAGGTCACGGTCTGCTGCTTGGGCGGATCGACCTTGAAGTCGATGCCGTTGAGGTAAGTGAGGCTGTTGTCCTGCCACAGCAGAAGGTCGCCGGCCATGGCCTGACCGGTTGCCAGCAGACCGCTCGCCAGCAGCAGGGAAGTGGTGGTGCGAGTCATCGAAAGCTCCTGATTTTTGTGTTGTTCAAGCGTTGAACCTGTCGTGTTGGTCAGGCTTTTAATGAGAGAGCAAGAACGGCGCCAATTCCTGTCTTGCCGGACAGAATTGCGGTTTTTTCCGGTGTTTTTTCGTTATTGGCGGTGGGTGGGGCGATGGTGCTGTCACAACAGCGCGCAATGGCCTGGTTGCGCGCTATTGCTCAGGGCGGAGTTGCTTCAGGATGGCGCGTTGCTGCGCCATCGCGGGGCTCAGGCCTTGGTTTCCTCGCGGCGGTAGGCGTAGGTGTCGGCGAAGCGCGAGAGCATGTAGGCGCTGCAGGATACCGGCGGGTACTTGGGCGGGTTATCGCTGCCCGAGCAGTTGGGCAGGCAACTGATTTCGGTGTCCGGGTGCGGCTCGGCGAAGAACGGCATCGAGTAGCGGTCGACGCCCAGCGGGCTGATTACCCGGTGCGGGGTGGACATGTAACGGTCGTTGCTCCAGCGCGCCATCATGTCGCCAATGTTGACCACGTAGGTGCCCTCGATCGGCGGGGCGTCGATCCATTCGCCAGCCAGGTTCTGCACCTGCAAACCACCGGCATTGTCCTGATAGAGCAAGGTCACGCAGCCATAGTCGGTATGCGCGCCGGCGCCTTGCTGATCGGCGCTGCTGGCGGTTTGGCGCGGCGGGTAGTGGATCATGCGGAACACGCTGATCGGGTCGGCGAAGCGTTGGTCGAAGAAGTCCTCCTCGATGCCCAGTGCCTCGGCCATGGCGCGCAGCAGGGTCAGCGACAGTTCGTGCATGTCCTGATAGTGCTGCTGCAACAGCGCTTCCCAGCCGGGAATGTCGGGGTGACGGTTCGGGCCGCGCAGCGGCTTTTCCGCGAGCACGTCGGGATGCTCGGCGCTCATGTGGAAACCCATGTCGAAGGTTTCCTTGAGATCGCTCGGCCGGCTTGGGTCGAGTTGCTCGGTGGCAATGGCGCCGTAGCCGCGGTGGTGAGCGCTGCGGGTGATGTCGATACGCAGTTTTTCTTCCGCCGGGCGGGCGAAGAAATCTACCGCGGCGGCGTTCAGTTCGGCGATGCGCGTGGCCGGGATCGGGTGCCCCTTGATGTAGTAGAAACCCCACTGGCGGCAGGCAGCGTCGATCTGCCGGGCCACGGTCTCGCGGGCGGCGGGGGCGTCCTGGTACAGCGGGGCGATATCGATGATCGGCAGGGTGTTCATGGTTGGCTCCAAGAAGTGCGGACCCCGGTGTCGGTGGGCGGGTCCGTGGTGCTGCGAGTCTTCTCGTACCCATGCAGCGAAGAGATCGGCGGGGCCGATCTTGTGCGCGGTTCTCCGGTAGGAGGGACGGCGACACAGCCTTGAGGCGGCGCGCGATGGGCGCGGCGCGGTTATGAAACAGACGGGAGCGACTGGCGCTCCCGTCCGGCGTTTACAGCGGTACTTACTTCGGCAGTTGCGCGGTGATGCCTTTGACGTAGTAGTTCATGCCCGCCAGTTCGGCGTTGCTGGCCACGGCGCCCTCGGCGATCTTGACCGCGCCGCTCTGGTCCATGATCGGGCCGGTGAACGGGTGGAACGAGCCATCCTTGATGCTGGCGATGATCTGCTCGGCTTCGCTTTTCACGTCAGCCGGGACCAGGTCGCTGATCGGCAGCTCGACCGTGCCTTCAGCCAGGCCGCCCCAGTAATCCTGGGATTTCCAGGTGCCGTCGATGACCGCCTGGGTGCTCTTGATGTAGTGCGGGCCCCAGTTGTTGACGATGGAGGTCAGCACGGCTTTCGGCCCGAAGTGCGCCATGTCCGAGGCGTAGCCCACGGCATAGACCCCACGGCGTTCGGCGGTCTGGATCGGTGCCGGGCTGTCGGTGTGCTGGAAGACCACGTCGACGCCCTGGTCGATCAGCGCGTTGGCGGCGTCGGCTTCCTTGCCCGGATCGAACCAGGAGTTGACCCACACCACCTTGATTTCGGTACCGGGGTTGTACTTGTTCAGGGCCAGCTGGATGGCGTTGATGTCGCGCAGCACTTCCGGGATCGGGAAGGAGGCGACGTAGCCGATCTTCTTGCTCTTGGTCATCTTCGCGGCGAGGAAGCCACCGACGTAACGGCCCTCGTAGGACGTCGCCAGGTAGGTGCCGAGGTTTTTGTCCTGCTTGTAGCCGGTGGCGTGTTCGAAGGTCACTTTCGGGAACTGCTTGGCGACCTTGGCGGTGGGGTTCATGTAGCCGAACGAGGTGGCGAACACCAGGTCGTAGCCGCCCTTAGCCATGTTGCGGATCACCCGCTCGGCGTCGGCACCTTCCGGCACGTTCTCGACGAAGCTGGTGTCGACCTTGTCGCCGAACTGCTTGATCAGCGCCTGGCGGCCCTGCTCGTGCTGGTAGGTCCAGCCGTGGTCGCCGATGGGGCCGATGTAGACGAAGCCGACCTTCAGTGGATCAGCGGCGGAGGCGGACAGCGCGGTGCTCAGGCCGATGGCGGCGGCGAGGGTGCGCAGCAGGTTTTTGCTTTTCTTCTGATGCATCTGGGGTTGGCTCCTGTAGGTCTTTTATAGTGGCCGTGTCGGGCTTTTCCCTTACTGCAAAAAGCTGACCAAGCGGGCAAAAACCGGGTTTTTGCGGGGTGTGGCGGTTGGGGGGTAGCGGATCGGTTCTGGGATGGTGCGTGATGCTTTTCAGGTCGCCTTTTGCTGGTGCATCAGTGCCCCGCCTTCCACGGCTGCCCAAGGGAAACCGGCGCATACAGCCGGGTCTTGATCGCATCCCGCGACAGCACCACCAACACCAGGATGGTCGCCACATACGGCAGCATCGCTAGCAAGTTGGCCGGGAAGCTCACGCCGATTCCCTGGGCCACCAGATGAAGAATGCTGGCCAGGCCGAACAGGTACGCGCCGAGCAGCACGCGGAACACCCGCCAACTGGCGAACACCACCAGTGCCAAGGCAATCCAGCCGCGTCCGGCGGTCATGTTTTCCGCCCACATCGGTGTGTAGGCCAGCGACAGGTAACCACCGGCCAGACCGGCCATGGCCCCACCGAACAACACCGCCAGGGTCCGCACCCGCAGCACCGGCAGGCCCATGGCGCTGGCGGCGTCGGGGTTTTCGCCGACAGCTTGGAGGATCAGGCCGATGCGGCTTTTCAGCAGCACCCAGGCGATCAGACCGAACAGGACGAAGGACAGGTAAACCAGCACATCCTGGTTGAACAGCATGTGGCCGATGATCGGCAGGTCGGCCAGCAGCGGAATGGCCACCGGCTCGAAACCGGTCAGCGGTTTGCCAACCCAGGCCGCGCCGACGAAGGACGACAGGCCGACGCCGAAGATGGTCAGCGCCAGTCCGGTGGCCACCTGATTGGCCTGGCAGCCGAGCGCCACCAGGGCGAACAGCGACGACAGCAGCATGCCGGCCACGCAGGCCATGAGCACGCCGAGCCACAGGTTGCCGGTGGCGAAGGCGGCGATGAACCCAACCACCGCGCCGAACAGCATCATGCCTTCCTGGCCGAGGTTGAGAACGCCGCTCTTCTCGCACACCAGTTCGCCGAGGGCGACCAGCAACAGCGGGGTGCCGCAGCGCACCATGGCGTAGAGGATGTTGCCAAACAGATCGAGATCCATAGTCGAAGCCTCAGGCTGCGCGCAGGCAGCGGCAGCCAAGCGAAAGAGTGAGTGGGGGCGTCAGGCGCTGGCCGTTTCAGCGAGCGCGGCGCGGCGACGGTGATTCAGCTTCAGCCGTGGCGTGTAGAGGATCAGCACATCGCAGGCGAGCAGGTAGAACAGCATCATTCCCTGGAACAGCCCGGTCAGTGATTGCGGCAGGTTGAGGGTCATCTGCGCGTTCTCGCCGCCGAGGTAGAGCAGCGCCATGAGCAGGCCGGCGGCGAGGATGCCGAACGGATTGAGGCGACCGAGAAACGCCACGGTAATCGCCGCGTAGCCGTAGCCGGGCGACACCTGCGGCACCAGTTGGCCGATAGGCCCGGTGACTTCGCTGACCCCGGCCAGACCCGCCAGGCCGCCGCTGATCAGCAGGGCCAACCACACCAGACGCTTCTCGCGGAAACCGACGAAACCGGCAGCGCGCTGGTCCAGGCCCAGCACCTTGATCTGGAAGCCGAGGAAGCTCTTGTGCAGCAGCACCCACACTGCGACCAGCGCTAGCAACACGAAATACAGGCCGATGTGCACCCGACCGTCTTCGAACAGTGCCGGCAGGCGGCTGGCATCACCGAACATCGCCGACTGCGGGAAGCTGAAACCGTCGGGGTCCTTGAGCGGGCCGTGAACGAAGAACAGCAACAGGTTCAGGGCGATGTAGTTGAGCATGATGGTGGTGAGGATTTCGTTGGCGTTGAACCGCGTGCGCAGCCAGGCCGCGAGCCCGCCCCACAAAGCGCCGGCGAGGCTGCCGGCGGCGAGCACCCAGAGCAGCGCCCAGCGGCTTTCCCAATCGATGAGGTGGATGGCCAGGGCGCTGCCGGCCAGTGCGCCTATCAGCAACTGGCCTTCGGCGCCGATGTTCCAGATGCGCGCCTGGTACGCCACGGACAAGCCGAAGGCGCAGAGCAGGATCGGCAGCGCCTTGAGCAGCAACTCGGAGATGCCGTAGAAGTCGCTGATCGGCTCGATCAGCAGGGTGTGGAAAGTCTGCAACGGATCGTGACCCAGCGCGGCGAACAGGATCGCCCCGCTGATCAGGGTCAACAGCCCGGCGAGCAACGGCGAAAGCAGGAGCATGGCGCGCGACTGCTGGGTACGGGGTTCGAGGGATAACAGCATGGTGGGCTCTCGTCAGGCGGCGTCTTGCGGGGCATCGAACTGGCCGGCCATCCAGCCGCCGACCTCCACGGGATGGGTGTCGGCGGTGGCCTTCAGCGGCGACAGGCGCCCGCTGCACAGGGCGCCGATCCGGTCGCTGATCTGGAACAGCTCATCGAGGTCTTCCGAGATCACCAGGATCGCCGCCCCGGCGTCGCGCAGGGCGATCAGCGCGCGGTGGATCGCGGCGGCGGCCCCCACGTCGACGCCCCAGGTCGGGTGCGCGGCGACCAGCAACTTGGGGTTCTGCAGGATCTCGCGACCGAGGATGAATTTCTGCAGATTGCCGCCGGACAGGCTGCGTGCTGCGGTGTGGGCGTCCGGGGTTTTCACCGCGAAGCGCTGAATGATCTCTTCGGCCAGCGCCAGCACCTTGCCCGAGCGGATCAGGCCACGGCTGACCAGTCCCTGCTGGAAGGCGGTAAGCAGGGCGTTGTCGGCCAGGCTCATGTCCGGCACAGCGCCGTGACCGAGGCGTTCGGCGGGAACGAACGCCAGGCCCAGGGCGCGGCGGGCGTCCGGGTACAGGTTGGCCATCGGCTGGTTGTCGAGGGTGACGCGCTCGCGTTCGCTGGCGGGCAGGCGCGTCTCGCCGCTGAGCAGCGCGAGCAATTCGTCCTGGCCATTGCCGGCGACCCCGGCGATACCGACGATCTCGCCGCTGCGCACTTCCAGGCGCAGGTGCTCGAAGGACGTGCCGAACGGATCCTTGTTGCGCCAGCTCAGGTCGTCCACCCGCAGGCGCGGCAGGCCGCCGGCGGTCTTCGCGTAACTGGCCTCCAGCCCCTCCGCGTCGCCGACCATCAGCCGCGCCAGTTCCAGGTCACTGCAACGGGCCGGCACGCAGTCGCCGGATACCCGGCCGCCACGCAACACCGTGGCGCTGTGGCACAGCGCGCGGACTTCGCCGAGCTTGTGGCTGATGAACAGAATGCTGCAGCCCTCCGCGGCGAGGGCGCGCAGGGTGATGAACAGCTCATCGACCTCTTGCGGAGTCAGTACCGAGGTGGGCTCGTCGAGGATCAACAGCTTGATCTCCTGCATCAGGCAACGAACGATCTCCACCCGCTGGCGCTCACCGATCGACAGGCTGTGCACCAGCCGTTCCGGCTCCAGGCCCATACCGTAGCGCTGCGACACCTCCCGGATTCGCGGCGCCAGTTGCTTCGGCGTACCGGCTTCGCGGCCCAGCGCCAGAGCGATGTTCTCCGCCACGGTCAGCGTCTCGAACAGCGAAAAATGCTGGAACACCATGCCGATGCCGAGACCACGGGCTTGTGCCGGGTCGCGCACCTGAACCGGCTGGCCCTCCCACAGCACCTCGCCGGAATCCGGAGCGGTAACGCCGTAGATGATCTTCATCAGCGTGCTCTTGCCGGCGCCGTTCTCGCCAAGCAAGGCATGGATTTCACCGGCGTCGATACGCAGGTCAATGCGGTCGTTGGCCAGCGTGCCAGGGTAGCGCTTGGTGATGGCACGCAACTCCAGGCGCAGGGGGGATTCGGACATGGGACTGCTCGGTGGTGATTGTTTTGAACAGCTTCAAAGCAAAAACATGGCCAAGTGGTCAGATTATTTGCTGAGGCCCGTGTCAGAGGGCTTCGGGGAGGGGTGTCAGAAGATTCTTGCGTGACGGGGTAGGGCGGGTGTGTGGTTTTGGGGCGCGGGGGAGCGCCAATCTGGTGCGGGGCGGCGGGGCGGCGGGGCTGTCGCGTGAAGCGTTTTGCACAGGCACAAAAAAGGCACTTTGCGAGATTCGCGAAGTGCCTGATTTGTTTAGCGTTTGGTGGGCCCGGGGTAATTTGAACAGGAAATATAATTATATGATTTTATTGTAGAAAATCTGGTTAGATTCTTTCATGGAATACCGTTCGGAATACCAGCCTCTGATCTAACGCTTCCGGAGAATCTGACCAAGGTGCAACCCTGCCTCTGCTTCGTTGAGAATGAACCTCTCTAGGATTTTCGTCCTTTGATAGGCGAGATCTGAATGCGCGGGCTAACGTGCACCACGTCATGCGTTACCTGGTCAAGAATGATCAGTATCTGCGGCTCAAACCAGTGGGTGCTCGTTGCCTACGAAAGGGACGGATAGAGAAGGGGGGGGAGGCCGGCGCTTGTGATGCTGGTGGAGCCCAGGCCTGCCGATGGTTTATTCCCTTGTAATGACTCTAGGCTGATATGGGCGCTGATGGATGGCAGAAAGTAGAGCGCTGCCGACAGCACTACCAGTCGGTGTCGAACTGAATCTGACAGAACTCAGCAAGGGCCGTGCTCTTGATGAATGCCTGCATCATTCCCTTGATCATCGCTTGGCAGGTAAGAACAAGAACTTGTCAGTAGTTGATCGTGCGCAAGGCCTGGCACCGGCATCGTTTTGGCTTGATGTGGATGCGGTTGCTCAATCCGAACTCGCCAGTCCAGCCCTCAGTCGCGCGCTGCATTCCGATAATGCAGTCAGTGTCGAGCTGCTGTTGCACCTCGCTAGCTCACGAAGGAGCCTGCCGAGTAGCGGCTGAAGCGGATCTCCTACTTGGGCTCAATCTCCAAGCAAGCCAAAAATCGATAAAATTTGTTTTTGATTGAAAAATTTGAGTCTGACTAACAAAATGTCGTACCAAGAAAAGCGTCGCGTTACTTTCAGGGTTTCGCGAGAAGACAAATTGCTAGGGGGCACAGCCATGATCCGCTGCCACCTCGCCCGCATGATGGGCGAGCACAAGATGCGTATTGCTGATGTTGCCAGAGAAACAGGGCTAAGCCGCGCCACGGTAACCCTGCTCTACAAAGAAACAGCGCAGAAAGTGGATCTGGAAGCCATTGAGAGGCTGTGCCTGCTGTTTGAATGCCAAATAGGCGATCTGTTTGAGCTGATACAAACATAGATGGCGCTGCCGCCAAGGCCCCAGATCACAAACAGACGTCTTAACGACATCAAACAAATGACAAACATTTAGATAATCAATAGGAATACCCCATGACCAGCACCCAACAACGCGCCGCCCTGCAACGCCAGATTTGGGCAATTGCTAACGATGTTCGTGGCGCAGTCGATGGTTGGGACTTTAAGCAGTACGTGCTTGGCACCTTGTTCTACCGTTTCATCAGCGAAAACTTCGCCAGCTACATTGAGGGCGGAGACGACAGCATCAAATACGCTGAGTTGCCCGATAAGGTCATCACCGCAGATATCAAAGACGATGCCATTAAAACCAAGGGCTACTTCATCTACCCCAGCCAGTTGTTTGCCACTATCGCTGCCGGCGCCAACACCAACGAAAGCCTGAACACCGATCTAGCCGCCATCTTTGCCGCTATCGAAAGCTCAGCAAACGGCTACCCCTCCGAGCGCGACATCAAAGGCCTGTTTGCCGATTTTGATACCACCAGCAACCGTCTGGGCAATACCGTAAAGGACAAGAATGCGCGCCTCGCCGACGTGCTCAAAGGTGTAGCCAAGTTGGACTTTGGCACCTTTGACGAAAGCCACATCGACCTGTTTGGCGACGCTTACGAATTCCTCATCTCCAACTACGCCGCCAATGCCGGCAAATCGGGCGGTGAGTTCTTCACTCCACAGCAGGTCTCCAAGCTGATTGCCCAGCTCGCCATGCACAAGCAAACCAGTATCAACAAGATCTACGATCCCGCTTGCGGATCGGGCTCGCTGCTGCTGCAAGCCAAGAGGCACTTTGATGAACACATCATCGAAGACGGTTTTTTCGGTCAGGAACTCAACCACACCACGTATAACCTGGCGCGGATGAATATGTTCCTCCACAACGTCAACTACGACAAATTCAATATCCAGCTCGGTGATACGCTGATCGAGCCGCACTTTGGCGACGATAAACCCTTCGATGCCATCGTCTCCAACCCGCCGTATTCGGTGAAGTGGAAGGGGGCGGACGACCCCACCCTGATCAACGATGACCGCTTTGCGCCTGCCGGTGTGCTAGCCCCCAAATCCAAAGCTGACTTTGCTTTTGTGCTGCATGCACTGAGTTACCTCTCCAGCAAAGGCCGAGCGGCGATTGTCTGCTTCCCTGGTATTTTTTACCGTGGCGGCGCTGAGCAGAAAATTCGTCAATATTTGGTGGATAACAACTACGTCGAAACCGTGATTTCGCTCGCACCCAACCTGTTCTTTGGCACCACCATTGCAGTCAATATTCTGGTGCTGTCCAAACACAAAACGGACACCAACACGCAGTTCATTGATGCCAGCGGCAAAGATTATTTCAAGAAGGAAACCAACAACAACGTGCTGCTGGATACGCACATAGACCAGATCATGGCGGTGTTCGACAGCAAGGCGAATGTGGAGCACTTCGCCTTGTCCGTTCCGTTCGAGAAAGTGGCCGCCAACGACTACAACCTGTCGGTCAGCAGTTATGTCGAAGCCAAAGACATCCGCGAAGTGGTGGAGATTGCTCAGCTTAATGCCGAGTTGAAAACCACCGTCGCCAGGATCGACCGGCTTCGGATGGATATTGATTGCATCGTCGCAGAGATTGAAGGCGAGGAGCTGGAAGCATGAGCGGAGTGACCCTTTTGGAAAAGCTGCTGGATGGCGCAGGAGTGGAGCGGCGGGCGCTGGGGACCCTTGGCAAACTAGTTCGTGGCAACGGCTTGCAAAAGAAGGACTTCACTGACGCAGGTGTGCCGGCTATCCACTACGGCCAGATATATACCTATTACGGCCTATCCACGACTGAAACAAAATCCTTTGTTTCACCTGAGCTAGCTAAGCAGCTAAAGAAGGTAAACAAGGGTGATGTTGTAATCACCAACACAAGTGAAAACCTTGAAGATGTAGGCAAAGCGCTGGTTTATCTTGGCGAGCCGCAAGCAGTTACGGGCGGACATGCAACCGTATTGAAGCCCGGAGACCTTCTTCTGGGAAAATACTTTGCTTATTTCACTCAAACAAACGAATTTGCGTCTGAAAAAAGAAAATATGCAAAGGGTGCAAAGGTAATTGATATTTCTGCCACAGATATGGCAAAAATCCCAATTCCACTCCCCTGTCCAGAAAACCCCAAAAAATCGCTGGAAATCCAGACCGAAATCGTCCGTATTCTGGACGCATTTAGCGAGCTTACACGCGAGCTTACACGCGAGCTTATAGCCCGTAAAAAACAATACAACCACTATCGCGGCCAGTTTTTGAGTTTTGAGGAAGGGGACGTGGAGTGGAAGACGTTGGGGGAGCTTGCTGAAAACCTTGACTCAAAGCGCAAGCCTATAAGAAGTGGACTAAGAGATGTTGGTGATATTCCATACTACGGCGCATCGGGCATTGTCGATTACGTTAAAGATTACATTTTTGATGGTGACTTTTTGCTTGTTTCTGAAGACGGTGCAAATTTGTTGGCACGAAACACGCCAATAGCATTTAGTGTTAGCGGTAAAAGCTGGGTAAATAACCACGCACATGTGCTTAAATTCGAGACATATGCCGAAAGAAGATACGTTGAGTATTACTTAAACAGTATTGATTTAACGCCATACATTTCAGGGGCTGCTCAGCCGAAGCTGAATCAAAAGAATTTAAATGGCATTAAAATTCCAAATCCTTCACCTGAAGAAAAAGAACGCATCGTCGCCATCCTCGACAAATTCGACGCCCTCACCAGCTCTATCACCGAAGGCTTACCGCGCGAAATTGCGTTGCGCCAACAGCAATACGAGCATTACCGCGATTTGCTGCTGAGCTTCCCTGAGCCTGAAGAAGTGGTGGTATAACATGAGCAAGACGCTAACGGAAATTGCTCAACAACTGAGTACACCAAAAACAGTTAAAAAAACTGTACCTGAAAAAACCAAGGAGGTTGAAGAAGCCAAGCCGGTTCCAAAGGTGCAGTTGATATATGCCTTTAACGGTACAGGCAAGACACGCCTTTCACGGGAGTTCAAGCAGCTGATTGCGCCCAAAGCCGATGACAATGAGGGCGATGGTGAACCCAATCAGGATGAGTTGACGCGCAACAAGGTCCTTTATTACAACGCTTTTACGGAGGACTTGTTTTATTGGGATAACGATCTGGAGAGTGATGCAGAACCGAAACTCAAAATTCAGCCCAATTCTTATACAGACTGGCTGCTCACTCTACTCAAAGATCTGGGTCAAGATAGAAACATCGTTACATACTTCCAGCGATATGCGAATGACAAACTAACTCCGCATTTCAGCGAAGATTTTACTGAAGTTAGCTTTTCATTAGAGCGAGGTGACGATGAGCGTACCGGTCATATCAAAATATCAAAAGGTGAAGAAAGCAACTTTATCTGGAGCGTTTTTCACACTCTGCTAGATCAGGTGGTAACGATTTTAAATATCGTCGAGCCTAGCGAGAGAGAAACCAACCAGTTCGATAAGTTGGAATACGTGTTTATTGATGATCCAGTCAGCTCTCTGGATGAGAATCATTTAATTGAATTGGCTGTCAACTTGGCGAGCTTGATAAAATCCAGTCAATCTTCTCTAAAGTTCATCATTACAACGCATAGTCCGCTGTTTTATAACGTACTGCACAATGAGCTAAAAAATAAAACCTGTTACATGCTAGGGCGACTTGAGGATGGCACCTTTGATCTGGCTGAAAAGCAGGGTGACTCCGATACGAGTTTTTCCTATCACTTGCACCTTAAGAAAATTCTTGAGAAAGCAATTGCTGATAATCAGGTGCAAAAATATCACTTTACACTCTTGCGTAATTTGTATGAGAAAACAGCCAGTTATCTGGGCTATCCAAGATGGGCGGAGCTTTTGCCGGATGATAAACAAACCTATTTAAAATTTATTATTCAATTTACCAGTCATAGCACCTTATCCCATGAAACCGTCGCCGAGCCCAGTGAGCCAGAAAAAAATACGGTCGCGCTATTGCTTAATCACTTGACGAACACCTACAGATTTTGGCAACAGGAAAATCAAAATGGTTGATTACACAAAGCCCATCGCCGAATCGAATAGCTTCATCGTTCTGGACAAATACACCCAAGAATGGAAGGTCGCAGAATACTACCAAAGCGAAGGCGACCTAGAGCGAGAGTTCATTCAAGACATGCAGAATCAGGGCTACGAGTATGCCCTTGGTTTAAACACGCCTGCGAAACTTCTGTCCAATGCGCGCGAGCAGTTGCAGGCATTGAACAGCATGCAGTTTCTTGAAGGCGAGTGGCAGCGCTTTGTTGAAACCTATCTGGACAGACCCAGCGACAGCATCGTCGATAAAACCCGCAAGATCCATGATGACTATATCCATGACTTTGTGTTTGACGATGGTCATATTCAGAACATCTATCTGCTGGATAAAAAGAATATTGCCCGCAATAAGGTGCAGGTGATCAAGCAGTTTGAGCAAGCGGGCAGCCATGCCAACCGATACGATGTGACGATCTTGGTCAATGGTCTGCCGCTGGTGCAGGTGGAGCTGAAGAAGCGAGGCGTGGCGATTCGCGAAGCCTTTAATCAGGTGCACCGTTACAGCAAAGAAAGCTTTAACAGCGAGCAGTCTTTGTTCAAGTATCTGCAACTGTTTGTCATTTCCAACGGCACCGATAGTCGTTATTTCGCCAACACCACCCAGCGCAACAAAAACAGCTTCGACTTCACCATGAATTGGGCAAAGTCGGATAACAGCCTGATCAAAGACCTGAAAGACTTTACCGCTACGTTCTTTCAGAAAAATACCCTGCTCAATGTGTTGCTGCATTATTCGGTGTTTGATGTCAGCAATGCGCTGTTGGTAATGCGTCCCTACCAAATTGCCGCCACTGAGCGAATTTTGTGGAAGATCAACAGCGCCTATCAGGCCAAGAGCTGGAGCCAGCTTGAGGGCGGCGGCTTTATTTGGCACACCACCGGCTCAGGCAAGACGCTGACCAGTTTTAAAGCGGCACGTTTGGCTACCGAGCTGGAGTTCATCGACAAAGTGTTCTTCGTGGTGGATCGCAAGGATCTGGATTACCAGACCATGAAGGAATACCAGCGTTTTTCACCGGATAGTGTGAATGGCTCTGACTCTACCGCCGGCCTGAAGCGCAATCTGGATAAGGACGACAACAAGATTGTCGTCACCACGATCCAGAAGCTCAATAACCTGATGAAGAGCGAAGGCGACCTACCCATCTACAACAAGCAGGTGGTGTTTATTTTTGATGAATGCCACCGCAGCCAGTTTGGCGAAGCTCAGAAAAATCTGAAGAAGAAATTCAAAAAATTCTATCAGTTTGGCTTTACCGGCACGCCGATTTTCCCGCAAAACGCCCTGGGCGCAGACACTACTGCCAGCGTGTTTGGTCGGGAGTTGCATTCTTATGTAATAACCGACGCCATTCGTGATGAAAAGGTGCTCAAGTTTAAGGTGGACTACAACGATGTGCGCCCGCAGTTCAAAGCCATCGAAACCGAAAAGGACGAGAAAAAGCTGAGCGCGGCAGAGAACAAGCAAGCCCTGTTGCACCCCGACCGTATCCGCGAGATTACGCAGTACATCCTGAATAACTTCCGGCAGAAAACCCACCGCCTGCAATCTGCGACAAAAGGCTTCAACGCCATGTTTGCGGTTAGCAGCGTGGATGCAGCCAAGCTGTACTACGAGTGCTTCAGGGAACTGCAGAAGAGCAGCGACAAACCACTGAGGGTGGCCACTATCTTCTCGTTCGCTGCCAATGAGGAGCAGGATGCGATTGGCGACATTCAGGACGAAAGTTTTGATGTGGCTGCCATGAACAGCAGTGCCAAGGAGTTCTTAAGCGCGGCCATTGTCGACTACAACACGCTGTTCAAAACCAACTTCAGCGTGGACAGCAATGGCTTCCAGAATTACTACCGTGATCTGGCCAAGCAGGTCAAAGCCAAGGAAATTGACCTGCTGATCGTGGTCGGCATGTTCCTGACCGGCTTTGACGCCCCCACGCTGAACACCCTGTTTGTGGACAAGAACCTGCGCTACCACGGTTTGATGCAGGCTTACTCGCGCACCAATCGAATTTTCGACGCCACCAAGACCTTTGGCAATATCGTTACTTTCCGAGATCTGGAACAGGCGACCATCGATGCCATTACCTTGTTTGGAGATAAAAGCACCAAGAATGTGGTGTTGGAGAAGAGCTATAAGGAATACATGGAGGGCTTTACCGATGTGGCGACAGGTGAAGCACGGCGCGGTTTTGTGGGAGTGGTGAATGAGTTGGAACAGCGTTTTCCTGACCCTTCAGCCATTGAAAAAGAGTCCGATAAAAAAGCCTTCGCAAAACTGTTCGGCGAATATTTGCGCGTTGAGAACGTGCTGCAGAACTACGATGAATTTGCCAGCCTGAAGGCTTTGCAAAGTGTCGACCTCAATGATCCGGAGGCAGTCGAGGCATTCAAGACTAAGCACTATTTAAACGATGAGGATCTGGCTGCGTTGCAAGCAATCAAGATACCAGCAGAACGGAAAATTCAGGACTATCGTTCAACCTATAACGATGTTCGCGACTGGCTGCGTCGGGAGAAATTCTCCAACGATAAAGAAAAATCGACTATCGATTGGGATGATGTGGTCTTTGAGGTGGACCTGCTCAAGTCGCAAGAAATCAACCTAGATTACATCCTAGAGCTGATCTTCGAGCACAACAAAAAGATCAAGAGCAAGTCCGACCTAGTGGATGAAGTACGTCGCGTGATTCGCGCAAGTCTGGGCAACCGCGCCAAAGAGAGCTTGCTTGTGGACTTCATCAATCAAACCGACCTTGACCAGATTGGCGATAAGGCCAGTGTGATAGACGCCTTCTTCATTTTCGCCCAAGCGGAACAACAACGAGAGGCTCAGGAGCTTATTAGCGCTGAGAACCTCAATGCAGAAGCGGCCAGACGCTATATCACCACTTCTCTGAAGCGGGAGTTCGCCAGCGACAGCGGTACAGAACTCAACGCCGTACTACCCAAGATGAGCCCGCTGAACCCTCAATACCTGACCAAGAAGCAGAGCGTGTTCCAAAAGATCGCTGCGTTTGTCGAGAAGTTCAAAGGTGTGGGTGGGAGCATTAAATAAAAGCGGCATGAGGCGGATAGGGAGCTCAGTAGCCCTCTGTCCACCTCATGCCGTTTATTCGATTTTCTGGGTTCCTCAGAATGAGCAAGGCGCCTATTTTGGCCTGCGCAACGGGGATCAGAACTGTTATTGCAACAGATACCCCATTGGCTGGTCATCTTTGTCGAAGCAGAGGAATACCATCTGGAATACCAAAAGACATAGATCTTGCTGGACGCTCGCGGACACTAATGGCGCTGAAAGCCCCGTATTTACTGGATTTCAGGCACAAAAAAAGACGTCCGTGGACGTCTTTAGATGATGAAGTGGTGGGCCGGTGGCGTTTGAACTGGGCTTTAGCCACCGCTGCCTGTTTGCTTTCTGCGAGCTATAGCTTTTCAGGGATACACGCAGGGATACAGTATGCCCGCTGCTGACGAACTTCTTAGTGGAGGTGGCGAGAAAGGTTTGCGCCTTTCGGCTACTCCTGAGATGACTCAGCCGCCAGCAGAGGTTCGAGCTCACGTAAAAGCAGGTATGGATCCGCTTTCAGATTGAGCGCGATCTGGAGGAACTCTATTACATCCAGGCGCCGCTCGCCTCGTTCGTACTTGGACACATAGGATTGGGGCTTTCCAAGCCTTGCAGAGAGATCCTGCTGCGTCATCTGCGCGTCCTTGCGTGCGTCCACGAGCAATGCGATTAGTCGCTGGTAGGGGGTGGAACGGAAATTCTTCATCTGAGTCACCGGATCGAGGCCGGTGATCTAAATAAACCTTATTTAGAATTATCCCAAAGCGGGTTTATCCCGATTTGGGTTTTGTATAGCATGCGCTCAACGAGGGAGGGCGCATGGTGCAGGTATGGACTACGGTGGGACGATGGGTCAGGGATGTAATCTCCCTCAGGCGGCCGAGTTCGAAGCGCAATGAGGTGTACGGGGTCAGTCGCTCGGCCTTGGGGCGATTGTCGATTCGTTTTGAGGGAGGTCCTTCTTACCCTGAAATGGTGGATGATTTAGAGTGGGCGTTGCAGCGTTATGGACACCTGATCAGCACCGGGGAATGCCTCACAGGGGAGGAGTGGGTTCAGCTCATAGTCACAAATGGTGCAGGCGTTGACATGGTAGCGATTCACGCTATTCGAACTCTGATGCCGGCAGCAATAAAAGCGGACTAAGGCACCTAAAAGTCGAGAAATTTCCGTGGGAAACATTGCGATTTCTGCCCCTTTTGACGCTTGGTAAGTGATTCACGGCCTTCGGGCTTTGAGTCGTTTCTTGTGTTAGGGGCTGTAGTTCGCCATGCCGGAAAGGGTGATTGATTCAATCAAGTCTCGCATCCGTGGATAGATGAGTTAGGGGGCAAGCCGAGGGGATGTAGTCGTGTCTCTTAGAGGGGAAAGCTGCCCTTGCGAGTGACCGCAATCAGTTGATGTGGTCCTTGGTCACAGGCTGCAACCGGCCAATAGCAGCTCCTCGGGAAAATGGCTGACGCCTCGCCATCAGGAGTGGCAAACACCCCGGAGCAAACCTGTCACAGTCTGTTATACGTACAAGCAAAGCGTGTCTCGTATGCGCCTGCCCGCCTTATCAAGACAAACTCCATAATCAGAAAGGGCTAATTTTTTTCTGTCCGTTTTGAATCCGTAAGCGGGACATATTTGAATAGTGAGCGACCAGCAGGTCTTTATGTGATCGGCGGTAGTCATAGATCACTATCCGCTTTTCCTGTTGAGCAGCTTTCGTCAAAATATCTGCCAGCAGTGAGTCGCCCCTGATTTGGTAGCCAACTTAAGCTACAAGAGAAGCTTGCCAAGCCATAGATAACCTTCCGTTGTTGGCCGACCGCGGCCTTCCACCAATGGCCGCTTTGGGACGACTCAAGTCATTCGCTCCGCTTACTGGGAATGCGTGCCTGGGCGTCCGGGAACGTCTGCAATGGGTCGATAGCGGACATTCTTATGCTGGAGCTTTTGACCCAAAGCGGCCTACCAGAAAGGCCGGGGGAAGATAACTATCGTTGAATATGCGTCAGTGAAAAGATGGTATGGGCCCGCCTAGCAAGCCTGCCTGATACGCAGAAACCGCCTGAAAAAGGCTCTCGGCTAAAAGCCGGAGGCGTTCGACCTCATCAGGTGCTGCTCCCGCATTCTGAGCATCGTGATAGCGGCGCAGCGCTTCGGTCGCCTCTTTAGTCAAAGGCTCCAACGAAACGATAGCCTCAGAAAGTGACTGCTTCATAGATGGTTATCCGGGTACTGAGACTTCAGCTTAGCTCCGAATCTGGCAGACCACAGTGATGGATGGTCGTAGGTTTCTGTTCCAACTCCGGAAACGACCTCGACCATTTTAGCCCGCCCAAGCCCGAAAGAAGCGGGCAAAGTCCTGACGCCTTGTTCGTGAAGCCGACCTGCGTAGCGCTAATGAGTATGGGCACGCTTGCACTTCTCAACTCATGTCAGTAAGTCAGGGGTTTGTCAGGTCCTTCAGACTCCCTTCAGATTCGACGCCGATACTCACCCCCGTCGAGCCCAATCGGGGGGAGTTTCATGACCCAGCTTAAATGGAGCAGCCTGCTCCCATTGTCTGTCGGCAGCCATGCCGAGCATCACGCGCAGTTGTCCCTTCACCGAGATCATGATCCTGGTCGCGGGGAACTGGAGCACTTCATTCACGAATGTTTCGCCGCTATCCATCAGGCAGATGTGCAGCATTACTTGCCGGAACTACTGGCGCTGCACGACCGTCACGGGCGGCTGATCGCAGCAGCCGGCGTTCGTCCGGCCCACGCCGGGCCGTTGTTTCTCGAGCGCTATCTGGACGAGCCACTGGAGGTTGCTGTTTCACGGCTGGCAGGCGCTCCGCTGGAGCGCAATTGCCTGGTCGAAGTGGGCAATCTGGCGTCGCTGAGTGCTGGCAGCGCCCGAATTATCATCATCGTGGTCACTTGGTTGTTGGCCATCAGGGGACTGACGTGGGTCGCGTTCACAGGTGCTGCCTCGCTGATCAACAGCTTCCAGCGCTTGGGGCTGCAGCCCAGCGTGCTAGCAGTGGCCGATCCCGGTCGTCTGGACGGAGAGCAGGACCAGTGGGGTACTTACTACGCCCAGCGCCCTCAGGTCTTCGCCGGCAATATCGGTTATGGCTTCGACGCCTTGACCCGAGCAGGGGTATTCCAGCGCCTGGGCTTACCGGCGATCACCCAGGAGGCTGGTCATGCCGCATGAATTGGAGCGTTTTCAGCAGCTATTGACGATAAATGCCCGGGACCGGAGCGACGAAGTCGTCCTGCAGGGTCCTACTCGACGTCTGACCTGGATGGAACTCCTGGTTGAGGTAGGCACACGTGCCAATGCCTTGCGCGAGCAGGCGCCGGGGGCTTTGGTCCTGGCCTTGGAAAACGGGCCCGAGGCCTTGCTCTGGGATCTGGCGGCGCTATTCGCTGAACGTCCATGTGTATTCATCCCGTCGTTTTTCAGCACTGCACAGTTCGAGCATTGCCTTCAGCAGAGCGGCGCTACCTTGGCGTTGGTCGAGGAACAATGGAACGAGCGCCTTATCGAGCAAGGCTTCAACCAGGACGATAGTTTCTGGACGCGGGTTGTCACGGTATCCGCAGCGTTGCCCGAGGGTACCGCCAAGATCACCTATACCTCCGGCAGCACCGGCCGTCCCAAGGGGGTGTGCCTGAGCGCCGACACTATGCTGCGGGTGGCCCGCGAGCTGGAGGCGGCGAGCCGTGAAACTGCTGCGCATCGCTACCTGGCGGTACTGCCGCTAGGGGTTCTGCTGGAAAACCTCGGCGTCTATGCCGCGTTGATGGCCGGAGCCTGCGTGCTGCTCTATCCGCAAGCGCAACTGGGCATAGGCGGTGCCAGCCAGGTGGACTTCAAGCGCTTGCTCGGTGCCGTTGCCCTGAGCGGTGCGCACAGTCTGATCCTGGTGCCGCAATTGTTGATGGGGCTGGTGACCGCTATCGAGCGCGGACTGATGCCGGTCGGCCCTCTGCGCTTCGTCGCCGTTGGCGGTGCCCGGGTTTCCCCTGACCTGTTGGCTCGCGCCGAGGCGGTCGGCCTGCCCGTGTTCGAGGGCTATGGCCTGTCCGAGTGCGCATCGGTGGTGGCATTGAACCGCCCGGAGGCGGTACGGCCTGGCAGCGTCGGCAAGCCGTTGCCGCACGTGCAGGTCCGCATCGCCGAGGACGGCGAAGTCATGGTGACCGGATCGACCCTGCTGGGTTACCTGGAGGAGCCCGTATTCCAGGGGCAGTGGTGGGCTACCGGCGACCTGGGCTACTTCGACGAGCAGGGCTACCTGTACCTGAACGGACGCAAGAAGCACCAGTTCATCACCAGCTTCGGACGCAACGTCAACCCCGAATGGGTGGAAGCCGAACTGACCCAGGGCGGAGTCTTGGCCCAGGCCTTCGTCCATGGCGAGGGCTTGTCGCGCAACAGCGCCTTGCTCTGGCCGCTCGATCCGAATGCCAGTGACGACACCATCGAACAGGCCGTGCAGCAGTGCAACGCCCGCTTGCCCGATTACGCCAGGGTACATGCCTGGCGGCGCCTGCCGGTCCCCTTCGATAGCCGCAATGAAACCCTGACTGCCAATGGTCGCCCGCGCCGCGAGGCGATCCTGAAGCGTTACCACACCCTGTTATCCGACATTCCGCTATGAGGTATTCCATGGTCTTTTTCGACACCCTGCAACAACAGACCGCCCAGGAACGCCAGGCGCTATTCGCCGTTCCGGTGATCCGCGAGGCGCTGGCCGGCCAGGTCAGCCTGGACAGCTACATCGCGTTCCTGAGCCAGGCCTACCACCATGTCCGCCACACCGTGCCACTGATGATGGCCTGCGGCGCACGCCTGCCATCGCGCCTGGAGTGGCTGCGCGGCGCGGTCTGCGAATACATCGAGGAGGAGTACGGCCACGAGCAGTGGATCCTCAACGATATCAAGGCCTGCGGCGGTGACTGGGAGGGCGTGCGGGATGGCCGGCCGTCATTGTCCATCGAACTGATGGTGGCTTACCTCTACGACCTCATCGCTCGTGGCAATCCGGTCGGCCTGTTCGGCATGGTCAACGTACTCGAGGGCACCAGCATCGCCCTGGCAACCCAGGCGGCCGGCACCATCCAGAGCACCCTGGCCCTACCGGACAAGGCCTTCAGCTACCTCAGCTCCCACGGCGCCCTGGACCAGGACCACATGGTCACCTACCGCAACCTGATGGATCGCCTGGACGACCCAGCCGACCAGCAGGCCGTGATCCATGCCGCCAAGGTGGTGTACCGCTTGTACACCGTGATGTTCGAGAGCCTGCCACGGGTGGGCCAACCTGAGGTGCGCCATGCGCTTGTCTGATTCCGTGGTGATCCTGACCGGTGCCAGTGGTGGCATCGGCCTGGAACTGGCTGAGCAACTCTGTGCCGCCGGTGCCAGGGTCTTGGCGGTCAGCCGGCAGATGGGCGAACTGAGCGGTCTGTTAAAGCGCTACCCGCACCGGCTGTATTGGCAGAGCGCCGACCTGCGCACTGCCGAAGGCCGTGAGCTGGTAGTTGGCCGGGCCCGGGAAATCGGCGGGGTCAATGTGTTGATCAATGCTGCCGGAATCAATCGCTTCGCCTTGCTCGACCAACTGGACGAACACGCCCTCGACGAACTGCTGGACATCAACCTCAAGGCTCCGTTGCAACTGACCCGAGCCTGCCTGCCGCTACTGCGGGCACAGGCCAGGGCACTGGTAGTCAATGTCGGCTCGACCTACGGCTCGATCGGCTATCCGGGGTACGCCACTTACTGCGCCAGCAAATTTGCCCTGCGCGGATTTTCCGAAGCACTGCGCCGGGAACTGGCGGATACCACCGTTGACGTGTTGTACGCCGCACCCAGGGCCACGCGCACGAGCATGAACAGCAGCGCCGCTACAGCCCTCAACAAGGCTCTCAAGGTCGGTATGGACGATCCAGCGGACGTTGCCAGGGCTGTGCTTGAGGCTGTGCAGTCCGAACGTAGCGAACTCTATTTGGGTTGGCCGGAAAAGCTCTTCGTGCGCCTCAACGGCATGTTGCCAGGGGTGGTCGATCGAGCACTGCGCAAGCAATTACCGGTGATCCGCCGGCACATCGGTAGCCACTCCAAGGAGTCGATCAAATGAAACGTTTTTTTGTAGCAAGTCTGCTGGCATTCAGCCCCCTGACCTGGGCGCTGGACCAGGCAGGCACTCAGCATCTCGGCGAGTTGCAGCAACGCTGGGCGCAGATCCAGTACCAGACGCCCAAAGAACAGCGTGCAGGAGCGTTTGAGAAGTTGGCCGGCGATGCTGCTAGCTTTGCTCATCAATACCCCGATGCAGCCGAGCCGCTGATCTGGGAAGGCATCATCAACAGCAGTTGGGCTGGTGCTACCGGTGGGCTGGGCGCACTGGGCAAGGTCAAGGCGGCGCGGGCCAGCCTTGAGCAGGCAATCAAACTGGATGCCAATGCGCTGCAGGGGTCGGCCTACACCAGCCTGGGCACCCTGTACGACCAGGTGCCAGGCTGGCCGATCGGCTTCGGTGATAGCGACAAGGCCGAGACGCTGTTGCGCAAGGCGTTGCAGATCAACCCCAACGGTATCGACAGCAACTACTTCTGGGCCGATCATCTGTTCCGGCAAAAACGCTACGGTGAAGCCCGCCTGGCGCTGGAGAAAGCCTTGCAGGCGCCACTGCGGCCTGGACGCGAGCTGGCCGACCAGGGCCGGCGCGGCGATATCGATGCTTTACTCAAGGCGATCAAGGACAAACAGGACTGACTATGCGGCTGCTGCTGGTTGAGGACGATACCGCGCTGGGCGAGGGGATCTGCGATGGTTTGCGCCAGGAGGGCTATACCCTCGACTGGCTGCGGGACGGGGCGAGCGGGTTGCATGCATTGCAGCATGAGGCGTTCGATCTAGCGATCCTCGACTTGGGCCTACCGCGCCTGGATGGTATCGAACTGTTGCGGCGGGTAAGAGCTGGGGGTGATAGCCTGCCGGTTCTCATCCTCACTGCCCGGGATGCCACTGAGGATCGTATTACCGGCCTTGATGCAGGGGCCGATGATTATCTGGTCAAGCCGTTCGACCTTAACGAACTGAAGGCCCGCCTGCGTGCTTTGCTGCGGCGCAGTGCGGGGCGTGCCAAGGTGCTGATCGAACATGTCGGCGTCAGCCTCGACCCTGCGACCCAGCAAGTGCATTACAACGGCGAGCCGGTGATCCTCACGCCCAAGGAGTATGTACTGCTGCATGAGCTACTAGCTCAACCGGGCAAGGTCTTCACCCGCGAGCGCCTGACCCAACTGCTCTATGGCTGGGACGAAGAACCGGAAAGCAACACACTGGAAGTGAATATCTACCACCTGCGCAAGAAGCTGTTCAACGGCCTGATCCGCACTGTGCGCGGTATCGGCTATCTGGTCGAGGGCAAGGCATGAGCTCGCTGCGCCAGCGAACGCTGTGGCGGGTAATGCTTTTACTTGTGCTGGGGACTAGCCTGTTGGCGCTGTACAACTACCATGACAGCCGTCGCGAAATCACCGAGGTCTATGATGCCCATCTTGCGCAGAATGCACGCCTGCTAGAGGGCGTAATGAGCATTCCCGTCCAGGACGGCAGCCGTGAGGAACTGTACCGTGCTTTCAACGACGCCTTAGGCAAGGCTGGGCGGCATAGGGTTGGTCATCCCTATGAAAGCAAACTGGCCTTTCAGGTCTGGGATGATGCCGGAAAACTGTTGGTTAACACCCCCAGCGCCCCGTCCTTGGGGGCGCTTCCAGTCTCTTCGGGCTTTGCCGATTTCCCGGTCAATGGTGAGCAATGGCGCGGTTTCGTCCTGCCTGTACCGCAACGGCATTGGGTCATCTGGGTCGGCGAACGGGAGGATGTCCGCTACGACCTGATTGACCGGATCGTCCGTCATACCCTATTTCCCTTCCTGATCGGCAGCCTGGCCCTCGCCCTACTGGTCTGGGCCGCGATCGGGTGGGGCCTGCAACCCTTGCAGAACATGGCCAATGTCATCCGCGCCCGGCATGCCGATTCGCTGGAGCCGTTGCAACTGGTGCCGTTGCCATCGGAGCTGGAGCCCATGCAGGCGGCGATCAATCGTCTGCTGGCACAGATCGAAGACCTGTTGCGTCGCGAGCATCGCTTCATCGCCGACGCGGCCCATGAAATGCGCACACCGCTGGCCATCCTGCGGCTTCATGCGCAAAACGCCCAAGCGGCCACCACCGAAGCCGAACGGCAAAAGGCCCTGGGCTTTCTGATCTGCGGTGTCGATCGCTTGGCCCGGGTGGTCAACCAGTTGCTGACCCTGGCCCGCCTGGAACCGCGCCTTGGACAACGTGCGAGCCCCCCGATCGATCTCGCGCAGGTGCTCACCGATACGCTGGCGGAGTTGACCCCTTGGATTCTCGACCGTGGCCTGGAACCTTCACTGGACATCGGCGAGGGCGAGCTCCACGTGGCCGTTGATGCGGGCGTGCTGGGCATTGCATTGCAGAATCTGGTGGCCAACGCGGTGGAGCACTCGCCGGCGGGAGGGCGTATCACGGTGTCGCTCAGGCAGTTAGACGGTGAGGCAGAGTTAACCGTCGCAGACGAAGGTCCGGGTATCGACGAGGCCAGCCTGTCGCGGGTCTTCGAGCGCTTCTACAGCCGGAACAGCCCCAATGGCGCTGGCCTCGGGCTATCTATCGTCGCCACAATCGTTGAGCGCATGGGAGGGCAGGTGCGCCTTGAAAACCGATCGTGCGGTGGACTTGCCGCGACCCTGTCGATCCCGCTTGAGCGTGTTACCACTGCGGACTTCAGACTTCCTTAAGCTTCAGATGGCACCTTGGCATCGTCTGTTCCACTCCGAGAGGCCAATGACATGAAGCGCGACTCAAGTACTGACCGTTACGGTCGCCTGTCCATCATCATGCACTGGGGCATGGTAATCCTGTTTATCGGCATCTATGCCTGTATCGAGTTGCGCGGGGCCCTGCCCAAGGGTCATGTCCTGAAGGGATCGCTGCTGGGGTTCCATGGCCTGCTGGGCCTGGCGGTCTTCGCGCTGGTCTGGGTCCGCCTGCTGGGCCGTCTGACCCCCCGCCCCCCGATACGACCGCAACCTCCGGTCTGGCAGAACGAAGTTGCAAACCTCATGCAACTGGCGCTGTACGGGCTGATGATCGTTACACCGCTGCTGGCTTGGCTGATGCTGAGCGCAGCAGGTAAACCGCTGCCTTATTGGGATATTACGTTTCCATCGCCGCTCGTTCTGGATCCTGTCCTGGCCCGACAACTCAAGGGCTGGCATGAATGGTTGGGAAGCGCCGGTTACTGGCTGATCGGCCTGCATGCCTTGGCGGGCCTCGTGCACCACTACTGGGTCAAGGACAACACCCTGAAACGCATGTTGCCTGGTCGTTGAGGTCGGTTACAGACCTTGTTGCAGCCGTATAAAAGGCCTTCAAGCACAAACGCTTGATCATTTGTTGCGGTACGTCAATAAAGTAATGGTTTTTTACTCATCTATTAAAAATTAAACCGTGGATAAGTACTTGTGAGAATATTAAAATTCGCACATGGGAGAGGCGGTAAGAAATAAGAAATCTAATTATCAGCTCTAACGAATAATTGCTATTTTGGGTTTTGGTCGAATTTAAACTGGTGAAGTGCCTTGCCTCTCAACCGTGTTCTAGCTATTTAGGAAAATATCATGTGGTTTAGAAAAATACGGATTGGCCTCCGCTCTACACTTGCGTTTTCAACTCTTGGAGTGCTGCTGGTTGCCTTGGGGGCTATTGCTCTTTATCAGATGAAACAGATGGATGTTCGGAGCGATGAGGTTAACGGCAACTGGGTGCCATCCATCGTCGCAGTCAACGATATTACTGCCGCCAGCTCACGTATTCGCGCCTTGACATTGCGTTTTGCCCTTGTCGAAGGGACAGCGCGGGATACCACGTTGCGCAGTCTGGAGAAGGCCCTGGTTGACCTAGACGCTGCCGAGCGTCGTTACGAGTCATTGATTTCTTCGCCTGAGGAACGAGCCCGGTACGAGGCCTACAAAGCGGCCAAGGCACTTTATCTAGAGCAGTCGAGACTGACCATTTCGCTGAGCCAATCGGGCGACCTGGCTGGCGCTAGGCACGTCGTGGGGGAAAAGCTGGGCGAGTATGCTGAAGAGATTGCCAATGCACTTGGCCTACTGACCCAGATGAACAGCGAAGGCGCCCAGATTGCTTCAGCCGCGAGCGACGCGACCTTTAACAACTCAGTCAAGCTGGTGATCTTCCTGATGGTGGTGGCCGTAGTCCTGACCCTAGTGCTGGCGATGATTTTTACCCGCAGTCTGGTCATCCCCTTGGCACAGGCGGTGGAGCAGGCCCGAATCGTCGCTTCTGGCGATCTGAGCCGCAGCTTCGAGATCAAGGGCCAGGACGAGCCGGCGCAGTTGCTCAATGCGTTGCAGGAGATGCAGGCCAGTCTGCGGGGCACTATTCAGCACATCGCCGACTCCGCTAGCCAGTTGGCTTCCGCTTCCGAGCAACTGCACTCGGTAACCGAGGATTCGACTCGCGGTCTGCATCAGCAGAATGCCGAGATCGAGCAGGCCGCTACCGCAGTCAACGAAATGACCAGCGCGGTAGAAGAAGTTGCACGAAACGCGGTCAGCACCTCGGAAGCTTCCCGTCAGGCCGACCAGACCTCGCGCAATGGCCGTGAGCAGGTCGGGCAGACGGTCAACTCTATCGTCCGCCTGGCTGAGGACGTTACCCAGACCTCTGGCAGCGTCGAGGAGTTGGCTAACCACGTGCGAGATATCAGTCAGGTACTGTCAGTCATTCGCGCGATTGCCGAACAGACCAACCTGCTCGCACTCAACGCGGCCATCGAGGCAGCCCGCGCGGGCGAACAAGGCCGTGGTTTTGCCGTGGTAGCCGACGAGGTCAGGGCTCTGGCCCACCGTACCCAGCAATCGACCCAGGAAATCGAGCAGATGATCGCCGCCATAGGCCAGGGCACCAGTCAGGCCGTTGCGTCGATGCGCACCAGTTGCGAGCGGGTCGATTTCACCCTGGAGGTGGCTCGTGCTGCGGGTGCGGCACTGGACGAGATCACGCAATCGATTTCTGCCATTAACGAACGCAACCTGGTCATTGCCAGTGCCTCGGAAGAGCAGGCCAACGTTGCCCGCGAGGTCGATCGCAACCTGCTGAACATCCGCGACCTGTCACAGCAAAGTTCGGCAGGCGCCGACCAGACCAGTGCGGCAAGCCAGGAGCTATCAAGGTTGGCGATTGACCTGAATGGTGTGGTGCAGCGCTTCCAGTTGTAAGTGGGAACGGGACTTTTGCCCATGAGTCGGTAACTGTCCCGGACTTGAGAGGGGACACCAGGGCGCCGGCATACCGGCTGCTCCTTTGCAAAGGAAGGCGATGTGATTAATGCGAACTGTCGTTCGATGAACGACAGCTTGCTCAGTCGTTTCCTTTGTTAGTGGATTTTCCGATGCCTGCGTGGCCCAAGCCAACGTTCAAACTCCGCACTCTCATACTCTTGTTTGCGTTGTTCTCTGCAGTTGTAACTCTTGCAAACAGTTTCTGGGTGACCTACAGCGTTCAGCGTGAGGCGCTTGTTCAGGATGCATTAGAGGACAATGCGTCCTACGCCCGCAGAATCTCCGTCGGTGTCGAGCAACTGCTCGGCGCAGATATGTCCCGTCTGGCATACAGCTCTGGTCGAGTAGCAACCCGTCCAACCGACAGGGCGGCATGGACAGATGAGGTCCAGCGCCTTCTCGCTCAAGATGACAATTTCAACTCGGTGCTGATGGCCAGCGCGAGCGGCGATGTGATCGTCGCCGAGCCCGCTCGGATGCATCTAGAGGGCAAGCCTTTGCGTGATCGTGAGCCTCTCAAGCGACGTAGTGCCATGATCAGCGATGCGTTCAAGTCCATCGCCGGCAACCTGGTCATCTTTCTTTCCAGCCCCATCGAAAGCGTTGATGGCGAATATCTGGGGCTAATGGGCGGGACTGTACGTCTGGATCAAAATAACGCGCTACGCGATCTGATAGACCAGCATGTAAGGCATGACGGGGCGTTCGTCTACTTGGTGGACCGTTCCGGCAGAATTCTTTATCACCCCGATCCGCAGCGTGTCGGTACGTTGGCCGATGATGTGATTACAGGTGCTGCCTTGAAGGGGGAAGGGAGCCTGCAGGATCATGGCATGCTGGCAGGCTTTGCCAGTGTACCGACCGCGCAATGGGCGGTCGTCTCGCTGCAGCCGTTGGCATCTATCGATGCCAACCTTCGGACGTTGGCGTGGAAAGTTGTACTGGGCATGGTCCCCCTTGGGGCGCTTGGCATCGTAGTGATCCTGTGTGCGGGTAGCTACTTGTCCAGTCCGCTGGCGCGACTGGCGAGGTGCGCCGGGCAGTTGGACAATGCGGAAAGCTACGAGCAGATTCGCGCCGTGCCGGTACGGTTTATTGAAGAGTGGCGTATTCGACGTGCTCTGTTGCAAAGCGCAGCGCTGCTGCGTGAAAAAATCCTGCGTCTGAACAGGCAGGCCCAAAGCGATGCATTGACGGGCCTGCCCAACCGCAGGGCGATGATCGATGCAATTACTGAATGGCAGCGCTCTGGAACGCCATTCGCGGTCGTCTCCGTAGACATCGATCACTTCAAGCGCGTCAACGATACCTATGGTCACGCAACTGGCGATGACACGCTGAAGGTGCTCGCAGCGTTGCTGCAACGTAGCGCCAGACCGAACGATCTGCCCTGCAGAGTTGGTGGGGAAGAGTTCATGCTGTTGTTGCCTGAAGTATCCGTGCCCAACGCGACGGAGGTCGCTGAGCGCTTGCGGCGTACGTTGGAAACTACACATATCGAAATTGTTGGACAGATAACCTTGTCGGCCGGCGTTGCTGACTGGCACCCGGGCGGCGATTCGATCGAGAGTGTGTTCGAAGAGGTTGATCGGCGCTTATACCAGGCGAAGAAATCCGGGCGCAATCGAGTCGTCGCAGCCTCCGACTAACGCAATGCGTCCGGACGACTCGTGCATGCGGTTGCTTGATGGAAATTCAATAACTGTATCGTAAATCTGGAAATTTCAATGCACGTTTATTATCCATGGCAAGGCGCTGGCCATATTTAATTGGAGGCTTATCGCGCTTTCGTACTTTGATTTCGTCAGGCGATTGGTTGGATGTCCGGTAGAAATAAACCATGGCTTTCATGGTTGCCTGATGAAAGTAATTTTTACTTGATGAAAGTGTGAAGAATTATCGTTTGAGTCGAGTGCTTTCATGACGGTAAGGAAATGAGCTATAACAATAGTGGCACTATGGCACTAGCTGTGTATGGGGAGGAGAGATGAACGGAGCATCCACTCGAACAGGACTTAGGCAGTGGATGTGGCGCGCCTTTGTGGGTAGTGCCTTGATTCCGCTCATCCTCGTCGAGACAGTGCTGGTGGGTTGCTATCTTCTGAGCAACCAAGCCATACGCGATGCACAATTGGCCTATCTGGGACGCAGCGCCAATGACAGCCTGGGGGCCAGTGCGGAGCAAAACGCGCTGATAATCGAGAACCAACTCCAGCATATTGGCGATACCACCGCACTGCTTGCTCGGATGACTCAGGAGGCATTGCAACGCCCGGTAGCTGCGGCTGATGAGCTTCTGGCGTTATCGGCGCAGGGCGCACGCTACAGCCCGGAAGACCGGGGAGGAGCGGCATCTTTCTATTCCTCGGCAACGCCAGCGCAGCAGCATGACTTGGCCAAGGTCGCACGTCTATCCGCACTCGATCCGCTGCTCAAGGAGATAAAGCTCCATGACAGGACCATAGCCAGCCTCTACTTCAATAGCTGGGATAGCTATAACCGCATCTATCCGTGGTTTCGTACCGACCAGCAGTATCCCCCGGACATGCGAATTCCCGAGTTCAATTTCTATTACCTTGCCGATGCCGCACATAATCCGGACAAAGACGTGCGCTGGACCGACGTCTACCTGGATCCTGCGGGGCATGGCTGGATGATGTCGGCGATCGCCCCGGTCTACAAGGGCGACTTCCTGGAGGGGGTGGCAGGCATCGATGTAACCGTCAGCGAGCTCCTTACGCAAATTGACAGACTCAAGCTGCCTTGGAGCGGCTATCTACTACTGGTCTCCGCCGACTCGACGATCATGGCGATGCCCGAGCAAGCCGAACACGATTTCGATCTGCGTGAGCTGACCCAAGAAAGCCACTCGCAGAAACTGAGCAATGAACTGTTCAAGCCCGAAGATTTCAATCTGAAGTCGCGCGGCGACACCCGTGAACTGGCCGCGCGTTTGCTGGAAAGTACCCAGGGGACGCTGGAAGTGTCGCTGAAGGGACGGGCGCACTTGATTGCCTGGAACACCATCGCTAGTACGGGGTGGCGACTGCTGGCCGTGGTTGACAAGGAACAGGTCATGGCGGCTACCAATGCCTTGGCTTCCCACTACCGCAACATCGGTTACCTGATGATCATTGGTCTTCTCGGGTTCTATCTGGTGTTCTTCAGTATCCTGTGGATGCGCTCGCGCCATCTGAGCGAGCGGCTTCGTCAGCCCATCTCGGGCATAGGCCGAATGCTGGGGGAAATCGGTCGAGGACAATGGCAGCCAATACGCACCCACTCGTCCATTCGCGAACTGGACGACATGGCGGGCAGTGTCTTGACCATGGGTGGACAGTTGGCCACCAGCGAACAACAAAGGCAAATGGCCCAGCGACGCTTGATGTCGCTGATCGATCACCCAACTTCCGGCATGTGGGAATACCACCTTGAAGATGATGGCATCACGTTTCGCGGTGGGTTGTGCAAACGCCTTGGCTTGCCTGTCAGGGGAATGTCCCGTGAAGGTTTCCTGGCGCGCCTCTCGACAGAGAGTGCAATCCAATTTGTCGATGCTCTGGATAGCCTACGAGCTGGCCGAGCACCGCGCATAGAGGTCGAACTCAGGCTGCTGCGGGAAGATGGCAGTTGGCTCTGGCTGCTCTGCCAAGGCCGTACGCTGGACGATTCAACTGAGGGTACGCGCATAGCGCTAGGGACCCTGGTCGATATCGACACCCTCAAGCACACCGAGGAAGACCTTCGCGACCGTACCTTGCAGGCACAGGCGGCTAGCCGAGCCAAGTCACGTTTCATATCCAGCATGAGCCATGAGTTGCGCACACCGCTGAACGCCATCCATGGTTTTGCTCAGTTAATGAGCATGCAAGCCAACGATTTACAGTCCCGTGATTTTCTTCAGGAGATTCTGGGAGCGAGCCAGCATCTTGGAAACCTGGTGGATGACCTGCTGGACTGGTCCAGCCTCCAGGCAGAAACCCAGAAGCTGACGCTGGTTGCCGTTCCTCTGCTTGGCCTGCTGGAGGAATGTGCAGAAATGATCGGCCCGCAAGCCCAGAATGCGGGTCTGCACCTTGAAATTACCAAGCCTCCACCAGGCCTGGATGTCTGGGCGGAGCCGAGACGGCTACGACAGGTACTGCTCAACTTGCTGTCCAACGCCATCAAGTACAACCGTCCAGAAGGCAAGTTACTCATCGGGGCGGAGCAAAAAACCGATGGAGTTTGCATCTATGTTGAAGACGGTGGGATGGGAATAGAACCGGCCCTGCAAGGTGAATTGTTCGAGCCGTTTCAGCGTCTGGGAAAAGAAAACACCGCCATTCAAGGTACAGGGATTGGCCTGGCCCTCTGTAGGGAACTGGCGTCACTCATGGAGGGCAAGATGGGGCTATACAGCGTGCCAGGAGAGGGAAGCCGGTTCTGGATAGAGCTGGCCAGGGGCGCAGAACGTGCGACGAATCCAGTGCACACACTCATCCACCCTCGATTGTTCTACTCCGGTTCGGATCCTAGAGCGATGGATACTTTCCGACTGCTGCATGCTGACCATATCGAGTTTCAGGAGGGCCCACTCGCTCACTGTCTGGCCGATGCCCGTGATAAAGGCGCACCGGCGATTCTGCTTGTTGACTGCGACGAAGAGGATGCCGCGCGAATCAACACTCTTCGGCAGATCAGGCGGTGCGCTCAAGGACAAGATATGTCCCTGATACTCATTGGCAGCACCCCGCGCAGCCTAGCCATGCTGGGCATCGAGTTCCAGGGTGTTTTGGGCAAGCCGCTGGACAATGATGAGCTGGCAGAACTCATTGGCCTTCTGCTTGAACAGGAGCATAGCGATGTTTACTGATATTCCTTCCGATGTCCGCATCGTTCTCATCGATGACGTGGCAGCGAATCTGCGCCTGCTTTCATCGAGCCTGAAAGCATTTGGCTTATCCAATGTCAGCAGCTTCACTGATTCGGCAGCAGGGCTGCAGTGGCTGGATAGCAATCCTTGGGACCTGTTGCTGCTCGATCTCGACATGCCGGAGCCGGACGGTTTCCAGATACTGGAAAAACTCGCAGGACGTGATCGCTCTAGGCGGCCAGTCATAATTCTAACCGCGCTGACTGATGCCACGAGCCGACGCAAGGGTCTGGAGCTGGGCGCCAACGACTATCTAACCAAACCTCTGGATTTACCCGAACTGGTATTACGAGTACGTAATTGCCTGCGCTTGGCTCAAACGACCCAGAAGCTTCACCAACTGAATCTGGATCTTGAGGTCCAGGTCCTGCAGCGCACCATGCAATTGCACGCGAGCTACCAAGCAGCGATACGCGCATTGGGAAGGGCCGCAAGCTATCGAGACAATGAAACCGGTGAACATATTTATCGGATAGGAGAAATTTCGGCGCTACTGGCGCAGGGCGCAGGCATGCCTGAAAACTGGTGTCAGCAATTGCGTAAGGCTTCGCCCATGCATGATTTGGGCAAGATCGGCATACCGGATCACATTTTGCTCAAAGAGGGTGTGCTGACCACCGAAGAGCGGCAGGTGATCATGGAGCATCCCACTATCGGGTACAACATTCTGCATGATGACCCGGTGGACGAACTGACCGGAATGGCGGCCCAGATTGCCTATTGTCACCACGAAAAATGGGACGGCAGCGGCTATCCGCAAGGGCTTGCAGGTGAAGCGATCCCCTTGGAGGCACGCATCGTGGCGCTGTGCGATGTCTACGACGCCCTGCGTATGCCACGGCCTTACAAGCCGAGTTGGTCAGCGGAGCGTGCCCAAGCATATGTTATTGAGCAGTCGGGGAAGCACTTTGATCCGACACTGGTTCAAGTGATGTGTAGCCTTTTTTCGGAGATCGAACTCTTCTTCGCAGACAGCCAGCATGCTGACGCGGACAGGATTCAGAGCCAGGGAAGGTGAACAATCAAGGGTTGCTCTACATAGGCGCTTAGTAATGCTGGCTGCGAACTATCACACATCATCGTCGATGGGAAACTACCTGTGGTGGCAGTTTCTGATCAACGCTAGCCGTTGTAAGGACCCCAGTGAGTACTTCAGTCGCATTTAATTCGAAAATTTCGCATCTGTTTCGAAAACTCGGAATTTTAATGGCGCAGGGGACTGTGTCACTTGCCCGCGTCAGACTGATCAATGTGGACTGCCCCCATCCCCATAGACATTTTCCAGCCTCAAAGTGAGGCACTTTCGAAGTCCTTAGGACTGACACCGCCCAGGTGGCGGACAGCGTTCTATCTTGCGGGCCCAGTGCTCGTGGTGTGCATAGGAGGTGTTTGCCTCCTGCTTCATTACGCACTCAACATGAGTTGGGGCGTTTCGGTGCTAATTGGCGCAATTCTCGCCCCCACAGATCCAGTGCTTGTAACCCTCGTGCAGGTGGTAGATGCCCAGGATGATGACCCTGTGCGCTTTGGCTTGTCGGGAGAGGCCGGGTTGAACGATGGTGTGGCCTTTCCCTTCGTAATGCTGGGGCTGCTAGTACAGCGAAATCCCGTGGAGCCGTGGTTCATCCATTGGGTCGTGGGGGATGTGCTGTGGGCAGCTTACGCTTGCGCAACGACGACAGCACGGTCTCGCCTAATGATTACCTTGCCCTGGCTCTTGTGGCGCTTGCCTATGTCATCACCGAGGCGATACAGGTCTATGGTTTCCTGGCAGTGTTCGCGGCTGGTCTCGGGCTGCGGCAGGCTGAAGTGCTTACTGCTGCGAGTCCTTCAGATCCCGCGGCAGAACACCTGGTGCAGGCTGTGGTGGGTCACCAGCATGTGGCGCCAGAGCTGGCCGTTAAGGGGGACGTGGGAGAGCTCGACGACTCCCGGGTCGCGGCAGGGATCATGCTGGGCGATATGCTAGCGTTCGGTAGCCTGGTTGAGCGGGCAATGGAGGTCTTTCTGGTCACGCTCTTGGGTGTGGTGCTGCTGGAGCATTGGGATTGGCAGGGACTAATCGTTGCGGGCGCACTGTTCTGTATCATCCGACCACTCAGCCTTTTTCTCACCCCTTTGCGCCAAGGTTTGGATGCTCCTCAGCGAGGACTTCTGGGCTGGTTCGGCATCAAGGGAATCGGCAGCCTAGACTACCTCTTCTACGCGATGAATCACGGGCTTCCCCCCGAGTGCTGCAGCGCAGAGCAGCCACCTGGTTCTGTCAGTCGTTGCGCTGAGCATCTTGGTCCATGGTCTCTCTGTTCAGCCTCTCCTGGCACGATATCAGGCCCGGCGAAAGCGGACGCCTTGATCCGCGACAAAACCTTCTCCTAAAAGTCAAGGACCAGGACATTTGCTCGGCGGCCGAACTATGCTGGAGAGCTGCCCAAGCCGCTGAAGCTCCATCATCGATGCGATTGTTTCTGTAGTGCGCCGGTGCGACGATAACGACCCCCACCCCCGTTGTGGAACACCGTTTATGGAACACTCGACTCCTGATGAGACGATCCGGGCTGCGCTACGAAAGACTCATGCCCGACTCAAGAGACAGCATGAATTGGTTGTCGAGTTTGGTGTTCACTCGCTGAAATCGAACAGCCTTGATGCGTTGATTAATCAGGCATGTACGGTGGTGGCAGAAGGGATGCAAACGCGCTTTGCCAAGGTCCTCACTCCGATTGAGGACACCAATGATTTCCTCCTCGCTTACGGGGTTGGCTGGGATGAGGAGGACATCGGTAGCGCAATTGTAGGTGGCGATGTCGCTAGCCCGGCCGGTTATGCCATATCGACCTACCGTCCAGTGCTTTCCAACCATCTCGGCCAGGAAGAGCGTTTTCGGACCCCAGAGCTGCTGAAGAGATACGGTATAGAGCGCGCGATCAACGTGCCTATCCGGGGCATATCGGTCCCTTTTGGGGTATTGGAAGCTGACAGTAGCGACGGTGATGACTTCATCGAAAGCGATCTGGTCTTCCTGGAAGGCATATCCAGCGTTATCTCGATGACCTTGGAAAGACTGGCCGCCGGCGCTGACGTTCCCGCTTCAAACCCTTATTCGGAAAGCATGCTCAACGCCAGTCCCGACTGCGTGAAAGTCCTTTCGAACGAGGGGGAAATCGAATTCATGAACGACGCCGGCCTGTGTTTGATGCAGATCGGCGACCTGGCTCAGGTCAAAGGCAAATCCTGGTGGCATCTATGGCCTCAAGAGTCCGAATCACTGGTACTTAATGCATTGGAAAAGGTAGTGAGCGGCGAATCGACACGTTTCGAAGCTCTCTGTCCTACAGCACTCGCTGAGCCCAAGTGGTGGGATGTGACTGTCGCCCCTATCTTGGGTCCTGAAGGCGCTGTAGAAAAAGTTATTGCGGTCTCCCGGGACATCACAGAGCGTCGGCATCACGAAGCCCAATTGCTATCGCTGATAGAAGCGCAAAACACCCTACTCAACAGAAGCAACATGGACGTGGAGGAGGTCCATCACCGGGTCAAGAACAGCCTCCATCTGGTCAATACCTTACTGCTTCTTCAAGCCAACCTGACTCCCGATGAGGCTGTCAGGATTCAGCTTCAAACTGCGGCCGGTCGGGTCGTCACCATCGCCAGCGTGCATGAGCGTCTATACAACGCCTCGCATGAGCAAGCCATTTTGGCATCGGACTACCTCAAGGCGTTGCTGGATGACCTAGGCCGGGCACTGGCTGACCGAAAAATCGAGCTGGATGCCGACCCATTGGCGCTTTCTCCAGAGCGAATGGCGCCGTTAGGCTTGGTGGTGTCCGAGTTGATCACCAATGCACTGAAATACGGGAAAGGGACCATTGAGGTCGAAGTGAAGGATGCCGGCGATCATGCGCTGATCAGCGTTTCAGATGAGGGGGATGGTTTCCCGGACACCTATCCCAAGCCAACCGGTACCGGCCTGGGTATGCGTCTGGTCAAGAATTACTGCGGATTCGGGGCTGCGGCCATTTCGATCGACAGGCAGTCTGGAAAAAGTACCATTCGCGTGCGATTCAAGGTGTAAGGGCTAGACCGCTACGCTTCGTTTCATTGGCACAGGAGTTCATTGATCGCGTGGCTCAATGCATCCAAGGTGCACGGCTTGGTAATGAACCGGGCATTGCTCGGAAGAAAACCCGGCTCAAGCGCCGTATTGCCTGAAACGATAATGACCGGCAGTTCGGGGCGCAACGCCCATGCTGCTTTGGCCAGATCCAGACCATCATAATGACCGGGCATGCGTACATCGGTAATCAGCAACTCCAACGGTTGACCCTCTTGCAGTTTGCGGATGGCGTCATCGGCGCTTGCGCACTCGACGACGCCGTGCCCCAAGTGCGTTACCACTTCAGTCATCAACCATCGGAGGATGTCGTCATCCTCCACCACCAACACCAGCCCACGCATAAATTTCTCCCACCATCTCCCTATTGGTGTCAGCACATTCACCTTTGTTTCTAGGGACTGACGGAATGAAGGACAGACGGCGCAAGAGCGCAAGAATGTGCACTCTGGAGGACATAGCCTCCGGCCGGATGTTCCGGTTAAGCCACCGTGCTGAACTGGAGAATTGGCCTACAAGTGACGAGTGATCAATGCTGACCCACCGGTTGCATTCGACGTGACTTGCCATTTGTGTTCGATATGACCCGTTGCACGCATGCTGAATGGCGAAAACGGTAATTCATGATCGGTCGCTAACGACCCGAAGCTGACATTCCGAGCATAGCATCAGATCGAGCACTGGTTCACACGGGCAGATAGCTGCTCGGCGCTCTCTTTGCGTTCTGAGTAACGGTCCACGAGGAACTCTTGGCGATCACGCAACAGCATGGTGAACTTCACCAGCTCTTCCATGACATCGACAACACGGTCGTAGTAGGCCGAGGGTTTCATGCGCCCAGCCTCGTCGAACTCCAGGTACGCCTTGGGCACCGAAGACTGGTTGGGGATGGTAAACATGCGCATCCAGCGGCCTAGCACCCGCATCTGGTTGACCACGTTGAAGGATTGAGAGCCGCCGCATACCTGCATCACCGCCAATGTCTTGCCCTGAGTAGGGCGCACGGCTCCAAGGGCCAGCGGTATCCAGTCGATCTGAGCCTTGAACACGGCAGACATTGCACCGTGACGCTCCGGCGAGCACCACACCTGGCCCTCCGACCACAACACCAGGTCGCGCAACTCTTGCACCTTAGAATGCTCAACAGGCACATCGTCAGGCAGCGGCAGGCCCGAAGGATCGAAGATGCGGGTTTCGGCGCCGAACTCTTCCAACAGCCTCGCAGCCTCCTGGACCATCAAGCGGCTAAAGGAACGCTCGCGGGTCGATCCATAAAGCAGCAACATGCGTGGTTTGTGGGTCGAAGGAGTATTCGGCTCCATTCGATCCAGTAACGGCAAATCGATCAGTTCTGGCCGAACGTTCGGCAGGTTGTCATTCATCTCGGTCTCCATCGATCCAAGAACTAGAGCGAGCCAATGCGAGCGAGTTCGGCTTTCAGCTCGTCCTGGCTCAGTTGCTGGAAAGGCAGAGCTACGAATCTGCGTACACGCTCATCGATCTTCGCCAGCGTGGTCTGGAACGCTTCTTCGATTTCCGCCTCACTCCCGGTCACAAGCGAAGGGTCGGCCAGGCCCCAGTGGGCCTTGAGCGACGGACCGAAGAAGATTGGGCAAGCCTCACCAGCAGCGCGGTCGCAAACAGTGATAACGATGTCAGGGGGGGCGCTTTCAAAAGCGTCCGAAGCCTTGCTCGAAAGGCCAGCAGTTGAGATACCGGCGGATTCCAGAGTCTTTAGTGCCCGCTCATTGACCTTGCCGCTGGGGAAGCTGCCCGAGCTTACAGCTTGCATTCCCTCAGGGGCGAGGTGATTGAACAGCGCCTCGGACAAGATACTGCGGCAACTGTTGTGGGTGCACATGAACAAGACTTTCATCAGATATCTCCGGTTCAAAAGCTCAGGCGGATGGCCAGTGCGGCCAAGGTGGCAAGTAGGATCGGCAGCGTTAGCACGATGCCTGTGCGGAAGTAGTAGCCCCAGGTAATGACGATGTTTTTGCGGGCCAGGACGTGCAGCCACAGCAAGGTGGCCAAGCTTCCGATGGGAGTAATCTTGGGACCGAGGTCACAGCCGATGACGTTGGCGTAGACCATGGCTTCCCGCACGATGCCAGTGGCCTCGGCGGAATGAATGGACAGGGAGCCCACCAGCGCAGTGGGCATGTTGTTCATGACTGACGATAGGCCAGCGGCGAGCAGCCCGGCCCCGAGTGATGCACCCCAGACTCCATAGCTAGCGAAGACATTGAGAACCTGCGTCAGGTAGTCGGTAAGCCCGGCGTTACGCAAGCCGTAGACCACGAGGTACATGCCAAGCGAGAACACCACGACTTGCCAAGGCGCTTCCTTGAGCACCTTGCGGGTAGAGATGACATGCCCGCGAGCAGCTATCAGGTAGAGGATCAACGCACAAACGGCAGCGATGGCACTGATAGGAACGCCCAGCGGCTCGATGGCGAAGAAGCCAACCAGCAGCAGCGCCAGTACCCACCAGCCCGCAACGAATGTCGCCTCATCGCGGATGGCGGCTTCGGGAGTCTTTAAATGATCCAGATCGTAGGTGCGCGGTAGGTCTTTACGGAAGAACCACAGCAGCATGCCCTGCGTGGCGGCGATGCTGACCAGATTGACTGGCACCATAACCGAGGCGTATTCGCTGAAACCGATGTTGAAGTAGTCGGCGGAGACGATATTAACCAGGTTCGACACTACCAGCGGTAGGCTCGCGGTATCCGCAATGAACCCCGCCGCCATAACAAATGCCAGTGTCGCCGCTGGGGAGAAGCGCAAGGCCAGCAGCATGGCAATCACTATCGGTGTCAGGATCAGTGCCGCACCGTCGTTGGCGAACAGTGCTGAAACTGCTGCCCCGAGCAGCACGCAGAAGGAGAACAATCGGTATCCGCTTCCATTCGCCCAGCGAGCCACATGCAATGCAGCCCATTCGAAGAAGCCCGCCTCATCCAGAAGCAAGCTGATGATGATTACTGCGATGAAGGTGGCCGTGGCATTCCACACGATGGCCCATACAGTCGGGATATCGTGGAGAGATACAGCGCCAACAGCCAACGCAATAATTGCACCCAATGCGGCGCTCCAACCAACGCCAAGGCCCTTGGGCTGCCAAATCACTAACGTTAGGGTGAACACGAAGACGGCGAATGAAACTAGCATGGAAGGCTCGAAGGTTGGGCTTAACAGCAGGCAGCGGCACGAACAGGACGGTCCTCCATGCTTTGCAAGCGGGATACGTTGATCTGTAGCCACTCGGCATTCGCCTGGGTAGTCACCTCCAGCATCTCGCTCACCCACGTTGGTAGTTCCGGGTTGAGGCGGTAATACACCCATTGCCCCTGACGGCGATCCAGCAGCATGCCAATGCTGCGCAGTTGCGCGAGGTGGCGGCTGATTTTCGGCTGGCTGTCGTTCAGCGCACACATTAGTTCGCAGACGCACAGTTCACCCAGGCTGGCGATCAGCAGGGTGGCGCGAGCGCGGGTCTCGTCAGATAGACTCTTGAAGACATCAGGTGGAGTGATCATGGCTGCACCAATACATATGGAAAATCGAATATACGAATTTCCATATGTTACTTGCAAGCACGTTTCGGCTGAACGTCCGCTATGGGTCGTTAGCTGCCTGTCATAGATGACCACTGTCGTCCCTTAGCTGTGCGTGCGACTCGTCAGACCGACTGCAAGTGACTTTTCACGTCGAATGCAAACGTGTGGTCACGTGAGTGCAATTACGCATGCAGAGCTAGTGCTCACAAAAGCTAATGTTTCCCGAGCCTGATGGAATCTCCTGAACCCCGATAAACGCAAGCTACTTGCAACTTCACTGCGGTCACATGAGCGTTCGTATAGCCAATATTTGAGTTGGCGTTATACCGCGCCGATAGCATCAATTCGTTGACCAGACCCTCAATGTATCTAGACAGGCTAGCGGGTATGGGGCATCGGACGTTGATTGAAGACTGATGCCAGTGAGCGAGCTTCTTGGTGGCGACTGTTGAGCGATTTGTGAGCTAGTTCTAGCCTGCGTCCCTAGCAGCAACCCGCAACTGAATCCATGCTTCGATTTCAGCCATAACATAGTAGGCGGCAGCTTGGCGCGACTCGCCATCTTTGAGCGGTTTTGGGAACGTCGGATCTTTTTTGCGAAGCTTGTCCAGACCGGAACGGGACAAGTCGAGCAAGTCACAGAGGGCTGACTGGCGGATAAGAACTTTAGCTGTCGTGTTCATCATGAGTGCTTCCGTAACCGTTTGTAGGTCGCTATTTCGCTACAAAAGCATCAATCAGGCACCCTAATTAATTCGACCTTTTCGCGCCTTTGTTAATAGTGCTTCCAAGCTCTTGGTCCCGAGAGATATGCCAGCCGCATCAAAAACTGCTTGGCAGAAATTTAGACATTTAGGGGCCTTGGGCGGGAAATGCTCCTCCCAAACTCTCAGGCAAGCGTGCATCAATCTAAGCTGGTACGGTTTTTCTTTCGGTCCGCGCGACATCTTCCGAGATTCAATTATAGAGAGGGCTAGTATTATTGAGTCGCGGATGCTTTCTGGTGACAGAGCCTGAATGGCTAACCCGTCAATTTCGCTGGGTGTATTGACCCATGTCACTTGAGGCAGAGCGTTCTCCGCTTCCGCAATAGCGATTCTTGTAGTCCTATCGCAGTGCTCGATTGCCTGCGCCAAATCAGTTCCTCTGAGCTTCAGCAAGGTTTTTAGCTGTCGGACGGAGTCTGGTTTGGTGGGCAACACGCACCGGGTAGCTTTATGGTGGTGGTGACCTGCCCACGCGACTGCCCTCAGTAGCTCCGTCAAGTTACTTTCTGTGATCCGATAGTTTGTCAGCAGATGCAGGCTGCGTATCAGACCCGTGTTGGTATTGGCCTTGACCTCAGTTTTGAAGTGTCGGGACCAGTGTCGCCCATCTCTGTATAGAACCGATCCGGCCACGCTACTTTTCCCTATGCTCGTTTGAGTTCTACGACATTCCCTGCCGCCAGTCTGTCCAGATGGTCGGCATACCACTGCATCATGGTCTTGCGCTGTTCCAGATAGGTGCTCTTGTCGTACACCCCTCGCACGCCGTCCTTTACGTGAGACAACTGGGCCTCGACGTGTTGCGAGTCAAATCCGTGCTCGTTGAGTATGGTGCTGGCTAGATGACGGAATCCATGACCGGTTTGGCGACCTTCGTAACCCAACCGGCGGAGTGCCATCAGAAAAGCGGTGTTGCTTCGTGGTTTGGATGCGTTTCCGCGTCCTGGGAAAAGCAGGGGATAGCTACCGGTGATGTGTTGTAGCTCTTTCAGCAGCTCAAGTGCCTGGCGTGAAAGAGGAACCAGGTGCTCGCGACGGCGTTTCATACGTTGAGCGGGTATCAGCCAGAGTCCTGCATTGAGGTCGAACTCTGTCCACGATGCTTCTCGTAATTCTGAGGTACGGCATGCCAGCATCGAGAGGAGTTGCAGGCCGATTCTCAAATCAGAGGCATGTGGGTAAGAGCGCATCGCTCTCAACAAGGCTGGCAGTTCATCTGCTGGCACATGTGCATAGTTTTCCACTGGTTTCTTCAGTAGGTACTTGCTCAGCCCTTCGAGAGGGTTGTGGGTTGCCCGACCCGTAACGCGGGCAAGGTCATAGACTTCCTTGCACATACCGCGTACGCGACTGGTCTGTTCGACAATGCCTGTCTTCTCCATGGCAAGCAGGAAGTCCATCCATTCCTTTGGCAGAATTTCAGCGAAGGAGCGTCTTCCAAAGATAGGAAAAACGTGTTTTTCAAGCGCTCCGATGGTCCGTGTCGCAGTCCCCTCTGTCCAAGTTTTGGACTTGAGTACGTGCCACTCACGTGCCAGATTCTCGAAGGTGCTGTTTGCTGCTTCAAGCTCTGCGGCTTTCTTCGCGCGCTTGGTCAGCATCACATCGCCGCCTTTAGAAGTGCTTTCGCGCAGCTCACGAGCCTTTCGTCGCGCTTGTTCTCCAGTCAGTTGGTGGACGCCGCTACCGTAGCCGCCAATCCCCATAAACGACCAAGCACCGTTGGCTTTCTTGTACCGCAACTGCCATGACTTGGTGCCGTTCGGTTTCACGCGGAAGTAGAGATTGTCACCGTCAGGTTCTCGATATTCCTTTGCTTCCGGCTCCAGACTCGCAAGCACGGTATCGGCCATAGGGCGGCGCTTGATCTGATCGCGCTTCACTCTTGTATCCCTCGGTTCAAATTTTCAGAGAGGATACACAGCGGGATACACGAAGAGCAAGAATGTGTGGAAATGCTTGGAGGCATTCAGATACAAGAAAGCCCGCACAAGGCGGGCTTCTCGGGTCGTTTCCAATCATGAGGAAGCATGTGAAAACATATGTTTGGTGGAGCCGGGGGGATTTGAACCCCCGTCCGCCAGTGTTCCGCTGTCGGTACTACATGCTTAGCCGTGTCTACTGAGTTAATCCGCAGCCGCCCGACGGGCAGGGTGCTTTGGACGAGTTGTGTAAGTTTTAGCCGATTCGTCCACAACGTACTGCACGGCGATCCTGTTCTGTATGACAATCACTTCGGGTTTACAGGCATCCCCTGGTGATTGCTGGAGCCGAAGCTACCAGAAGAGCGGGCTCGGCTGCTTACGCAGCGAGAGCGTAGCCCTCGTAGGTTTCGTCATTGGCAACTATAGAAAGTTGCAACAGTGGATTTACGAGTTCTGTTACCAACTCGGCATGCACCTAGAGTTTCACTACCGGCGTCGAATCCTAATCGGCCCCAATTGTTGCTCTCTAGCTGAGCGCCTTTATCCAGCGCGTGGGGCGGAGTATACGCCATCATCCGGGCGACGTACACCATCGCCCGGATGCGCTGGCTCACTGGTTACCGCCGCCTTTGGTGCTGTCTTCCAGATCCTTCAGGGCCTTCGTGGTGAGGGCGATGCAGTCCTTGTCGTTGCCTGCTGCCTGGGCGGCGCGGGCGTCGTCGGTTTGTTCCTTGACTGACTTGGCGAGGTTTTCCGAGGTCGTGCTGAGGGTGGCCGCTTGATCGTCGATTTTCTGCAGGTTCGCAGCACACAGGTCGTCCGCGGCAAACACAGGGGATGCAAGCAGTGCGGCGCTCATGAACAGTCCGGTAATCACAGTACGCTTCATGTGAATCTCCTTGGCTGGGAAGGCCTCGGGAAGATGGGGCCTATCAGGATGGACTTCGCCGCTTGCCAGGGGTTCAGATGAATCTCGCGGCGGGCCGTTGACCGGTAACGGCCCGCCGCGATTGGCTCAGATCGCGCGGGCGCGGGTCACCCGGTCCACCAGATAGACGAGCCCGTGATAGTCGATCCCGCCATGGTTGGACAGGCCGATCTCACAGGTCCGGCTGGTGGAAATGCCTTCGCTGCAATACTGCACGGCATCCTTCAGGCTGCGCAGCGAGTGGGCATTCAGTTCCGGTGTGGTGAAGCCCTTGTCGCCGGCAAACCCACAGCAATGAATACCTTCCGGAATCACCACGTCCTTGCTGCACATTCGCGCGAGGTCGATCAGTGCCTGGCTCTCGCCCAGGTGCTGGGTGCTGCAGGTCACATGCACGGCAATCGGGGCGTCTTGCGGGGTGAACTCCAGTTTGTCCAGCAGGTGGGTGCGGATGAAGCGCACCGGGTCGTACATGTCCAGGCGGGTATCGGCCAGGTCTTGCACCAGGCGCAGGGTGCACGGGCTGGTGTCGCAGTAGATCGGGTCGAGGCCGCCACGGCTGGCGTGCAGCAGGGCGCTGATCAGTTCCTGACGCTTGTGCTCGGCCTGTTCGGCGTAGCCTTTGGAGGCGAACGGCTGGCCGCAGCAGAGGCTGTCCTGGTTGTCCGGGAAGATCACTTGATAGCCGGCCTTTTCCAGCAGGCCGCGGGTCTTGTCCAGCAGAGAGGTCTGTTCGCGATCCGCCGCCGCGGGGCCCATCACCCGCGACACGCAGGCCGCCAAGTACACCACGCGAGGCCGCGCGTCGTTGCTGGCCACACTCACCAACGGGTTCTTCAACGGTTGCGGCATGGCGGGCGTCCACTGCGGCAGACGGCCGTTGCTGACGTTGCTCAATGAACGGCTGATGCGGCTCAGGCGCGGTGCGCCGAGCAGGCGACGAGCACCATTGGCGACACGCAGGGTCAGGCGCGCGCCGCTGAGGGCGGTGTGGAAGTTCTCCGCCAGCCAGTCGGCGGTCTTGCCGTGATGGGCGGCTTCGCCGCGCAGTTTCTTCACCAGCTCACCGGTGTTGATCCCGACCGGGCAGCGCTGGGCGCAGAGCCCGGTGGCCGCGCAGGTATCGATGCCTTGGTACTGATAGTCACGTTCCAGCGCCGCGGTATCTTCGCCGGCGCGCTTCCTTGCCTGAATGTCCCGCCACATGACGATGCGCTGGCGCGGACTCAGGGTCAGCCCCTTGGACGGACAGACCGGTTCACAGAAACCGCACTCGATGCACTTGTCGACGATCTCGTCGGCGGCCGGCAACGGTTTCAGATTTTTCAGATGGATATCCGGGTCTTCGCTGAGCACCACATCCGGGTTGAGGATGCCGTTGGGGTCGAGCAGACGCTTGAGTTTCCACATCAATTGGTACGCGTCGTTGCCCCATTCCAGCTCCACGAACGGTGCCATGTTGCGCCCGGTGCCGTGCTCGGCCTTGAGCGAGCCGCCGAACTCCACGGCCACCAGTTGCGCCACGTCGTCCATGAAGCCCTGGTAGCGCGCGACTTCCACGGCGCTGTTGAAGCCCTGGGTGAAGACGAAGTGCAGGTTACCTTCCAGCGCGTGGCCGAAAATGATCGCCTCGTCGTAACGGTGCTTGTCGAACAACTGGATCAGTCGGTTGACGCCTTCGGCCAATTGTTCGACAGGGAAGGTGACGTCTTCGATGATTACCGTGGTCCCGGTCTGACGCACTGCGCCGACAGCGGGGAAGGTGTCTTTGCGAATTTTCCACAGCAGGTTGTACACCGCCGGGTCTTCGCTGAAGTCGACTTTCTGCTCCAGCGGGAATTCGGCGATGGAGGCCATGATCAGCCCCAGTTGCTCGTGCAGCAGGCTCTGGCTGGCGGCGCGGGATTCGATCAGCAGGGCGCAGGCGTTGTCCGACAGGCCTTTCACCCATTCCGGCATGCCCGGTTTGTTCTGCACCGAGCGCAGGCTGCGACGGTCCAGCAGTTCCACCGCCGAGACCGGTTGTTGCTTCAGCACGGTGACGGCCTTGCAGCAGCTTTCGACGGTCGGGAAGACGATCAGCGCGGAGGCTTTGTGCGGGTGATCGATGACGGTGTCGTAGGTCACGGCGCTGATGAAGCCCAGCGTGCCTTCGGAACCGACCAGCAGGTGCTGCAGGATGTCGAGCGGCTGGTCGTAGTCCACCAGCGCATTGAGGGACAGACCTGTGGTGTTCTTCAGCCGGTATTTATGCCGGATGCGGTCAGCCAGTTCGCTGTTGGCGCGAGTCTCGCGGCCGAGGCGGGCGAGTTCGTTCAACAGGTCGGCGTGGCTGTTTTCGAAGGCGGCGACGCTGGCCGGATCTTCGCTGTCCAGGCGCGTGCCGTCGGCCAGCACCAGGCGCAGGCCGGCCAGGGTGTGATAGGTGTTCTGTGCGGTGCCGCAGCACATGCCGCTGGCGTTATTGGCGACGATGCCGCCGATCTTGCAGGCGTTGATCGAGGCCGGGTCCGGGCCGATCTTGCGGCCGAACGGTGCCAGCCAGGCGTTGGCCTGGGCGCCGATGACCCCGGGTTGCAGGCGGATCTGCTCGCCCTGGCCGCGAATCTCGCGACCGTTCCAGTTGTCGCCGAGAACGATCAGCACCGAGTCGCTGATGGCCTGGCCGGACAGGCTGGTGCCGGCGGCGCGGAAGGTGACCGGGACGCGGTCGCGCTGGGCCAGGTGGATCAGGCCGACCACTTCGTCCTCGGATTCGACGCGCACCACCAGCTTGGGGATCAGCCGGTAGAAGCTGGCATCGGTGCCGAAGGCCAGGGTGGAGGTGGGGTCGTCGAAGCGGCGGTCGGCGGGAATCAGTCGCTCGGCGTCGCGCAGGAACGAGGCGGGCAGGCTCATGCAGTCTCCTCGCGGGGCCGCGGCGTCTGGCGCGCCGCGTGCCCCGGTCAATCAGGCGGTGTGGGGTGTGGGCGCGCTATCAGGCGCCCAGTTCGCGGACCAGCGAGTCGCGAGTGATTTCGCTGATGGACTTGGCGCCCGTGAGCACCATGGCCACGCGCATTTCTTTCTCGAACAGGTCCAGCAGGTTGCGTACGCCGGCCTCGCCGTGGGTGGCCAGGGCATAGAGGAAGGCGCGGCCGATCATCACGGTGTCGGCACCGAGGGCGATCATGCGCACCACGTCCAGGCCGCTGCGGATACCGGAGTCGGCGAGAATGGTGATGTCACCCTTCACCGCGTCGGCGATGGCCGGCAGGGCGCGGGCGCTGGACAGCACGCCGTCGAGCTGGCGACCACCATGGTTCGACACGACGATGCCGTCGGCGCCGAATTTCACTGCGTCGCGGGCGTCGTCCGGATCGAGGATGCCCTTGATGATCATCGGGCCGTCCCAGAATTCGCGGATCCACTCCAGGTCTTTCCAGGAGATCGACGGGTCGAAGTTGTTGCCCAGCCAGCCGATGTAGTCGGCCAGACCGGTGGGGTTGCCACGGTATTTGGAGATGTTGCCCAGGTCATGCGGACGCCCCAGCAGGCCGACATCGAGCGCCCATTGTGGGTGAGTCATGGCTTGCCAGACGCGGCGCAGCGGTGCGTTCGGGCCGCTCATGCCGGAGTGGGCATCGCGGTAGCGAGCGCCGGGAACCGGCATGTCGACGGTGAATACCAGGGTCTTCACGCCGGCTGCCTTGGCACGCTCCAGGGCGTTGCGCATGAAGCCGCGGTCCTTGAGCACGTAAAGCTGGAACCACATTGGCCGGTCGATGGCCGGGGCAACTTCTTCGATCGGGCAGACCGAGACCGTCGACATGGTGAAGGGAATGCCCTTGGCGGCAGCCGCGCGGGCAGCCTGGACTTCGCCACGGCGGGCGTACATGCCGGTCAGGCCGACCGGTGCCAGCACGACCGGCATGTTCAGGGTTTCATCGAACAGCCGGGTCTGCAGGCTGAGTTCGGACATGTTCTTCAGAACGCGCTGACGCAGGGCGATGCTGGCCAGGTCTTCTACGTTGTGGCGCAGGGTGTATTCGGCGTAGGCGCCACCGTCGGCGTAATGGAACAGGAATGGCGGCAGCTTGCTCTGGGCCGCGGCGCGATAGTCGGTGGAGGCGGAAATGATCATGGGGTCTCGCAGCGTTTGTGTGAGAAGGCGGCTGCCGGGCGCGCCGTGACGCGCCCGGCCCCTGTCACTTTAGTGTTGAACCAGCATGCCGGTCAGCCAGTAGGCCTGGACCAGAGTGATCACGCCAACGATGGTGGCGAAGAACAGGCTGTGCTTGAGGGTGAAGCGGAACAGGTCCGATTCCTTGCCGACCAGGCCGGTGGCGGCGCAGGCCACGGCGATGGATTGCGGGGAAATCATCTTGCCGGTCACGCCGCCGCTGGTGTTCGCCGCGACCAGCAGGGTGTCGTTGACTCCGATCTGGTGGGCGGTGGTGGCCTGCAGCGAGCTGAACAGGGCGTTGGACGAGGTGTCCGAACCGGTCAGGAACACGCCCAGCCAGCCGAGGAACGGCGAGAAGAACGGGAACGCGGCGCCGGTGCCGGCCAGTACCAGGGCCATGGTCGACGACATGCCCGAGTAGTTGGTGACGAAGGCGAACGCCAGAACCATGCCGATGGACAGGATCGGCCAGCGCAGTTCGTAGAAGGTCTCTTTCAAAGTGGTCAGACCAGTTTTGAAATTGATCTTCAGGACGATCATCGACAGCAGCGCCGAGATGAAGATCGCGGTACCGGTGGCGGAAATCGGGTCGAGCTTGAACACCGCCGGCATCGCGGTTGGCGCGGTGACGATCGGGGCGGTCTTGATGACCAGTTGATCCAGGTGCGGGATGGCGAAGTTGAACACCCAGTTGTACATCGCGCCACCAGAGGCGAACGCGGCCTTGAATGGCTTCAGGGTCCAGATGGTGACCAGCACGGTCAGGATCAGGAACGGCGACCAGGCCTTGAAGATTTCACCCAGGCTGTACGGCGTAGGTTGGCTGCCGGTATTGACCACAGCGGCACCGACGCTACCAGTGGCGGTAGTGAACGAGCGCTTGGGCTGCCAGACCTTCAGAAACAGGGTCAGGGAGATCAGGCTGGCGAGGGCCGAGGTGATGTCCGGCAGCTCTGGGCCAATGAAGTTCGAGGTGAAGTACTGGGTGACGGCGAAGCTCAGGCCGGCAACCAGGGCGGCAGGCCAGGTTTCTTTCACACCACGCAGGCCGTCCATCATGAACACCAGCCAGAACGGTACGAACAGCGACAGCAGCGGCAGTTGACGACCGGTCATCGCGCCGATGTGGAACGCATCGATACCGGTGACCTGGCCCGCGACGATGATCGGGATACCCAGGGCGCCAAAGGCGACGGGCGCGGTGTTGGCGATCAGGCACAGGCCGGCGGCGTACAGCGGGTTGAAGCCGAGGCCCACGAGCAGGGCGGCGGTGATGGCCACCGGAGCACCGAAGCCGGCCGCACCTTCAAGGAAGGCGCCGAAGCAGAAGCCGATCAGCAGCACTTGCAGGCGTTGGTCGTCGGTAATCGACAGCACCGAGCTGCGGATCACTTCGAACTGGCCACTCTTGACCGTCAGTTTGTACAGGAAGACTGCGGCGACGATGATCCAGGCAATCGGCCACAGACCATAGGCGAAGCCGTAACCGGCGGCAGCGAACGCCATGTCGGCAGGCATCTGGAAGGCGAAGATCGCGACCAGAATCGACAGGCCCAGCGTGATGCTGCCTGCAATGTGTCCCTTGAGGCGGAACACGGCCAGCGCCAGGAAGAAGAAGACGATTGGAATGACCGCCGCCAGTGCGGACAGGCCGAGACTACCAAGCGGGCTATAGATTTGTTGCCATGTTTGCATGTTGGGTGGCCCCTAATTGTTGTTGGTCAGGCACTGGCATTGGTTAATTGGTAATACCAATTTACAATGTCGAGGCGCTAGGTTAAAAGCCTCCTTATCGGTGTGTCAATTTGTCCCGGTAAAACTTTCGTCGGGTGCCGTGGGAAGGATCTGACTGAGTGGTAAGGAAACTTGCCAACTGAGTGGTGTGGCGGGTGGCCGGATAGGCCAAAATAGACGGCCCCGAACTGACTCGGGATTGTGGAGAGCACGCGATGGTTTTCGACCAGGTCCGCCAGCGCCGTTTGTCCGACGATATCGTCGAGCGGCTGGAAGGAATGATTCTTGAGGGCACCCTGACCGCGGGCGAGCGCTTGCCGGCCGAGCGGGTGCTGGCTGAACAGTTCGGTGTGTCGCGCCCGTCGTTGCGCGAGGCAATCCAGAAACTGGTGGCCAAAGGCATGCTGGTCAGCCGCCAGGGCGGTGGCAACTATGTGGTTGAATCGCTGGGGACGACCTTCAGTGATCCATTGCTGCAACTGCTCGAAAACAATCCTGAAGCCCAGCGCGACCTGCTGGAGTTCCGCCATACCCTTGAGGCGTCATGCGCGTATTACGCGGCCATGCGCGCCACGGATGTGGATCGTGAGCGGCTCAAGGCGGCGTTCGATACCTTGCAGGACTGCTACACCCGGTGCGACGAAGTCAGTCGGGCGGAAGAGGGCGCTGCGGATGCGCGCTTCCATCTGGCGATTGCTGAGGCCAGCCATAACGCGGTGTTGCTGCACACCATTCGCGGGCTGTTCGATCTGCTCAAGCGCAACGTGGTGACCAACATCGGCGGGATGTACAAGCAGCGCACGGAAACCCGCGACATGCTGATCAGTCAGCACCGCGATTTGTATCTGGCGATTGTCGAAGGACGCGCGCAGGACGCTCGCGAAGTGTCGAGCCGACACATTCTGTATGTGCAGGAAGTGTTGGAGGAGGTGAGGCAGGAGGTTCAGCGGGTGGCGCGGGCGGAGCGACGCAAGGGCCGTTGAATGATGTGCACGGCCATCGCTGGCAAGCGGAGCGCCGCCCGGCCAGCGATGAGGCCTTGAAAGACTGAATGCGGATGAATCAGTCTTCGCGCCCTTTGTTGCGCACTGCGCGCTGCAATTCGCGATCGGAATCACGCTCGCGCTGTGTGTCGCGCTTGTCGTATTCCTTCTTGCCCTTGCCCAGAGCGATCTCGCACTTGATCAAGTGCTTGCTCCAGTACATGGACAGCGCGACGCAGGTATAGCCCTTCTGCTGCACGCCCACGAACAGACGTTCCAGCTCGCGGCGATTGAGCAGCAGCTTGCGGGTGCGTGTCGGGTCGGCAATGACGTGGGTGCTGGCTGCCGTCAACGGAGTAATGTGGCTGCCCATCAGCCAGGCTTCACCGTCCTTGAGCAGCACGTAGCTGTCCACCAGGTGCGCCTTGCCGGCACGCAGGCTTTTTACTTCCCAACCGGACAGGACCAGTCCGGCCTCGAATTTGTGTTCGATGAAGTAATCGTGTCGCGCTTTCTTGTTCTGCGCGATGGTCCCTGTCGGATGTTTCGTTTGTTTGGCCATAGGGGCGGCATTATAGGCAGTCGTTGCGTCGTCGGCTACGGGGGAGTGGTGAGCTTGAGCCCTCGCAATGAATCCCGGACAATGCCCGCATTTTTCGGCCACTCCGCTGTCATCAGTGATGTGGCATTTGGCCGGTTGCCGGGTGCCGCATTCTTTGTTCTAGTGGCGCCGGTTTGCTTTTTTCGCTCAGTTTTGGAAATGACGCCTGGATGACTACCCATATTCAACGGTCGGCCCTGCTGCCTTATCCCGCTCGGTCACTCTACGATCTGGTCAACGATGTTGCGCGCTATCCGGAGTTTCTGCCGTGGTGCTCGGCGAGCACGGTACTGGAAGTCAGCGAGACGCATATGCGGGCCAAGGTCGAGGTGGCCAAGGGCGGTATCAGCCAGCATTTCGTAACCCGGAATGTGCTGGTGCCGGGGCAGTCCATTGAAATGAATCTGGAGGAGGGTCCGTTCAGTCAGTTGCACGGGCTCTGGGTGTTCAAGCCGCTGGGTGAGAAGGCCTGCAAGATCAGTCTTGATCTGTCCTTCGAGTATTCCGGGGCACTGGTGCGCGCGACCTTGGGGCCGCTGTTCAACCAGGCCGCCAACACGCTGGTCGATGCGTTCTGTCAGCGGGCCAAGCAGCTCAACGGTTGAGAGGGTAAGAAGGGTCTTCAATCAAGCCGGCCGCTGAAGACAGACGTAAAAAAGCCCGAACATGTTCGGGCTTTTTTGTGGCTTCGGATCACTGCGTTTGCAGTGGTTCCTGAACCGGGACAGGCATGACTTCGATGGTATCGACGTCGCGCTGGATCTTGTCTTCCAGCGAGCCAGGGCGTGCTGGCTTGTCCACTTTCACCGGCTTGACCTGTTGTTCAGGCTGGGTGACGGTGGTGTTGCTCTCGCTGCCGAGGATTTCCTGGTCGCGGCTCACGCCTGGCATGAAGTCGCCGGACAGGCTCGCCAGTTGGTCGCTTTCGTTGAAGAAAATACTGATGCGTTCCTGTTGGCGCTCGCCGCCGCCTGGCTGCAGGCTATACAGGTAGTCCCAGCGATTGGTATGGAACGTATCCTGGATCAGCGGGTTGCCCATGATAAACCGTACTTGCCGACGGGTCATTCCGGGGCGCAATTGGTCTATCATGTCCTGCGTCACGACATTGCCCTGCTGGATGTCGATTTTGTAAACCCCGGGAAACGAGCAACCGGCGAGTGCGAGCAGTCCCACGAGGGTGAGGCTGGTTAGCAAGAGCTTGGTGTTTTGCATCGGTGGGCGACTTCCACTATCTTGGCTGGACAACGTAAACCCCGATCATACCCGTATTCAGAGAAGCTGCGAAGCAGCATCGGCGAGAAAGCTGACCATGGTTGAAAATAGCGAACTGCGCAAAGCCGGTCTCAAGGTAACCCTGCCTCGAGTCAAGATCCTACAGATGCTCGACTCCACCGAGCAGCGCCATATGAGCGCTGAAGATGTCTACAAGGCATTGATGGAAGCGGGAGAAGATGTTGGCCTGGCCACGGTGTACCGTGTTCTGACCCAGTTCGAGGCGGCCGGTCTGGTCGTGCGTCACAACTTCGACGGCGGTCATGCGGTATTCGAACTGGCCGACGGCGGCCACCACGACCATATGGTCAACGTGGAATCCGGTGAGGTGATCGAGTTCTTCGATCCCGAAATCGAGAAGCGTCAGAAAGAAATTGTTGCCCAGCATGGTTACGAGCTGGTTGATCACAATCTGGTGCTGTACGTACGCAAGAAGAAGTAAGCGCTAGCGCTTGCGGCAAAAGCTTCGAAGGCGACCTCAGGGTCGCCTTCGTGCTTTCCGGGGTCAGGCTTTGCTGGTCACGACCATCTTCTTGGCATGGGCAAGAGATTCCTTGGTCAGATCGATGCCGCCGAGCATCCGTGCGACTTCCTCGACGCGTTCGCGCTTGCCCAGGCTGGCGACCGCGGTGTGGGTGGCATCGCTGTTGCGGACTTTATGCACGAACAGGTGGTGATGGCCTTGCGCGGCAACCTGCGGCAGGTGAGTGACGGTCAGTACCTGGCCGCGCTCGCCCAGTCGGCGCAGCAATTGCCCGACGATTTCTGCGGTAGGGCCGCCGATCCCCACATCCACTTCGTCGAATACCAGTGTCGGGATGCGTGAGGTCTGTGCGGTGATCACCTGGATGGCCAGGCTGATGCGTGACAGCTCGCCCCCTGACGCCACCTTTGCCAGGCCCTTGAGTGGTTGACCAGGGTTGGCGCTGACCAGCAACTCCACCTGTTCCAGGCCATGTGGGTGCAGGTCATCGCTGTTGCCAGCGCGTAGCTCGATACAGAAGCGTCCTCCGGGCATTCCCAGGCGCTGAATTTCAACTTCTACCGCAGCTGCAAGCTGATTGGCCGCACTCCGACGCAGTCCGCTGAGCTCGCTGGCCTTCTCGTGGTAATGACGGGCATACGCCTTCAGTTCTTCCTCCAGCCGCTCGATGGATTCGTCGTTGGCATTGAGGCTTTCCAGCTCTTCGCCCAGGCGTTGTTGCAGGCTGATTAATTCACTGGGGTGCACGCGATGCTTGCGCGCCAGGGTGTAGAGCGTATCCAGGCGTTCTTCCAGCTGCTGCAGGCGCGCCGGGTCAGCATCGAAGTTGTCGAGGAAGCGGTTGAGCTCGCCCACCGCTTCCTCGACCTGGATCTGTGCGCTGGCAATCAGGTTGGCAGCCTCGCCCAGGGCGTGCGGTGCGTTGTTTATCGCAGTCAGGCGGTTGAGGCTGACAGTCAGTGCGCTGAGCACGTTGCCCGAATCATTTTCGCTGCAGTGGTCGATCACTTGGCGGCAGATGCCGAACAGCGCCTCGGCATTGGTCAGGTTCTTGTGTTCCTGTTCCAGTTGCTCCAGTTCGTTTTCGCCGAGGCCGAGATTGTCCAGCTCTTCCAGTTGATAGCTGAGCAACTGGTGTTGCGCGCGCTGCTCGTCACCGGAATTGCACAGTCGGTCCAGCTCCACGCGCGTCTGGCGCCAGCGCTGGGCTGCCATCTGCACCTGGCGGGCAAGATCGGTGGCGCCGGCGTATTCATCGAGCAGGCGACGGTGGGTGTCGGTTTTCAGCAGCGACTGGTGTTCGTGCTGGCTGTGGATGTCGATCAGCAATTCGCCGACCGCCTTGAGGTCGCCCAGCGGGCAGGGCGTGCCGTTGATGTAGCCGCGGCTACGGCCCTCGGCGGTGATGACCCGGCGCAGAATGCATGGGCCGTCGTTGTCGAGGTCGCGTTCGGCCAGCCAGGTGCGTGCTTCAGGAATGTCGATCAGGTCGAAGGTCGCGAGGATGTCGGCCTTGTCCGCGCCGGGGCGCACCACGCCGCTGTCGGCACGATCACCCAGCGTCAGGCCGAGCGCGTCGAGCATGATCGATTTGCCAGCACCGGTTTCGCCGGTGATGACGCTCATGCCTCGGGCGAGTTCGAGATCGAGGTGTTCGACGATGGCGTAATTGTGGATGGACAGGTGCACCAGCATTCGGGCGGCTCCCAGAAAAATGTCTGGTTATTTATACAGTGTTTTCAAATTCCCTGACAATGCCCGCGCTTAGTCCGATTCCGTCGCCGAGGCCGCGTTTTGATCGCGGACAGTTATGTCGTCGCCACATTGATGTTCAATCACCCTTGAAGCTGCTTTTTGCGACCCCATATAGGCCGGCAGATACGCGAGTCGAGCTCGCTGACGAAATGAGAGGAGAGATTTCATGGCTGATGAACAGATGCTGGACGAACAGAATCTGAACGCCGACAAATCCGCCGACGCGGGCGCCAACGAGCTGGCTGCGCGCGTACAGGTGCTCGAAGAGCAACTGGCGGCGGCCCAGGATCAGGCCCTGCGTACCGCGGCCGATCTGCAGAATATTCGCCGCCGCGCCGAACAGGACGTGGAAAAGGCGCACAAATTTGCTCTGGAGAAGTTCGCTGGCGACCTGCTGCCGGTGATCGACAGCCTGGAGCGTGGCCTTGAGCTGTCCAACCCGGATGACGAAAGCATTCGTCCGATGCGCGAAGGCATCGAGCTGACCCTGAAGATGTTCCAGGACACCCTCAAGCGCTTCAACCTCGAAGCCATTGATCCGCACGGCGAGCCGTTCAATGCCGAGCATCACCAGGCAATGGCCCTGCAGGAAAGTGCCGAGGTCGAGCCGAACACCGTGCTCAAGGTCTTCCAGAAGGGCTATCAGCTCAATGGTCGCCTGCTGCGCCCGGCCATGGTCGTGGTCAGCAAGGCTCCAGCGCCAGTTTCGCCTTCTATCGACGAGAAGGCTTGAAATTAACCTGGCGACCCCCATCTAGGTGTCAAGCGTTTAAGTGCTACCGCAGTTGGCCAACACCACTGCGGCAACCAAATCCAAAGTTTCGGGAGAGTTAAAATGGGCAAAATTATCGGTATCGACCTGGGGACTACCAACTCCTGCGTCTCCATTCTGGAAAACGGCAACGTCAAGGTGATCGAGAACGCCGAAGGCGCTCGCACCACGCCGTCGATCATCGCTTACGCCAACGATGGCGAAATCCTGGTTGGCCAGTCGGCCAAGCGCCAGGCGGTGACCAACCCGCACAACACCCTGTACGCGGTAAAACGTCTGATCGGCCGTCGCTTCGATGAAGAAGTCGTGCAGAAAGACATCCAGATGGTTCCGTACAAGATCGTCAAGGCCGACAACAGCGACGCCTGGGTCGAAGTGAATGGTCAGAAAATGGCTCCGCCGCAAATCAGCGCCGAAGTCCTGAAAAAGATGAAGAAAACCGCCGAAGACTACCTCGGCGAAGCAGTGACCGAAGCGGTCATCACTGTTCCTGCGTACTTCAACGACAGCCAGCGCCAGGCTACCAAAGACGCTGGTCGCATTGCTGGTCTGGACGTAAAACGGATCATCAACGAACCCACTGCGGCCGCTCTGGCCTACGGTATGGACAAGGCTCGCGGCGACCACACCGTCATCGTTTATGACCTGGGTGGCGGTACCTTCGACGTGTCGGTGATCGAGATCGCTGAAGTCGACGGCGAACACCAGTTCGAAGTACTGGCAACCAACGGTGACACGTTCCTCGGTGGTGAAGACTTCGACATTCGCCTGATCGACTACCTCGTCGACGAGTTCAAGAAAGAAAGCGGCATGAACCTGAAAGGTGACCCGCTGGCGATGCAGCGTCTGAAAGAAGCTGCTGAAAAAGCCAAGATCGAGCTGTCCTCGAGCCAGCAGACCGACGTCAACCTGCCGTACATCACTGCTGATGCGACCGGTCCGAAGCACCTGAACGTGAAGATCTCCCGTGCCAAGCTGGAGTCGCTGGTCGAAGACCTGGTTCAGCGCACCATCGAGCCTTGCCGCATCGCTCTGAAAGATGCCGGTATCGACGTCAGCAAGATCGACGACGTGATCCTGGTCGGTGGCCAGACTCGTATGCCGCTGGTGCAGAAAACCGTTGCTGATTTCTTCGGCAAGGAAGCGCGTAAAGACGTCAACCCGGACGAAGCTGTTGCCATGGGTGCTGCCATCCAGGGTGCGGTTCTGGCAGGTGACGTGAAAGACGTGCTGCTGCTGGACGTCAGCCCGCTGACCCTGGGTATCGAAACCATGGGTGGCGTGATGACCGCGCTGATCGAGAAAAACACCACCATCCCGACCAAAAAGTCGCAGGTGTTCTCGACTGCCGATGACAACCAGGGCGCCGTGACCATTCACGTGCTGCAGGGTGAGCGTAAACAGGCTGCACAGAACAAGTCCCTGGGCAAGTTCGACCTGGCCGAGATTCCACCTGCTCCACGTGGCGTGCCACAAATCGAAGTGACCTTCGACATCGACGCCAACGGCATCCTGCACGTCGGCGCGAAAGACAAGGCCACCGGCAAGCAACAGTCCATCGTGATCAAGGCCAACTCCGGTCTGTCCGAGGAAGAAATCCAGCAGATGGTCCGCGACGCTGAAGTCAACGCCGAGGAAGACCGCAAGTTCGAAGAGCTGGCAGTAGCCCGTAACCAGGGTGACGCGCTGGTTCACTCGACTCGCAAGATGGTCGCTGACGCCGGTGACAAGGTGACTGCTGACGAGAAGTCGGCGATCGAAGCCGCTGTTGTTGCTCTGGAAGCTGCTGTCAAAGGCGACGACAAGGCTGCTATCGATGCCAAGGTCGAAGAGCTGTCGAAAGTCTCCGCTCCGGTTGCTCAGAAGATGTACGCCGAGCAGGCCGAGAAGCCGGAAGCGGGTGCTCAGGCACAGCAGGCTGACGAAGCCAAGCACGACGACGTCGTCGACGCGGAGTTCGAAGAAGTCAAAGACAACAAGTAATTGCTGCTTGTTGTCGGCCGGTTGACTGATGTTTGACGTTGACTGGTAGGATATCGCCGCGCGGGGGCTTGCTCCCGCGTTGGCGTGTCTGGAATACCCGAATTTTTACAGCACTGGTTCACATGCCGGTGCTGTCGGCACAGCGCTCAACGCGCAGAGGTTTGCCGAACGTCCTCAAGAGTGCATAGAACCATGGCGAAGCGTGACTATTACGAGGTTCTGGGAGTCGAGCGAGGCGCAAGCGAGGCCGATCTGAAAAAGGCCTATCGCCGCCTGGCGATGAAGCATCACCCGGACCGTAATCCCGACGACAAAGAGTCGGAAGAGAAATTCAAGGAAGCCAACGAGGCATACGAAGTCCTGTCCGATGCCAGCAAGCGCGCGGCCTACGACCAGTATGGCCATGCCGGTGTCGACCCAAGCATGGGTGGCGGCGGTGCGGGCTTCGGTGGCGCCAACTTCTCCGACATCTTTGGCGATGTCTTCAGTGATTTCTTTGGCGGTGGCCGCGGCGGCTCTCGTGGTGGCGCCCAGCGTGGAAGCGACCTGCGTTACACGCTGGAACTGAACCTTGAAGAAGCGGTGCGCGGTACCACGGTCAATATCCGTGTACCGACGCTGGTCAATTGCAATCCTTGTGATGGTTCCGGTGCGAAGAAAGGTTCTTCGCCGGCGACCTGCCCGACCTGCGGTGGCATTGGTCAGGTGCGCATGCAGCAAGGCTTCTTCTCTGTGCAGCAGACCTGTCCGCGCTGCCAGGGCCAAGGCAAGATCATCACCGACCCGTGCGACTCCTGCCACGGCGAAGGTCGCATCGAAGAGTACAAGACGCTGTCGGTCAAGGTGCCGGCTGGCGTCGATACCGGCGACCGCATTCGTCTTTCCGGCGAGGGCGAGGCGGGTACTCAGGGTGGTCCGACCGGTGACCTGTATGTCGTGATCAATGTGCGTGAGCACCCGATCTTCCGACGCGACGGCAAGCATCTGTATTGCGAAGTGCCAATCAGCTACACCGATGCTGCGCTGGGTGGCGAGCTGGAAGTGCCGACCCTCGATGGTCGGGTCAAGCTGAAGATCCCGGAAGGGACCCAGACCGGCAAGCAGTTCCGTCTGCGCGGTAAGGGTGTCGCTCCGGTGCGCGGCGGCGGTGCCGGTGACCTGGTGTGTCGGGTGGCTGTAGAAACTCCGGTTAATCTCAGTCGCCGTCAGCGTGAGCTTCTCGAAGAACTGCGTGCTTCACTGGAAGGCGATAGTTCCCATTCTCCCAAGGCCAATGGCTGGTTCGAGGGTGTAAAGCGCTTCTTCGGCGATCTGTAAAAAGGAAAAGGCATGCGACGTATAGCGGTAGTGGGCGCGGCAGGGCGCATGGGCAAAACCCTGATCGAGGCGATTCAGCAGACTCAGGGTGCTGGCCTCACGGCGGCGGTTGATCGTCCCGACAGCACGCTGGTGGGTGCTGATGCTGGTGAGCTGGCTGCGCTGGGGCGCATTGGTGTGCCGCTTTCCGGCGACCTCGCGCGAGTCGTGGATGAGTTCGATGTGCTTATCGACTTCACTCACCCTTCGGTCACGCTGAAGAACCTGGCTTTCTGCCGCAAGGCGGGTAAGGCCATGGTTATTGGCACCACCGGTTTCAGTGTCGAGGAAAAGCAACTGCTGGCCGAGGCGGGCAAAGAGATTCCGATCGTCTTTGCCGCCAACTTCAGCATCGGCGTCAATCTGTGTCTGAAGCTGCTCGACACCGCTGCTCGTGTGCTGGGTGATGAGGTGGATATCGAGATTCTCGAAGCTCACCACCGCCACAAGGTCGATGCGCCGTCCGGTACCGCGCTGCGCATGGGTGAAGTCGTTGCCCAGGCGCTGGGTCGCAATCTGCAGGAAGTGGCTGTCTACGGCCGTGAAGGCCAGACCGGCGCCCGTGATCGCCAGACCATCGGTTTCGCCACTGTGCGTGCCGGTGATGTAGTGGGTGATCACACGGTGCTGTTTGCCGCAGAAGGCGAGCGTGTCGAGATCACTCACAAGGCATCCAGTCGCATGACCTTCGCCAAGGGTGCGGTGCGTGCTGCGCTCTGGCTCGATGGCCGTGAGCCAGGTCTGTACGACATGCAGGATGTGCTCGACCTGCATTGATTTATCGCCTCATCTCTCTCGGAAACGGGCTGGTCAGTGACGGTCAGCTCGTTTTCGCAGCCCTTGTGATGCGACTTGTCGCATTCCTGAGCCTTTCAGGCACATCAGTGGTAGACCAAAAAAGCACATTTCTGTAAGCTACAGCTTTAGTGTGTCCACTAAAAGCGCGCAGATAATTCGACGAAGAAAGCGGGGTGACGTGTCTATACGTCATTCCGCTTTTTTGCAACCTGCGATCGCCCCTTCAGGCTATTTACGGAGGTCTTCTTGACTAAGCCAGCCATACTCGCCCTTGCCGATGGCAGCATTTTTCGCGGTGAAGCCATTGGAGCCGACGGTCAGACCGTTGGCGAGGTGGTGTTCAACACCGCAATGACCGGCTATCAGGAAATCCTGACTGACCCTTCGTACTCGCAACAGATCGTTACCCTGACTTACCCACACATCGGCAACACCGGCACCACTCCGGAAGATGCCGAGTCTGACCGCGTATGGTCGGCCGGCCTGGTTATCCGCGATCTGCCGCTGATTGCCAGCAACTGGCGTAACACGCTGTCCCTGAGCGACTACCTCAAGGCCAACAATGTCGTGGCGATCGCCGGTATCGACACTCGCCGCCTGACTCGCATCCTGCGTGAAAAGGGCGCGCAGAATGGCTGCATCCTGGCGGGTGACAACATCAGCGAAGAAGCCGCCATTGCCGCCGCTCGCGGCTTCCCGGGGCTGAAGGGCATGGACCTGGCCAAAGTGGTCAGCACCCAGACTTCCTACGAATGGCGTTCCAGTGTCTGGGAGCTGAAAAGCGACAGCCACCCGACCATCGAAGCTGCCGATCTGCCGTATCACGTCGTCGCCTACGACTACGGCGTCAAACTGAACATCCTGCGCATGCTGGTTGCTCGCGGCTGCCGCCTGACCGTGGTGCCGGCGCAAACCCCGGCCAGCGAAGTGCTGGCGCTCAAGCCTGATGGCGTGTTCCTGTCCAACGGCCCTGGCGACCCAGAGCCTTGCGACTACGCTATCCAGGCCATCAAGGAAATCCTCGAGACCGAGATTCCGGTGTTCGGTATTTGCCTTGGTCACCAACTGCTGGCCCTGGCCTCCGGCGCCAAGACCGTCAAGATGGGTCACGGCCACCACGGTGCCAACCACCCGGTCCAGGACCTGGATACCGGCGTTGTAATGATCACCAGCCAGAACCACGGTTTCGCGGTCGACGAGGCCACGCTGCCGGCCAACGTTCGTGCGATCCACAAGTCGCTGTTCGACGGTACCCTGCAAGGTATCGAGCGTACCGACAAGAGCGCGTTCAGCTTCCAGGGCCACCCTGAAGCGAGCCCTGGCCCGACCGACGTCGCTCCACTGTTCGATCGCTTCATCGATGCCATGGCCAAGCGCCGCTAAGCATCCCTGCGAGAAGGCCCTGAACCGGCTTCGGCCTGGTTCGGGCGCGCCTGACCAAGATTGTTCAAGACGGCTTGCCGACTGACCTGCGGATTTGAGTGACAACCATGCCAAAACGTACAGACATTAAAAGCATCCTGATTCTCGGCGCTGGCCCGATCGTGATCGGCCAGGCCTGCGAATTCGACTACTCCGGCGCCCAGGCTTGCAAAGCCCTGCGCGAGGAAGGCTATCGCGTCATCCTGGTGAACTCCAACCCGGCCACCATCATGACCGACCCGGCCATGGCCGATGCCACCTACATTGAACCGATCAAGTGGCAGACGGTTGCCAAGATCATCGAGGCAGAGCGTCCGGATGCGCTGCTGCCAACCATGGGTGGCCAGACCGCTCTGAACTGCGCCCTGGACCTGGAGCGCGAAGGCGTCCTGGAAAAATTCGGCGTGGAGATGATCGGCGCCAATGCCGACACCATCGACAAAGCCGAAGACCGCTCGCGCTTCGACAAGGCCATGAAGTCGATCGGCCTGGATTGCCCGCGCTCCGGTATCGCTCACACCATGGACGAGGCCAATGCAGTCCTCGACAAGCTGGGCTTCCCTTGCATCATTCGTCCGTCCTTCACCATGGGCGGCACCGGCGGCGGCATCGCCTACAACCGTGAAGAATTCGAAGAAATCTGCGCCCGTGGTCTGGACTTGTCGCCGACCAAGGAACTGCTGATCGACGAATCGCTGATCGGCTGGAAAGAGTACGAGATGGAAGTGGTCCGCGACAAAAAGGACAACTGCATCATCGTCTGCTCCATCGAGAACTTCGATCCGATGGGTGTGCACACCGGCGACTCGATCACCGTCGCACCGGCTCAGACCCTGACCGACAAGGAATACCAGATCATGCGCAACGCCTCCTTGGCGGTGCTGCGTGAAATCGGCGTCGAGACCGGTGGTTCCAACGTTCAGTTCGGCATCTGCCCGGACACCGGCCGCATGGTCGTGATCGAGATGAACCCGCGCGTATCGCGTTCTTCCGCCCTGGCTTCGAAAGCGACCGGTTTCCCGATCGCCAAGATCGCGGCCAAGCTGGCGGTCGGCTACACCCTCGACGAACTGCAGAACGACATCACTGGCGGCCGTACCCCGGCGTCCTTCGAGCCGTCGATCGACTACGTCGTTACCAAGCTGCCGCGCTTTGCATTCGAGAAATTCCCGAAAGCCGACGCCCGCCTGACCACCCAGATGAAATCCGTGGGTGAAGTCATGGCCATCGGCCGTACCTTCCAGGAATCCCTGCAGAAAGCCCTGCGCGGTCTGGAAGTTGGCGTCTGCGGCCTCGACCCTAAAGTCGACCTGGCCAGCCCGGAAGCCTCGAGCATCCTCAAGCGTGAACTGACCGTGCCGGGCGCCGAGCGTATCTGGTACGTGGCCGACGCTTTCCGCGCCGGCATGACCCGCGACGAAATCTTCGCCCTGACCAGCATCGACCACTGGTTCCTGATCCAGATTGAAGACCTGATCAAGGACGAAGAGAAGGTCAAGACCCTCGGTCTGTCGACCATCGACAAGGACCTGATGCTGCGCCTGAAGCGCAAGGGCTTCTCCGACCAGCGTCTGGCCAAGCTGCTGGGCATCACCGACAAGAATCTGCGTCGTCATCGGCACAAGCTGGAAGTGTTCCCGGTCTACAAGCGCGTCGACACCTGCGCCGCCGAGTTCGCGACCGACACCGCCTACCTGTACTCGACCTATGAGGAAGAATGCGAGGCCAACCCGTCGACTCGCGACAAGATCATGATCCTGGGCGGCGGTCCAAACCGTATCGGCCAGGGCATCGAGTTCGACTACTGCTGCGTACACGCGGCACTGGCCCTGCGTGAAGACGGTTACGAGACCATCATGGTCAACTGCAACCCGGAAACCGTCTCCACCGACTACGACACCTCTGATCGCCTGTACTTCGAGCCGCTGACGCTGGAAGACGTGCTGGAAGTGGTTCGCGTCGAGAAGCCGAAAGGCGTGATCGTCCACTACGGTGGTCAGACTCCGCTGAAACTGGCTCGCGCGCTGGAAGAGGCCGGTGTGCCAATCATCGGTACCAGCCCTGATGCCATTGACCGGGCGGAAGACCGTGAGCGCTTCCAGCAGATGGTTCAGCGCCTGAACCTGCTGCAGCCGCCAAACGCCACCGTGCGTAGCGAAGACGAAGCCATTCGTGCCGCCGGCGTTATCGGTTATCCGCTGGTAGTTCGCCCGTCCTACGTACTGGGCGGTCGTGCCATGGAAATCGTCTACGAACTGGACGAGCTCAAGCGCTACCTGCGCGAAGCGGTACAGGTTTCGAACGACAGCCCGGTCTTGCTCGACCACTTCCTCAACTGCGCCATCGAGATGGACGTGGATGCGGTGTGCGACGGCACCGACGTGGTTATCGGCGCAATCATGCAGCACATCGAGCAGGCCGGCGTTCACTCCGGTGACTCCGCGTGCTCGCTGCCGCCATACTCGCTGCCAGCCCATGTTCAGGATGAAGTCCGCGAACAGGTCAAGAAGATGGCTCTGGAGCTTGGCGTTGTTGGTCTGATGAACGTCCAGCTGGCGTTGCAGGGCGACAAGATCTACGTGATCGAGGTCAACCCGCGCGCTTCCCGTACCGTGCCATTCGTGTCGAAGTGCATCGGCACTTCGCTGGCGATGATCGCCGCGCGCGTCATGGCTGGCAAATCGCTGAAAGAGCTGGGCTTCACCAAGGAAATCATTCCGAACTTCTACAGCGTCAAGGAAGCGGTGTTCCCATTCGCCAAGTTCCCGGGTGTTGACCCGATCCTCGGCCCTGAGATGAAATCCACTGGTGAAGTGATGGGCGTCGGCGACAGCTTCGGTGAAGCCTTCGCCAAAGCGCAGATGGGCGCCAGCGAAGTGCTGCCGACCGGCGGTACTGCGTTCATCAGCGTACGTGACGACGACAAGCCACAAGTGGCTGGCGTTGCCCGTGACCTGATCGCTCTGGGCTTTGAAGTGGTTGCTACCGCCGGTACCGCCAAGATCATCGAAGCGGCTGGCCTGAAAGTGCGTCGCGTGAACAAGGTGACCGAAGGTCGTCCGCACGTGGTCGACATGATCAAGAACGACGAAGTGTCGCTGATCATCAATACCACGGAAGGTCGTCAGTCGATTGCCGACTCCTACTCGATTCGCCGCAATGCGTTGCAGCACAAGATTTACTGCACCACTACCATTGCGGCCGGTGAAGCTATCTGTGAAGCGCTGAAATTCGGTCCGGAAAAGACCGTTCGCCGCTTGCAGGATCTGCATGCAGGACTTAAAGCATGAGCATTACCAAATACCCGATGACCGTCCAGGGCGCTCGCGCCCTGGAAGAAGAGCACCTGTTCCTGAGCAAGACCGAGCGCCCGCGCCTGAGTCAGGCGATTGGCGAAGCGCGCGAACTGGGTGACCTCAAGGAAAACGCTGAATACCATGCCGCCCGCGAGGAGCAAGGCATGGTCGAGGCGCGTATCCGTGATATTGAAGGCCGTTTGCAGAACTCGGTCGTGATCGACGTGACCACCATTGCCCACACTGGCAAGGTCATTTTCGGCACTACTGTGTTGCTGGAAAATGCCGAGACTGGCGATCAGGTGACTTACCAGATCGTTGGTGAGGACGAAGCCGACATCAAGAAGGGCAAGCTTTCGGCGGGTGCGCCGATTGCCCGTGCCATCATCGGCAAGGAAGAAGGTGACGTGGTGGTCGTCAAGACACCTAGCGGCGTGCTCGAGTACGAGATTGTCGAAGTCAAACACATCTGACCGGCCCCGTGGCTTCGCTGCCACGGCCGTGATCTGGCAACTGGCCCAGGTACTCTGGGTCGGTGGCCTGTGGATCCTTCATCTGGGGTTGTTGCCCGCACTGAATCAGGTCGGCCTCGCGCCGTTTCTGGTCGAAGATGTCAGTCGTGTGGTGGCGTCATTGCTGGTGGCTTTCGCGGCTGTCGGTAGCGGCGTGCAGGTGTTGGTGCTGGTCCGGGCCGAGGGCATGACCAGTCTATGGCGGGATGCGCGTGGGCAGTTGCTGCTTATGGCGGTGCTGGCGTGTGCTGTCTACTTCGTATTGAGCACGGTGTTCGCGGGGCAACTGCGCTGGCAGTTGTTCTGTTACCTGGTGCTGGGCCTTACCGGTCTGTTGCTGGTGCTGCAACCGGTGCCGGGCAGGGCGCGCAAAGCGCGCCACTGATCGGAGCGAACATCACTTGTAGCGGTGAATGTTCGACAGTTGCTTGTTTGGCTGTGGGTTGCGGCGATAGATCAGTGCCTTCTTCCCGATGGTCTGCACCAGTTCGGCACGGCCAGCCTTGCACAGTGCAGCGATTGCTGCGGCACGCTCTTCGCGGTCTTCCGAGCGGATCTCGACCTTGATCAGTTCGTGATCGGCCAGGGCGCGGTCCAGTTCGGCGAGAACGCCCTCAGTCAGTCCATTGCCTGCCACAATCAGAACTGGTTTCAGATCGTGGCCAATGGATTTGTACTGTTTCTTCTGCTCGTTATTGAGCGGCATAATCTGACCCTTTGTCTGATTCTGTAAAAATGGCGGCCATTTTACCCGAGGGCCCGTGGATCCGCCCAGTTAATCACGACCCTAATCATCGAGGTGCCCAGTGGCGCGTTCCAAGACAAGCCTTGGCTGGCTGAAAGAACATTTCAACGATCCTTACGTCAAAATGGCGCAAAAGGATGGTTATCGCTCGCGTGCGAGCTACAAACTGCTGGAAATTCAGGAAAAGTACAAAATCATCCGCCCAGGCATGAGCGTAGTTGACCTGGGCGCCGCGCCGGGTGGCTGGTCGCAGGTGACCAGTCGTCTGATCGGCGGTCAGGGGCGTCTGATCGCGTCGGACATCCTGGAGATGGACAGCATCCCTGATGTCACCTTCATTCAGGGCGACTTCACGCAGGATGACGTCCTGGCGCAAATTCTTGAGGCCGTCGGTAATTCGCATGTGGACCTTGTGATTTCCGATATGGCCCCCAATATGAGTGGTACGCCAGCCGTCGATATCCCCAAGGCAATGTTTCTCTGTGAGCTAGCCATTGATCTGGCTACTCGCGTGCTCAAGCCTGGTGGTGATTTCCTGATCAAGATTTTCCAGGGGGAAGGCTTTGATGTTTACCTCAAGGAGACTCGCAAGAAGTTCGACAAGGTGCAGATGCTGAAGCCCGATTCTTCGCGTGATCGCTCACGAGAGCAGTACCTGCTGGCGAGAGGGTATCGCGGGGAATAAAAGCATCACCGGCGGCTTCTTGAGGCAGTGATAGTTTTTTCCAATCAGTCCGTGTGTCTGATATGGATGAACATCGTGTAGTCTAGATTCACAAAGGGTTACAGACGGCGCCAACTGCTGTTGTAGGTAATGTAGTAAGTTACGCCGGTGATTATCATGCGAGGCACGGTTGCGCCTAAACCTGCTTCAGAGGGTAGCTAATTGAACGATATGGCAAAGAATTTGATCCTGTGGTTGATCATCGCGGCTGTCCTGGTGACAGTGATGAACAACTTCTCCAGCCCGAATGAGCCGCAAACCCTCAACTATTCCGACTTCATCCAGCAAGTCAAGGATGGCAAGGTCGAGCGCGTTGCGGTCGACGGCTACGTCATTACTGGTAAACGTACTGACGGTGACACCTTCAAGACCATCCGTCCGGCCATTCAGGACAACGGTCTGATCGGCGACCTGGTCGACAACCATGTTGTGGTCGAAGGCAAGCAGCCAGAGCAGCAAAGCATCTGGACGCAGCTACTGGTAGCCAGCTTCCCGATCCTCGTGATCATTGCGGTCTTCATGTTCTTCATGCGGCAGATGCAAGGTGGCGCCGGTGGTAAAGGCGGCCCGATGAGCTTTGGCAAGAGCAAGGCGCGACTGCTGTCCGAGGATCAGGTCAAAACCACACTGGCCGACGTGGCGGGTTGTGATGAAGCGAAGGAAGAGGTCGGCGAGCTCGTCGAGTTTCTGCGTGATCCGGGCAAGTTCCAGCGCCTGGGCGGTCGTATTCCTCGCGGCGTCTTGATGGTTGGTCCTCCTGGTACCGGTAAGACATTGCTGGCCAAGGCCATCGCTGGTGAGGCGAAGGTTCCGTTCTTCACCATTTCCGGTTCCGACTTCGTCGAAATGTTCGTGGGTGTGGGTGCCAGTCGCGTACGTGACATGTTCGAGCAGGCCAAGAAGCATGCGCCGTGCATCATCTTCATCGACGAAATCGATGCCGTAGGTCGCCATCGTGGTGCTGGCATGGGTGGCGGTCACGACGAGCGTGAACAGACCCTTAACCAGTTGCTGGTGGAGATGGATGGCTTCGAGATGAACGATGGCATCATCGTGATCGCAGCTACCAACCGTCCAGACGTGCTTGACCCTGCCTTGCTGCGTCCCGGCCGTTTCGACCGCCAGGTGGTGGTTGGTTTGCCAGACATTCGTGGTCGTGAGCAGATCCTCAAGGTTCACATGCGCAAGGTGCCGATTGGCGAGAACGTCAATCCTGCAGTCATTGCTCGCGGTACTCCTGGTTTCTCGGGTGCTGACCTGGCCAACCTGGTCAACGAGGCTTCACTTTTCGCGGCGCGTGGCGGCAAGCGCGTTGTCGAGATGAAAGAGTTCGAGCTGGCCAAAGACAAGATCATGATGGGCGCTGAGCGCAAAACCATGGTCATGTCGGAAAAAGAGAAGCAGAACACCGCTTACCACGAAGCGGGTCACGCGATCGTTGGTCGCGTCGTTCCGGAACACGATCCGGTTTACAAGGTATCCATCATCCCTCGCGGTCGTGCGTTGGGTGTGACCATGTTCCTGCCGGAAGAAGATCGCTACAGCCTCTCCAAACGTGCGCTGATCAGTCAGATCTGTTCGCTGTATGGCGGTCGTATCGCTGAGGAAATGACCCTTGGCTTTGATGGTGTGACCACAGGCGCTTCCAACGACATCATGCGGGCCAGTCAGATTGCTCGTAACATGGTTACCAAGTGGGGGCTGTCGGAGAAGCTTGGTCCGCTCATGTACGCTGAGGAAGAGGGCGAAGTGTTCCTGGGGCGCGGCTCCAGTTCTGGACACGCCAGTGTTTCCGGCGAGACTGCGAAGCTGATCGATTCCGAGGTTCGCAGCATCATTGACCAGTGTTATGCCACGGCCAAGCAGATCCTCACCGACAACCGTGACAAGCTCGACGCAATGGCCGACGCACTCATGAAGTACGAAACCATTGATGCCGACCAGATCGAAGACATCATGGCTGGCCGCCCGCCGCGCGAACCGCGTGACTGGGATGGTGACTCGGGTACATCTGGAACGACGGCTTCCCAGGGTGATCGTCCAGAGTCCCCGATTGGTGGGCCGGCAGCGCAACACTAAGGGCTGACATGACTTCACAGCAGTACCCAACCCGGTTGCCTTGCGGCAACCGGGTTCTTGACCTTTCGCATACCCATGTAATGGGTATTCTCAATATCACTCCGGATTCCTTTTCAGACGGCGGCCGCTTCACTCAGCGCGACGCGGCGCTGCGCCATGCCGAGGAAATGGTGGCTGCCGGCGCTACGTTGATCGATGTGGGGGGGGAGTCAACCCGGCCAGGGGCGCGCGTTGTCACTGCTCTTGAGGAGCTTGAGCGCGTTGCGCCTATTGTCGAGGCTCTGAATCGTGAGCTGGATGTGGTCATCTCGGTGGACACTTCGACGCCGTCGGTTATTCGTGAGTCGGCGCGCCTCGGGGCAGGGCTGATCAATGACGTCCGCTCGCTCAGTCGTGACGGAGCGTTGGATGCTGCTGCAGCTACCGGTTTGCCTGTGTGCCTCATGCATATGCGTGGTGAGCCTGGAAACATGCAGGATGCCCCAAGCTACGGCGACGTGACTGCCGAGGTTGCTACGTATCTTGAAGAGCGGATGGCTGCCTGCAGTTCTGTTGGAATCGAGGCAGAACGCATAATTCTTGACCCAGGTTTCGGCTTTGCCAAAACACTGGAGCATAATCTCAGCCTGTTCAAGCATATGGACAGTCTGCAGCGCTTGGGGCGCCCTTTGCTGGTGGGCGTCTCGCGCAAGAGTATGATCGGCCTGACCCTTGGTCGGGCTGTGGATGGACGGCTATATGGCAGCTTGGCGCTGGCCGCATTGGCGATCACCAAAGGAGCGAAGATCCTTCGTGTTCACGATGTTGCTGAAACCGTCGACATCGTACGGATGATCGCTGCGGTACAAGCCGCCGAATAAGAGTGACGGAGCATTTATGAGCAGAAAATATTTTGGTACCGACGGCATTCGCGGTCGTGTTGGTGAGTTCCCTATTACCCCTGATTTCATGCTCAAGCTGGGTTGGGCGGCGGGTATGGCCTTCCGCAAGCAGGGGCACTGCCGTGTATTGGTAGGCAAGGACACCCGTATTTCCGGGTATATGTTCGAGTCTGCCCTGGAGGCCGGGCTTTCGGCTGCCGGGGCTGATGTGCTGCTGTTGGGGCCGATGCCGACTCCGGCTATCGCCTACCTGACGCGGACCTTCCATGCTGAGGCGGGCATCGTCATCAGTGCCTCCCACAATCCGCATGACGACAACGGCATCAAGTTTTTCTCCGGGCAAGGTACCAAGTTGCCTGACGAAGTCGAACTGATGATCGAAGAGCTGCTTGACCAGCCGATGACAGTGGTCGAGTCGAGCAAGTTGGGCAAGGTCTCTCGAATCAACGATGCTGCTGGTCGCTATATCGAGTTCTGCAAGAGCAGCGTGCCGAGCAGCACCGATTTCTCTGGCCTGAAGCTGGCTATCGACTGTGCTCATGGCGCGACCTACAAGGTAGCTCCAAGCGTGTTTCGTGAGCTCGGTGCCGAAGTTACCGTGCTGTCTGCGCAGCCGGATGGTCTGAACATCAATGAAAACTGTGGCTCGACTCATATCGAGTCGCTGCAGGCAGCAGTGCTGGTTGGTCATGCCGATCTGGGTATCGCCTTCGATGGTGACGGTGACCGCGTGCTGATGGTTGATCACACGGGCGCCATTGTTGATGGTGACGAACTCTTGTTCATCATCGCACGTGACCTCCATGACCGCGGCAAGCTTCAAGGTGGCGTGGTGGGTACGCTCATGAGCAACCTGGGGCTGGAGCTTGCGCTGAAGGACCTGTCGATTCCCTTCGTGCGAGCGAAGGTGGGTGACCGTTACGTCATGGCAGAGCTGCTGGCGCGCGAGTGGATCATTGGCGGGGAAAACTCCGGGCATGTGGTTTGCTGTAGCCACACCACGACTGGAGACGCGATCATCGCTGCTCTGCAGGTGCTGATGGCGCTCAAGCGTCGTGGAGAGACCCTTGCGCAAGCTCGCCAGGCTGTCCGCAAGTGCCCGCAAGTGCTGATCAATGTCCGCTTCGGGGCAAGCAAGGTCGATCCGCTCGAGCACCCTTCGGTGAAAGAAGCGTGTGAGCGTATTACCGAGGATATGGCCGGGCGTGGTCGCGTGTTGTTGCGCAAGTCCGGAACAGAGCCTCTCGTGCGTGTAATGGTCGAAGGTGACGACGAAAGTCAGGTTCGCGGCCATGCCGAGGCACTGGCAAAACTGGTAAGTGAAGTTTGCGTTTGATTTACGCTTGCCAGTAGTGATCGGGTTGGGTAACATCTGCGCCCACTTTGACCGACGAGGTACAGCATGCGTCGCCCTATGGTAGCTGGTAACTGGAAGATGCACGGTACCCGCGCCAGCGTCGCTGAGCTGATCAAAAGCTTGAGTAATCAGGCCTTGCCAAGCGGTGTTGATGTCGCGGTGTTTCCACCCAGCCTGTTCATTACACAGGTGATCGACGGGCTTGAAGGCAAGTCGATCGCTGTAGGTGCTCAGGACTCCGCGGTCGAACCCCAGCAAGGGGCTTTGACGGGAGAGGTGGCTCCGAGTCAGTTGGTTGATGTCGGTTGTGAGTGGGTGTTGATCGGTCACTCCGAGCGGCGTCAGATTCTGGAAGAGCAAGACTCGACCCTGATTCGGAAGTTCGCAGCGGCACAGTCCTGTGGATTGAAGGTTGTGTTCTGTGTAGGGGAAACCCTCGAAGAGCGCGAAGCAGGCAAGACGCTTGAAGTTGTTGGGCAGCAGCTGGACAGCATCATCGATACGTTGTGTGTTGCGGTCTTTGCAAGTGCGATTATTGCCTATGAGCCAGTTTGGGCCATCGGTACTGGCCTCACAGCTACTCCGCAGCAAGCGCAGGATGTGCATAAAGCCATTCGCGAGCAGTTGGCGGTAAAGGATTCAGAAGTTGCGCAGAATGCGCGGCTTCTATACGGCGGCAGCGTGAAGGCGGCCAATGCGGCTGAGCTGTTCGGCATGCCGGATATTGATGGGGGCCTCATTGGTGGGGCTTCCCTGAACGCAGACGAATTCGGTGCAATTTGTCGCGCCGCAGGAAACTGAAAAATGCTGGAAACAGTTATTGTCGTTCTTCATCTGTTGGGCGCACTGGGTTTGGTAGTGCTGGTTCTGCTGCAACAGGGTAAAGGTGCGGAAGCCGGTGCATCTTTCGGCGCAGGTGCTTCAAATACTGTGTTCGGAAGCCAAGGTTCTGCTACCTTCCTGAGTAAGTTTACTGCTATACTAGCTGCCTCTTTCTTCTTAACTGCTCTTGGGTTAGGATACTTTGCTAAAGAGAAAGCTCATGAGCTGACTCAAGTGGGGTTGCCAGATCCAGCGGTATTAGAAGTTAAGCAAGCCAAACCGGCAGCAGATGATGTACCGGTGCTCCAGGAGCAACAGAAGAACGAAGCCGGCAACACTGGCGATGTTCCTCCCGCTCAAGAGCAGAAGTAACGGGTTTCAAAGTAGTATTGCCGAGGTGGTGGAATTGGTAGACACGCAACCTTGAGGTGGTTGTGCCCATAGGGTGTAGGGGTTCGAGTCCCCTTCTCGGTACCATTTGAAGCATGAGAGCCCGCTTTGAGCGGGCTTTCTTGTAGGTGGAGGTTGGATTGACCCTTCCGGGGGTTCGGTCGTATACTTTCGCCCCAGCTTTGTCGCGGGGTGGAGCAGTCTGGTAGCTCGTCGGGCTCATAACCCGAAGGTCGTTGGTTCAAATCCAGCCCCCGCAACCAGTTTCAGCGGAGCCCCTTTTCAAGGGGCTTTTTGTTAGCTGAACAGTTCTCAGCGCCGATGTTCAACGGCGCATTTCATGGATGGGCGCTTGCCCATTTTTTATTTGCACAGCATGCACGAGGGGGTTCAGGTGTCGAGCAAGCTAGAACAGTTGCAGGCCTTGTTGGCCCCGGTGGTCGAGGCGCTCGGCTATCAATGCTGGGGAATCGAGTTCATTTCTCAAGGCAAACATTCGGTACTGCGTATCTATATCGACAAAGAGGGCGGCATTCTGGTCGAAGATTGCGAAGCCGTCAGTCGCCAGATCAGTGGCGTTCTGGATGTTGAAGATCCAATCAGCTCCGAATACACCCTTGAAGTGTCCTCTCCTGGCATGGATCGCCCGCTGTTCACACTTGAACAGTTTGCCTCGCATGCCGGCGAACAAGTGAAGATCAAGCTGCGTACGCCCTTCGAAGGTCGTCGTAACTTTCAAGGCCTGCTCCGCGGTGTGGAGGAACAGGATGTCGTGGTCCAGGTGGACAGTCACGAATTCCTGTTGCCGATCGACTCGATCGACAAGGCCAACATTATTCCCAGTTTTGACTGAGACATGCCGGATCCGCTCCAAAAAAGCGGACCTAATGGCTTGCGAAAGGCGAGGCGTACGATGAGCAAAGAAGTACTGCTGGTTGTTGAGTCGGTATCCAATGAAAAGGGCGTACCGGCCGGCGTGATTTTTGAAGCGCTGGAAGTGGCTCTGGCCACCGCAACTAAAAAACGTTTTGAAGACGAAGTTGACCTGCGTGTGGAAATCAACCGCCACACCGGTAACTACGAAACCTTCCGCCGCTGGACTGTGGTCGAAGACGAAGACCTGGACGATCCTGCGATCGAACTGGCCGTCGACCAGGCCCAGGCGAAAAAGCCGGGCGCTGTCGCTGGCGAGATCATCGAAGAGAAGATCGAATCCATCGAGTTCGGCCGTATCGCTGCCCAGACCGCCAAGCAAGTCATTGTGCAGAAGGTTCGTGAGGCAGAACGTGCTCAGGTGGTCGATGCCTATCGTGAGCGTGTAGGTGAAATCATCTCCGGCACGGTCAAGAAAGTTACCCGCGACAACGTCATCGTTGATCTGGGTAACAATGCTGAAGCACTGCTGGCACGTGAAGATATCATCTCTCGCGAGACTTTCCGGGTAGGCGTTCGAGTTCGTGCGCTGCTCAAGGAAATCCGCACTGAGAACCGCGGTCCGCAACTGATTCTGTCGCGTACCGCGCCACAGATGCTGATCGAGCTGTTCCGCATCGAAGTACCGGAAATCGCCGAGGGCCTGATCGAAGTGATGGCTGCTTCGCGTGATCCGGGCTCTCGAGCAAAGATCGCCGTTCGCTCCAAGGACAAACGTATTGACCCACAAGGCGCCTGCATCGGCATGCGCGGCTCCCGGGTTCAAGCGGTTTCCGGAGAGCTGGGTGGTGAGCGCGTGGATATTGTGCTCTGGGACGACAACCCAGCACAGTTCGTCATCAACGCCATGTCGCCGGCTGAAGTCGCGGCGATCATCGTTGACGAAGATGCCCACGCGATGGATATCGCTGTTGCCGCTGACAACCTGGCGCAGGCGATCGGTCGCGGCGGTCAGAACGTTCGCCTGGCCAGTCAACTGACCGGCTGGACCCTGAACGTGATGACCGAATCGGACATCCAGGCCAAGCAGCAAGCGGAAACCGGCGACATCCTGCGCAACTTCATCGAAGAGCTGGAAGTCGACGAAGAACTGGCCCAGGTGCTGGTCGACGAAGGCTTTACCAGCCTCGAAGAAATTGCCTATGTACCGCTGGAAGAAATGCTCAACATCGATGGCTTCGACGAGGAGATCGTCAACGAACTCCGCGCTCGTGCCAAGGACCGTCTGTTGACCAAAGCCATCGCTACCGAGGAAAAACTGGCAGACGCCCATCCGGCCGAAGACCTGCTCTCTCTTGAGGGTATGGACAAGGACCTGGCGGCGGAACTGGCGGTGCGCGGCGTGGTTACCCGCGAAGACCTGGCCGAGCAGTCGATTGACGATCTGCTCGACATCGACGGCATCGACGAAGAGCGTGCCGGCAAGTTGATCATGGCCGCCCGAGCCCACTGGTTCGAGTAAGCAGGCTGGCCTGAGGAGAGAAGTGCATGACGCAAGTCACGGTGAAAGAATTGGCCCAAGAGGTCGCTGCACCGGTAGAGCGCCTGCTGCAGCAGATGCGTGAGGCAGGTCTGCCGCACACCGATGCCAGTCAGCTGGTGAGCGACAATGAGAAGCAGGCTCTGCTGACCCATTTGAAAAGCAGCCATAAGGCAAAGGTGGAAGAGCCGCGCAAGATTACCTTGCAGCGCAAGACCACCAGCACCCTGCGTGTTGCCGGTAGCAAGAGCATCAGCGTAGAAGTACGCAAGAAGAAAGTTTTCGTACAGCGCAGCCCGGAAGAAGTCCAGGCTGAGCAGAAGCGTGAGCTGGAAGAGCGCCGCGCTGCCGAAAATGCTGTCCGCGAGAAGTCCGAAGCCGAAGCGCGTCAGCGCACCGAGGAAGAGACTCGTCGCCAAGCGCCGGCAGCACCGGCTGCCGCGCCTGTAGCCGCTCCGGTTGCGCAGGCTGAGGCCTCGGCTGCCGTCGAGCCCGCTGCAGCCCCGGCTCCAGCTGCTGACCGCAAGAAAGATGAAAGCCGTCGCAACGACCGTGCCCGTGACGATGATCGTCGCGGTGGCGAGCGTCGCAACGAAGCGCCGCGCGTATCGGTCAAGGTCAAGGAGAAAGAGAAAGCTCCTACTCCTCGCGCCGCTCCACGTACTACCGAGGAAGAAAGCGATGGTTTCCGTCGCGGCGGTCGTGGCAAGTCCAAGCCGAAGAAACGCAACGCTCACGGTTTCCAGAGCCCTACCGGTCCGGTCATCCGCGACGTAAGCATCGGCGAGACCATTACGGTTTCCGACCTTGCACAGCAGATGTCGGTCAAAGGCGCTGAAGTCGTCAAGTTCATGTTCAAGATGGGCACTCCGGTCACCATCAACCAGGTGCTCGATCAGGAGACCGCTCAACTGGTCGCCGAAGAGCTGGGCCACAAGGTCACCCTGGTCAGCGACACTGCCCTGGAAGATTCCCTGGCCGAATCGCTGAAGTTCGAAGGTGAGACCTTTGCCCGTGCGCCGGTCGTGACCGTAATGGGCCACGTTGACCACGGTAAGACCTCGCTGCTCGACTACATCCGTCGTGCCAAGGTTGCTGCTGGCGAAGCCGGTGGTATCACCCAGCACATCGGTGCCTACCACGTGGAAACCGACCGCGGCATGGTCACCTTCCTCGACACCCCTGGTCACGCCGCGTTTACCGCCATGCGTGCCCGTGGTGCCAAGGCGACCGACATCGTGATCCTGGTGGTCGCGGCTGACGACGGTGTGATGCCTCAGACCCGCGAAGCGGTTCAGCACGCCAAGGCTGCTGGTGTTCCACTGGTTGTTGCAGTGAACAAGATCGACAAGCCGGGCGCTGACCTCGATCGCATCCGCAACGAGCTGTCCGTCGAAGGCGTTACCTCCGAGGACTGGGGTGGTGACACTCCATTCGTCAAGGTTTCGGCGAAGATGGGTACCGGTGTTGACGAACTGCTCGAAGCCGTTCTGCTGCAAGCCGAGATCCTCGAGCTCAAAGCCACTCCATCCGCGCCAGGTCGTGGTGTCGTGGTCGAGTCTCGCCTGGACAAGGGCCGTGGCCCGGTGGCGACCGTTCTGGTTCAGGACGGCACCCTGCGTCAAGGCGACATGGTTCTGTGCGGCTCCAACTACGGCCGTGTACGAGCGATGCTCGACGAGAACGGCAAGCCCGTCAAAGAAGCCGGTCCGTCTATCCCGGTCGAGATCCTCGGCCTGGACGGTACCCCGGACGCTGGCGACGAGCTGTCGGTAGTGGCTGACGAGAAGAAAGCCCGCGAAGTTGCACTGTTCCGCCAAGGCAAGTTCCGCGAAGTCAAACTGGCTCGCGCTCATGCTGGCAAGCTGGAAAACATCTTCGAGAACATGGGCCAGGAAGAGAAGAAGACCCTCAACATCGTGCTCAAGGCCGACGTTCGTGGTTCTCTCGAGGCTCTGCAAGGTTCGCTCGGCGGCCTGGGCAACGACGAAGTGCAAGTGCGCGTGATCGGTGGCGGTGTCGGTGGTATCACCGAGAGCGACGCCAACCTGGCACTGGCTTCGAACGCAGTACTGTTCGGCTTCAACGTTCGTGCCGATGCCGGTGCGCGCAAGATCGTCGAGCAGGAAGGTCTGGATATGCGTTACTACAACGTGATCTACGACATCATTGAAGACGTCAAGAAAGCCCTGACCGGTATGCTCGGCAGCGATGTTCGCGAGAACATCCTGGGTATCGCCGAAGTGCGCGACGTGTTCCGTTCGCCGAAGTTCGGCGCCATCGCCGGTTGCATGGTTGTGGAAGGTACGGTTCACCGTAACCGCCCGATCCGTGTACTGCGCGAAGACGTGGTTATCTTCGAAGGCGAGCTGGAATCCCTGCGCCGCTTCAAGGACGATGCGTCCGAAGTACGTGCCGGCATGGAATGCGGTATCGGCGTCAAGAGCTACAACGACGTCAAGGTCGGCGACAAGATCGAAGTCTTCGAGAAAGTCCAGGTGGCTCGTACGCTCTGATTCACGAGCTTGGAAGCGACGGGCGGGTGGCTGTGAAGCCACGCTTGTCGCTGAACGCAACGCCCGGTCCGGCTGATGCCTGGCCGGGCGTTTGCCGCTTTAGTTACAGGTAGCAAGACATGGCAAAAGAATATAGCCGTACCCAACGCATCGGCGATCAAATGCAGCGTGAGCTGGCTCAGTTGATCCGTCGTGAAGTCAAAGATCCCCGCGTCGGCCTGGTGACCATCACCGCCGTCGATGTCAGCCGCGATGTCGGCCATGCCAAGGTGTTCATCACCGTCATGGGCCAGGACAGCGCTGAAGACATCAAGCAGAGTCTGAAAGTCCTGAACTCCGCCTCCGGTTTCCTGCGCATGCAGCTCGGCCGTGAAATGAAGCTGCGCAGCGTGCCGCAACTGCATTTCCACTATGACGAGAGCGTCACCCGCGGCGCCCATCTGTCCGCGCTGATCGAGCGTGCCGTCGCCGAGGACAGTCAGCACCAGAGCACCGACGTTCCGGATAGCAAGGAGTGATCCGTGGCTCAGGTCAAACGTATCCGTCGTAACGTCAGTGGCATCATACTGCTCGACAAGCCGCTGGGGTTCACCTCCAACGCCGCGTTGCAGAAGGTCCGCTGGCTGCTCAATGCTGAAAAGGCCGGACATACCGGCAGTCTTGATCCGCTCGCTAGTGGCGTACTGCCGCTGTGCTTCGGCGAGGCAACCAAGTTCTCGCAATACCTGCTCGATTCCGACAAGGGCTACGAGACGGTCATGCAACTGGGGCAGACCACCACCACCGGCGATGCCGAGGGTGAAGTCCTGCAGACCCGCGATGTGACCGTTGGTCGCGCCGACATTGAAGCGGTGTTGCCACAATTTCGTGGTCCAATCAGCCAGATACCTCCGATGTACTCGGCCCTCAAGCGCGATGGCCAGCCGTTGTACAAACTGGCGCGTGCAGGTGAAGTAGTGGAGCGTGAAGCACGTTCTGTTACTATTACCCGCTTGGAACTGCTGGAGTGCGAAGGCACCCGGGTTCGTCTCTCGGTCGGTTGCACCAAGGGCACGTATATCCGCACCCTGGTCGAAGATATCGGCGAGGTGTTGGGATGTGGTGCTTATGTCGCCGAACTGCGTCGCACCCATGCCGGACCGTTCGAACTGGCCCAGACCGTGACCCTCGAAGAACTCGAGCAGGTTCACGCCGATGGCGGCAATGAAGCGATCGATCGCTTCCTGATGCCTTCGGACAGCGGTTTGCTGGACTGGCCGTTGCTGCAGTTCTCCGAGCACAGTGCGTTTTACTGGCTGCATGGTCAGCCGGTACGTTCGCCGGACGCGCCGAAATTCGGCATGGTCCGCGTACAGGATCACAACGGTCGCTTCATCGGGATCGGTGAAGTGAGCGAAGACGGGCGCATCGCGCCGCGTCGACTGATTCGGTCGGAATGACCGAAACCGTCAGTGCCGGGCTCAGGTCCGGCACGGATGGATTAGAGGGTGGCTGTTAATAGGCATGGTCACACCTCACTTTTATGAATACAGGGAGCAGTCCCTGGCCTATTGGAAGCCTTTACCGGTTTCCCTTGATTTGGAGAAAGCCAGATGGCACTCAGCGTTGAAGAAAAAGCACAGATCGTTGGCGACTACCAGCAAGCTGCTGGTGACACCGGTAGCCCGGAAGTTCAGGTTGCTCTGCTGACCGCCAACATCAACAAGCTGCAAGGCCACTTCAAGGCCAACGGCAAAGACCACCACTCCCGTCGTGGTCTGATCCGCATGGTAAACCAGCGCCGCAAGCTGCTGGACTACCTGAAAGGTAAAGACGCCACTCGTTACAGCGCCCTGATCGGTCGTCTGGGTCTGCGTCGCTAATAGCGGCCTGGCCAGTGGTGTGCGCGGCGTGCTGCGGTCTTCAGCCAAGAGCTTTCGCTCCATGGCTGACGAGCGCGCCGCGCGTATCTATGAGGTTGGCAGTCTGTCTTGCCCGAGCGGTTTTCCGCGACGGCCGGGCAGGCTCCCAACCTTTAGTTTTATCTGGACGGTCAATGGGGCCGATTCCCCGTTCTGCCCAAGAATTCGCAAGAAACCAGTTCCCCCAGAGCCACTAAGATAAGGTAGGAAACCGTGAACCCGGTAATCAAGAAATTTCAGTTCGGTCAGTCGACCGTAACCCTCGAGACTGGCCGTATCGCCCGTCAAGCATCCGGTGCCGTATTGGTCACCGTTGATAATGACGTCACCGTGCTGGTGACCGTGGTTGGCGCCAAGCACGCCGATCCGAGCAAGGGCTTCTTCCCGCTGTCCGTGCATTATCAGGAAAAGACCTACGCCGCCGGCAAGATCCCTGGTGGTTTCTTCAAGCGTGAAGGCCGTCCTTCCGAGAAAGAAACCCTGACTTCGCGTCTGATCGACCGTCCGATCCGTCCGCTGTTCCCCGAAGGCTTCATGAACGAAGTGCAGGTTGTCTGCACCGTCGTTTCCACCAGCAAGAAGACCGATCCGGACATCGCTGCGATGATCGGTACCTCGGCTGCCCTGGCCATCTCCGGCATCCCGTTCGAAGGCCCTATCGGTGCCGCGCGCGTTGCCTTCCACGAGAGCACCGGCTACCTGCTGAACCCGACCTACGAGCAACTGGCTGCCTCCAGCCTGGACATGGTCGTCGCCGGTACTTCCGACGCCGTTCTGATGGTTGAATCGGAAGCCAAAGAGCTGACCGAAGACCAGATGCTGGGTGCCGTGCTGTTTGCCCACGACGAATTCCAGGCAGTCATCCAGGCTGTCAAAGAGCTGGCCGCCGAAGCTGCCAAGCCAACTTGGGACTGGAAACCAGCCGTTGCCAACACCGAACTGCTGAACGCCATCCGCGCCGAATTCGGCGAAGCTGTTTCCCAGGGCTACACCATCACCGTCAAGGCCGACCGTTACGCTCGTCTGGGCGAACTGCGCGATCAGGCGATCGCCAAGTTCTCCGGTGAAGAAGGTCAGGCTTCGGCTGGCGAAGTCAAAGAAATCTTCGGCGAAATCGAATACCGCACCGTTCGCGAAAACATCGTCAACGGCAAGCCACGTATCGACGGTCGCGACACCAAGACCGTACGTCCGCTGAACATCGAAGTCGGTGTTCTGCCGAAGACTCACGGTTCCGCACTGTTCACCCGTGGCGAGACTCAGGCGCTGGTTGTTGCGACCCTCGGTACTGCCCGTGACGCACAGCTGCTGGACACCCTCGAAGGCGAGCGTAAAGACCCCTTCATGCTGCACTACAACTTCCCTCCGTTCTCGGTGGGCGAGTGTGGTCGCATGGGCGGTGCTGGTCGTCGTGAAATCGGTCACGGCCGTCTAGCCCGTCGTTCGGTTCAGGCCATGCTTCCAGCCGCTGACGCATTCCCGTACACCATCCGCGTTGTGTCGGAAATCACCGAATCCAACGGTTCCAGCTCGATGGCATCGGTTTGCGGTGCTTCCCTGGCACTGATGGACGCCGGTGTACCGATGAAGGCTCCGGTTGCCGGTATCGCCATGGGTCTGGTTAAAGAAGGCGAGAAGTTCGCCATTCTGACCGACATCCTCGGTGACGAAGACCACCTGGGCGACATGGACTTCAAGGTTGCCGGTACCTCCAAGGGTGTTACCGCGCTGCAGATGGACATCAAGATCAACGGCATCACCGAAGAGATCATGGAGATCGCCCTGGGCCAAGCCCTGGAAGCGCGCCTGAACATCCTCGGTCAGATGAACCAGATCATCGGTCAGTCCCGTAGCGAGCTGTCGGAAAATGCTCCGACCATGATCGCGATGAAGATCGACACCGACAAGATCCGTGACGTCATCGGTAAAGGCGGCGCGACCATCCGTGGTATCTGTGAAGAAACCAAGGCTTCGATCGATATCGAAGACGACGGCTCGATCAAGATCTTCGGCGAAACCAAAGATGCAGCAGAAGCAGCGCGTCAGCGCGTTCTGAGCATCACTGCCGAAGCCGAGATCGGCAAGATCTACGTCGGCAAGGTAGAGCGCATCGTCGACTTCGGCGCCTTCGTCAACATCCTGCCGGGCAAGGACGGTCTGGTTCACATCTCCATGCTGAGCGACGCTCGCGTAGAGAAAGTGACCGACATCCTGAAAGAAGGTCAGGAAGTTGAAGTTCTGGTGTTGGACGTGGACAACCGCGGTCGCATCAAGCTGTCGATCAAAGACGTTGCTGCAGCGAAGGCGTCGGGCGTTTAACTCCCGGCTTTCGAAAAAGGACCCTCCGGGGTCCTTTTTTTATGCGCGCGAATTGATGGGACAACTTGCATCTTGCATGCGCAATAACGCGGCAACTTGCAATTTGCACGATCCCGGCATTTTCGTATGTACGTAAGTTACTGTTTATAAACGATTTTTAAGATATCAAAAACTGGCACAGCGTCTGCAATGTAAGGATTACACCTGCCACCAGGACCTTTCGGTGGCAGATTTCTCGAAAAACAGGAGTGTCTCGTATGAAGAAGTTCGCTATTGCTGCTGCCACCGCTACTGCCCTGACTCTGACCATGGCCAACGTAGCGTTCGCCCAACAGCCGACCCAGGCGCCACTGACTCTTGCGGCCGGTGAAGTGACCCAAGCGAAGGAAGCCACTTCCGACACCTGGATCACCACCAAGGTCAAAGCTGATCTGGTAACCGAGAAAGGTATTCCTGGTACCGACATCAAAGTCGAAACCAACAAAGGCGTAGTGTCGCTGTCCTCCGATGTGGCAGTGAGCTCCTCCCAGAAAGACGTGGCAGTGGCTATCGCCAAGAAAATCAAAGGCGTCAAAGCCGTATCGGCTGATGGCCTGAAAACCAACTGATGGTTTGTCCCGTTCGCTGATCCTGACGGTTCATGCGAAAGCCCAAAAGGATTTGAGCACCCAGAGCCCCGGCAATGCCGGGGCTCTTCTTTTTGCGGGTGGGCAATTACTCGGCGTCGAGGTGCATCGGCGAGATTACCCGGCCATCGGGTTCGGCCTGGCCGAGGCTGGCATCGACGAAGTAGACCCGCTCGTCTTCCAGCTTGCCCTTGTCCACCAGGTAATCCTTGATGCTGCTGGCCCTTGCCTGGCCGAGCTGACGCAGCAGTACAGCGCTCTCCGCCCAGGTCTTGAGCACGGCATCACGCATCTGGCCGACACGCTGCTCTGTGTCCAGTTGCTCCCACTCCACTGGCGGTTGCTGCTTGAGACGGGTGCGGTAGATGCCTTCAAGCATCGCCGGCTTATCGCCTTCCGGCACCTGCAGCATCGACGCCTGGGCCGGGACCTTGTCGCCGCGGCGCTGGAGGATCTTGTAGTAGGTGCTCTGGTATTCACGCTCCAGTCGTTGCTGGGCAATCAATGGGCCGTCGCTGCTCTGGGCGCTGGTGCCTTCGATTTCCAGGCGCAGGGCGGGGCGTTCTTTCAGGGCAGCGGACAGCTTGTCCAGGGCACCCTGGGCATCAGTGCTCAGATCGCTGGAACCCGGGGCGAAGGCAACGTTGCCGAGGTCTTCCGCACCGCCACCGGCAATCAGCCCACCGATGAACTTGAACGGCGCCTGCGCCGCGCGCAGCACCAGATTGCGCAAGGTTTGCCAAACGATCGGCATGACGCTGAACTGCGGGTTGTTCAGGTCCCCGGTGACCGGCAACTCGATGGAAATCTTGCCCTCGGTGTCCTTGAGTAGTGCCACCGCAAGGCGGATCGGCAGGTCCACGGCATCCGGGCTGTCGACCTTCTCGCCCAGTTGCAACTGCTCCACCACCACCTTGTTCTCGGCCTTGAGCTGGCCGTTGGTAATCACATAGTGCAGGTCGAGGTTCAGCCGGCCCTTGCGGATGCGGAAGCCGGCGAACTTGCCGGAGTAGGGCGTCAGTGTGGTCAGCTCGACCCGGCGGAAGCTGGTGGCGATATCCAGGCTGGCCATCGGGTTGAACGGGTTGAGCGCGCCTTTGATGATCACCGGCGCGTAACGGTCGACCTTGCCTTTGACGTCGACCTTGGCCGGCTTCGGCTGGCGATTGTCGATGGTGCCGATCTGGCCATTGAGCTGCTGGACCGCCGTGGCGAAGTTGGGCGTGAGGCTGAAGTCGGCGAAGTTGGCCGAGCCGTCGTTGATGTCGATCTGACCGATATGCACGCCCAGAGGCTTGTCGTTTCCTGGTGCGGCCTTGGCCTGATTTTTCGCGCCGCTGTCGGCCGGTTGCGGAATCAGCAGGTCGTCGATGTTGGTAGTGCGGTCCTCGTTGATCATGAAGCGCGCGTAAGGCTGGAGCAGATTGACCTTGGCGATGCTCAGGGCGTCACCGTGACGGTATTCGATGCCGTCCAGATCGAGTTGCTGCCATTTGACGAAGTCGCGGTTCTTGATGGTGTCCAGGGTGTGCAACTGGTTGACCCGGGCCTTGCCCGTAATGGCAAAGGCCAGTGGCTCGGTACTCTTGAGGTCGACATTAAGGTCGCTGCCGAGCATGCCGCTACGCAGTTCCAGGCGAATGAACGGGCTGATGTAGGCCTGGGCAATACGCAGGTCGATGTCTTGGGTGCTGACCTTGAGCTTCGCCGTGACCGGCGCCAGATTGACCTCGCCGGACGCCTGCAGCTTGCCCTGCTTGCCGACGCCGCTGTCGAGCTTGAGGGTAAAGGGCGATTTGTTCAGGCTGTCGAAATTCTGCAGATCAACGTTGATCGGGCCGACATCAAGGGCGACGGCTTCCTTTTGCGTGCGATCGGCCAGATGCACCTGGTAGTTGCGCAACTGGGTGTCGCGCAGCAGTACTTGCCATGGCTTGCCGGGAGCATCTTGCGCGGCTTTTTCCTTGGCGGAAGGCTCAGCGGTGGCTGGCTCGGCTTTTTCCTTGGGCGTGGCCTTGGCCGGTTGGCTGGCGAACAGTTTCTGCCAGTCCAGTTGCCCGTCGGCTTCAAGGGCTGCCCAGGTTTCCAGTTGTTCGCTGCGGATCTTGCCGACGGTCACCAACTGCTTCGCCAGGTCTACCGCGCTTTCCGACACGTCCAGCTTGGCCAGGCGCACCAGCGGGCGACCATCGGGGGCCTTGATCGCAAAGGACGCAATACTCAGCGCGGTGTTGTCCAGCAGGAGTTCGGTTTCCTTGGCCAGGCTGATGCTGTAGTCGGTCTGCAGGTTGTACACGCCGTTTTCCAGCACCAGCGGAACGGCGTCACGCACATAAGGCCAGAACGCTTTCATCTTGCCGTCGGTGATTTTCAGCGTGCCCTTGGAGGCGATCGGCGACAGGCTGAACGTGCCGCTCCAGTCGATGTGTCCACCGTTCGGACCGGCCGCCACCAGGGTCATGTCGGTGTTGTCGTCGGGCAGGGTGCTGAGGTTTTTCAGCTCCAGGTTCATCGAGTCGTAGAGGAATTCGATTGGCTCGCTTGGGCGGTCATCCTGGAAGTGCAGGTAGCCATCGCTCAGACGAATGCTGCCGATGCGCAGCGGGAATGGATCGCTGGCCGGCGCTTCGGGTTTAGCTTCGCTTGGCGGGAGTTTGAACAGTTGGGTCAGGTTCAGGCTGCCGTCCTTGGCGAACAGCAGCTCAGTGCGCGGTTTGACCAGTTCGACGCTGTCCAGGTGCAGGGCGCCGCTCCACAGGCTGTCCAGTTGCAGATTGGCGTAGAGACGTTCGAAGCCAATCTGCTCCTTGCCCGGGTCACCGATCTGCAGGCCCCAGACCGTCAGTTCCAGGCTGAACGGATTGAGTTCGATGCGCTGCAACTGTGCCGGTACGGTGGCGTATTGGGCCAGTTGCTGGTTGGCAATGCGAAGGGCGACGCCGGGAAGGATGAAGAAGCCAAGAAGGCTGTACAGGGCGAGGGCGGCCAGCAGGGCGCCGAGGGCGCGGGTCAATCCTTTGGACATGTGCGGCATCTGCGTAGGAAGCGGGACGCTTAGAGTATGGCACGTTAATCGAGTTCCGGCGGTTGCCGGGAAAACCCGACAGCCCCCGGTCTGTGTGCCCTACAGATGCAGCACCAATGTCTTTAGCGGCGGGCGACCATCGTGCGAAGGGAAGTCCGCGGCCGGGCTGATCACCTGCCACTCGCGCACCGGGCGACCGGCTTTTTCCGCGCAGCGCAGCACCTGTTCGCGCCAGTCGTCCATGTCGACCCGGGCCAGGTTGTTGTTGCAGATCAGCACGCCGTCCTCGGCGGTGGTCAGCAAGGCCGGTTTGAGCAGGCTTTGGTAATCGCGCAGCAGGTCAACCGTGCCGAACGCGCTTTTGGCCCAGGCCGGCGGATCGAGAAATACCAGGTCGAACTGCCGGGCTTCCAGGCGCACATAGGACGGCAGCTTCTGCCCGCGCCGCTGGCTGATGGGCAGCCCGGCCAGTTGGCGGATTGCCGGGAAGTAGTCGGACTGGATGAAGTCCATCGGTGCCAGTTGCGGATTGAGCGCACCGTTCTCGCGACCGACAGCCAGGTTGCCTTCGGCGAAATCGAGGTTGCACACCTCGCTGGCACCGCCGGCTGCCGCGCTCAGGCCGACCCCACAGGTGTAGGAAAAGAGGTTGAGCACACTTTTGCCGGCGCTGTGCTGCTTGACCCAGCCACGGGCATTGCGCAGGTCGAGGAACAGCAGGGGATCCTGCCCGGCATGACGGCCGCGCACTCGGTAATTCAGCCCCCACTCATGGCCGACGGTGTCCTCCAACGCTTCCTCGGTCGCTTGGTACACCGTGTCCTGACGGTCGATTCGGCTGTTGCCCCGCGAGCGGTCGTTGTAGACCAGTTGCAGCGGTTGTCCGAGGCTTTGCTCGATGCTGGCGTGCAGGTCCAGCAGGGCGTCGCGTTCCAGTGTCTGGTGAAAGCTCTGCACCATGAGTTGCGGGCCGTAGCGGTCGGCGGTCAGGCCGGGCACGCCTTCCTGGCTGCCATGGAACAGGCGGTAACAGTCGGTGCCCTGGGCATGCAGTTCAGCGAGAAGGGGTTGGCGACTATCGAGGGCGGCGCGCAGCGCCTGATTCAAGGAGGACATGCACGTGGCCTTGGTTGTGGGCGTGCAGTTTACCGTCGGGGCGGAGGAGGGGCCAGCGCGGCCCCTCCCGTGTCGATCAGCGTTCGATTGCCAGGGCAACGCCCTGGCCGCCGCCGATGCACAGGGTCGCCAGACCTTTTTTCGCATCGCGCTTGATCATTTCGTGGAGCAGGGTGACCAGCACGCGGCAGCCCGACGCGCCGATCGGGTGGCCGATGGCGATGGCGCCGCCGTTGACGTTGACCTTGCTCGCATCCCAACCCAGCTCCTTGCCCACCGAAAGAGCCTGGGCGGCGAAGGCTTCGTTGGCTTCGATCAGGTCGAGCTGGTCAAGGGTCCAGCCAGCCTTGTCCAGGCAGCGGCGGGTGGCGCTGACCGGGCCGATGCCCATGATCGCCGGATCGACACCGGCATTGGCGTAGGCCTTGATCCGCGCCAGTACTGGCAGCTCCAGTTCTTGCGCCTTGGCCGCGCTCATCAGCATCACGGCGGCGGCGCCGTCATTGAGCGACGAGGCGTTGCCGGCGGTAACACTGCCGTCCTTCTTGAAGGCGGGCTTGAGCTTGCCGAGGGATTCGGCGGTGGTGCCGGCCCGGGGCTGTTCGTCGGTGACGAAGGCAATCGGGTCGCCTTTGCGCTGGGGGATCAGGATCGGGGTGATTTCGTCGACGAAGCGCTTGGCTTCGATGGCGGCCGCAGCTTTCTGCTGGGAAGCGGCGGCGAAGGCATCCTGTTCTTCACGGCTGATGCCGTACTTCTCCACCAGGTTCTCGGCGGTGATACCCATGTGGTAGTCGTTGAACGCATCCCACAGGCCGTCGCTGATCATGGTGTCGACCAGGCTGGCGTGGCCCATGCGCAGACCGGTGCGGGCGCCGGGCATGACGTAGTTGGACAGGCTCATGTTTTCCTGGCCGCCGGCGATGATGATGTCGGCGTCGCCGCAGCGGATGGCCTGGGCGGCGAGGTGCAGGGCCTTGAGGCCGGAGCCGCAGACCTTGTTCAGGGTCAGGGCCGGAACAGCGTGGGGCAGGCCGGCCTTGATCGCGGCCTGGCGTGCCGGGTTTTGTCCGGCGCCGGCGGTCAGTACCTGGCCGAGGATGACTTCGTCGACGAGCTCGCCGTCCAGGCCGGTCTGGGCCAGCAACTGGCGGATCACGGCGGCGCCCAGATCAACGGCTGGAATGTTGGCCAGCGCGCCCTGGAAACTGCCGACGGCAGTACGGGTGGCGGCGACGATTACGACATCTTGCATGCGCGGGTCCTCATTGTTGTTGGATTTAGCGTGGGAACGCTGAAGCTTCTGTGGCTTCGATCGGGCGACATAGTGGCATACATGGCGGTGGATTGGAGATGGCCGGTGCCGAGGCCCTCAAGCGTAGCGCCAGGCTTAACTGACTCCCATCCGCCGCCGTGCCCGATGCGCTGATCCATCGCGCATCGCCCAGCGCAGCACCGGGGCCACCGTATTGATGCCCAGCCCGACCACTCGCTGTTTCAGCGCTCCTTGCCTGAGCGCGAGCATGTCCGCGGCCCAGTCCGGCAGCAGCCCAATCCCGGCCTGCATCATCAGGCTGCCGACCGGCTTGGCCAGACGGCTCGGCGCCGGGGCGTCGAGCAGGACGCGGAGCACTTCGCGGCTGCGTTCATCACACTGGAGTTGCGGGCGCATGCGTCGCAGGTAGCCCGCGACTTCCTGGCGGGAGCGCGGCACGTCGCGAGCACCGAGGCGTTCGGCGATGAGGGCGATTTCGTTGTAATAGGCGTCCTGCGCCGCGTCGCTCAAGTGCGGGTTGCGGTAGCGCAGGTGAGCGGCGAGGAAGCTGCTCACTTCGCAGACATGCACCCAGGTCAACAGGTCCGGGTCACTGGCAGCATACGGGCGACCATCCGCAGCGGTGCCGACGACCTGCAGGTGGATGGTGCGCACCCGCTCGATCAGCCAGTTGGCGTCGCGGGTCGAACCGAAGGTGGTGCCGGAGATGAACTGGCTGGTGCGGCGCAGGCGGCCGAGCATGTCCTCGCGGAAGTTGGAGTGATCCCAGACGCCTGCCAGCGCCAGCGGGTGCAGGACCTGCAGCATCAGGGCGCTGATGCCACCGACCAGCATGCTGGGAAAGTCGCCGTGCACTTGCCAGCACACGCTTTGCGGGCCGAACAGGCCGGGGTCGCCCTTGGGGTTTTCCAGGTCGAGCTGGCCGAGGGCGAGGCCGGTGAGGCTCATGACTTGGGTTTCGATACGGCGGCGAAGGGGTTCCATGGGGGCCTTGATGTCGGTTTCCGAAGCTTTGGGGGCTTATCGCGAGCAAGCTCGCTCCTACAATGCACCGGTAGGAGCGAGCTTGCTCGCGATAGGTCCCCCAATCCAGGGAAACGTTCTATCAGGTATTCAGCCGCTTATCGATCAACCCCTGCACCACGCCCGGGTCGGCCAGGGTCGAAGTGTCGCCCAGGTTGTCCAGCTCGTTGCAGGCGATCTTGCGCAGGATCCGCCGCATGATCTTGCCCGAGCGGGTCTTGGGCAATGCCGGTGCCCACTGGATCAGCTCCGGTTTGGCGAAGCTGCCGATTTCCTTGCTGACCAGCGCCAGCAGCTCTTTTTTCAGCGCCTCGTCTGGCTCGATGCCGTTCATCGGGGTGACGAAGGCGTAGATGCCCTGACCCTTGAGGTCGTGGGGATAACCGACCACCGCCGCCTCGGCGATGCTGTCGTGCAGCACCAGCGCGCTTTCCACCTCGGCAGTGCCGATGCGGTGGCCGGACACATTGATCACGTCGTCGACGCGCCCGGTTATCCACAGGTCGCCCTGTTCGTCGCGGCGGGCGCCGTCGCCGGTGAAGTAATAGCCGGGGAAGGGTTTGAAGTAGGTGTCGATCATCCGCTGGTGATCGCCGTAGACGCTGCGGATCTGCGCCGGCCAACTGGCCTTGATCGCCAACATGCCGGCGCCGGGGCCTTCGATGATCTGGCCTTTCTCGTCCAGCAGCACCGGCTGGACGCCGAACATCGGCTTGGTCGCGCAGCCGGGCTTGATGTGTCGGGCACTGACCAGTGGGGTCAGCATCGTGGCGCCGGTTTCGGTCTGCCACCAGGTGTCGACGATGGGACAGCGTTGCTCGCCGACGACGTTGAAGTACCACTCCCAGGCTTCCGGGTTGATCGGTTCGCCAACGCTGCCGAGCAGGCGCAGGCTTTTGCGCGACGTATTTTTCAGCGGGCCTTCGCCTTCGCGCATCAGGGCGCGCAGGGCAGTGGGCGCGGTGTAGAAGATGTTCACCTGATGTTTGTCGACGACTTGCCAGAAACGCGAGGCGTCCGGGTAGTTCGGCACGCCTTCGAACATCACACTGGTGGCACCGTTGGCCAACGGCCCGTAGACGATATAGCTGTGGCCAGTCACCCAGCCGACGTCGGCGCTGCACCAGAAGACTTCGCCTTCGCGGTAGTCGAACACCACTTTGAAGGTCATGGCGGCCTGTAGCAGATAACCGGCGGTGCTGTGCAGCACGCCCTTGGGTTTGCCGGTACTGCCGGAGGTGTAGAGGATGAACAGCGGGTCTTCGGCGTCCATCGGTTCGGGCGGGCAGTCGTCGCTGACCTGGGCGATGGCATCGTGATACCAGAGGTCGCGCTGGTCGTTCCATTCGACCTTGCCACCGGTACGCTTGACCACCACCACACTGTTTACGTTCGGACAACTGGCCAGGGCCTTGTCGACGTTCTGCTTGAGGGCGACGGTCTTGCCGCCGCGTACGCCTTCATCGGCGGTGATCACCGTCCGGCAGTCGGCATCGAGGATGCGGTCGCGCAGGGCGTCGGGGGAAAAACCGCCGAACACTACCGAGTGAATCGCGCCGATGCGGGTGCAGGCGAGCATGGCGAAGGCCGCCTCCGGGATCATCGGCATGTAGATGCACACCCGGTCGCCTTTTTTCACGCCGCGTTGTTTGAGAACGTTGGCCAGTCGGCAAACCTGCTGGTGCACCTGGCGATAGCTGAGGGTGGCGGAACGGCTCGGGTCGTCGCCCTCCCAGATGATCGCCGGCTGGTCGCCGTGTTTGGCCAGGTGGCGGTCGAGGCAGTTGTAGCTGACGTTGAGTTTCGCGTCCTTGAACCAGACGGCTTTGCCGGTGCGGATGTCGCACTCCTGGATCGCGCTCCACGGGCTGACCCAGTCCAGGCGTTTGGCCTGCTCGGTCCAGAATTGATCGGGCTGTTCTATCGATTGGCGGTAGAGGCGTTCGTAGTCGGCCTGGCTGATTCGGCGGCGCGACTGACGGCGTCGGCTTTGGGGAAGGTACTGATCTCGAACATGGCACAACCTGTCCTATTGTTATGGGACGGCGTTGCCTTCATCAGCGGCGACGCTCCTGCTGCACGCGGGGGAGCGGGTCTTCGCCGTGATGTTCGAAGGCTGCCGGGTCAGGACAGTGTAGTCGCTGCCCCCGGCCATGTTCGGGGGCAGCGTTAGGCGGTCAGCCGCGGTGACGGCCGCGGAAGTAGTTGATCAGGCCTTGGGTCGAGGCGTCTTCGGCAGGTTCTTCGATGCCGCCGGTCAGGCGCTGGTAGACGCCCTTGCCGAGTTCCTTGCCCAGCTCCACGCCCCATTGGTCGAAGGCGTTGATGCCCCAGATCACGCTCTGCACGAAGACCTTGTGCTCGTACATGGCCACCAGCGCGCCGAGACGACGCGGGCTGATCCGCTCCACCACCAAGGTGTTGCTCGGGCGGTTGCCAGGGATCACCTTGTGCGGCGCCAGCCTCTGCACCTCGGCCTCGGCCATGCCCTTCTCGCGCAGCTCGGTTTCGGCTTCGGCGCGGGTCTTGCCGAGCATCAGCGCCTGGCTTTGCGACAGGCAGTTGGCGTACAGCCACTGATGGTGGTCGGCAACCGGGTTGAAGCTGACCACCGGAACGATGAAGTCGGCCGGAATCAACTGGGTGCCCTGGTGCAGCAACTGGTGATACGCATGCTGGCCGTTGCAGCCTACGCCGCCCCAGATGACCGGGCCGGTGTCGTGGTTGACCGGCGTGCCGTCCTGACGGACGGATTTACCGTTTGATTCCATGTCCAGTTGTTGCAGGTGCTTGGTGATATTACGCAGGTAATGGTCGTACGGCAGGATCGCATGAGCCTGCGCGCCCCAGAAATTACCGTACCAGACCCCGAGCAAGGCCAGCAGCACCGGCATGTTCTGCTCGAACGGCGCGTTCTGGAAATGCTGGTCCATGGTGTAGGCACCGGACAGCAGTTCCTTGAAGTTGGCGGTGCCGATGGCCAGGGCGATCGGCAGACCGATGGCCGACCACAGCGAGTAGCGCCCGCCCACCCAGTCCCACATCGGGAAGATGTTCTCTTCGCGGATACCGAAGGCCACCGCGGCGGCCTTGTTGCTGGAAACGGCGATGAAGTGGCGATACAGCTCGGCTTCCGAGCCGCCCTGGGCCAGGTACCAGGCGCGAGCGGCCTGGGCGTTCTTCAGGGTTTCCAGGGTGTTGAAGGACTTCGAGGAAACAATGAACAGGGTGGTTTCGGCGCGCAGCTTGGCCGACAGCTCGTGGAATTCGCTGCCATCGATGTTCGCCAGGTAATGGCAGCGCACGCCGCGTTGGGCGTAGGGCAGCAGGGCTTCGGAGACCAGCTCCGGGCCGAGGAACGAGCCGCCGATACCGATGTTCACCACGTCGGTGATGGGCTTCTCGCTGTAGCCGCGCCACAGCCCGTCGTGGATCTTGCCAACCAGCTCGGTGACCTGGTTCAGCACTTTGTGCACTTCCGGCATCACGTTGACGCCGTTGACGCTCAGCTTGTCGCCGACCGGGCGGCGCAGCGCGGTGTGCAGGGCCGGGCGACCTTCGGAGGCGTTGAGGATCTCGCCGGCGAACAGGGCGTCGATCGCCTCTTTCAAGCCGACTTCATTGGCCAGACCGACCAGCTTGGTGCGGGTCTCGGCGTTGATCAGGTTTTTCGAGTAGTCGAGGAAAAGCCCGCAACTGCTCAGGGAGAATTGGTTGAAACGTTGCGGTTCGGCATTGAATGCCTCGCGCATGCTGAAATCCTGCATGGCTTCGCGGTGTTGCTGGAGTGCCTGCCAGGCTGGCAGAGCGGTGACATCATGGGGAGTGCGGTAATACGCCATCGCTGCAGGTTTCCTTGGTTGCTTGAACTGCCTTGGACACTGTGTACCCGGGACCGTTTGCCGGCCCTCGCGGATTATTTCGCGGCGGGCCGGCAAATGCCATTGAGATATGTCATTCAGACACGGTCTGGCCTTCGGATGATGGCACGGACTTGCTCTTCGAGCTTACTTCTCGTCGAGATTCAGGTGCAGGTTGTCGATCAGGCGGGTGGCACCGAGGAACGCTGCCACCAGGATCACCAGATCGCGGTCGGTTTCGCCGGCCGGGCGCAGGTTCAGCGCCTGGCGTACTTCCAGGTAGTCCGGTTTGAGGCCGGCGGTCTGTAGCGTTTGCTGGCCTTCGGCAATCAGCGCGGGGTAGTCGCGACGACCCTGGCGGATCGCCTCGGCCATCTGGCTGAGGGTGCGGTAGACGGTTGGCGCGATGGCGCGCTGTTCGTCGTTCAGGTAGCCGTTGCGCGAGGACAGCGCCAGGCCGTCGTCGGCGCGCACGGTCGGCTCGCCGATGATCTGGATCGGCATGTTCAGGTCACGCACCAGCGCGCGGATCACCGCCAGTTGCTGGAAGTCCTTCTGACCGAATATGGCCAGGTCCGGCTGGACCATGTTGAACAGTTTGCTGACTACCGTGGCCACGCCTTCGAAGTGGCCTGGACGGCTGGCGCCGCAGAGACCTTCCGAGAGGTGCGGAACGCTGACCCGGGTCTGCACGCCCATGCCGTCGGGGTACATCTCTTCGACGGTGGGGGCGAACAGCAGGTGGCAACCGGCCTGGAGCAGGCGTTCCTGGTCGGCGGCCAGGGTGCGCGGGTACTTGTCGAGGTCTTCGCTGGGGCCGAACTGCAGCGGGTTGACGAAGATGCTGGCGACGACGAAATCGGCGCGTTGGGCGGCCTTGGTCACCAGGGCCGCGTGGCCGCTGTGCAGGTTACCCATGGTCGGTACGAAACCGACCCGCTTGCCTTCGCTGCGGGCGCGGGCGACGGCGGCGCGCAGCTCGCGAACGGTCTTGACGGTGTTCATGCGCTGAACCCATGTTCGGTGCCAGGGAAGCTGACGTCCTTGACCGCTTGTACATAGGCCTGGAAAGCACTCTGGATGTCCGGCTGGCCGGCCATGAAGTTCTTCACGAACTTCGGTGTACGACCGGTCAGCGACAGGCCCAGCATGTCGTGCATGACCAGCACCTGACCATCGGTGGCGCTGCCAGCGCCGATACCGATGACCGGAATGCCCACGGCCTGGGTGATTTCCGCGGCCAGCTCGCTCGGCACGCACTCGAGCAGCAGCATTGCGACACCCGCCTGTTCCAGGGCGATGGCGTCGGCGCGCATCTGCCGGGCCTGGTTTTCCTGACGGCCCTGGACCTTGTAGCCGCCGAGGATGTTCACCGCTTGCGGGGTCAGGCCCAGATGGGCGCAAACCGGCACGCCACGCTCAGCCAGCAGGCGAATGGTGTCGCCCAGCCAGGCGGCGCCTTCGAGCTTGACCATGTGCGCACCGGCCTGCATCAGCTGGGCACAGTTGGCGAAGGCTTGCTCGGGGGTGGCATACGCCATGAAGGGCAGGTCGGCCAGGATCAGCGCACCTTCGTTGCCGCGTTTGACGCTGGCGACGTGGTAGGCCATTTCTGAATTGGTCACCGGCAAAGTGCTGTCATGGCCCTGCAGGACCATGCCCAGGGAATCGCCCACCAACAGGATCTCCACGCCGGCGCGGTTCGCGGTCTGGGCGAAGGTCGCGTCATAGCAGGTCAGCATGGCGATTTTCTCACCCTTGGCCTTGAGGGCCTGGAGGGTGGTCAGGGTTACGTCTGGCATGAAAAGCAATCCTCGTTCAGGCGCTGTGAAAAACCACTGCGTACAACGCATGTATTCATCTTCTGGAACAGCACATCATCGATCGTGGTGTTTGGGTTTGGATCTGTTCCAGGCCTATTTACGCCTTGTTTATGGCACTGGGGTGCCACGGGACGCCTATAGTCGTGAGCGCGAGGGGGGAAGTCAATTACCGTGTTACCGCATTGTTACGTCGTGGCTGTTACGGGCGTTACCGCTGGGGGAACGCCCGGTTACAGGCGCTCGAGGCCGACGAACGGGCAATCTGCCAGTAATTGCGAGAGGGGCCGCTGATCTGCCAGCCGGAAGCCTTCGGGCACCAGTTCGGCCAGGGGATAGAGCACGAACGGGCGGGCGTGCATGTGGTAGTGGGGCACTTTCAGTCGCGGTTCGTCGATGACCCGGTCGGCGTACAGCAGGATATCCAGGTCAAGGGTGCGCGGACCCCAGCGCTCCTTGCGTTCGCGGCCCTGATCCGCCTCGATGGCTTGCAGGGCGTCGAGCAGCGCAATGGGCTCGAGTGCGGTGTCCAGCGCGGCCACGGCGTTGGTGTAGCGCGGCTGGCCGGGGGACAGCGAATCGCTGGCATAAAAGGACGAAACGCCGGCGACCTGTGTATCCGGTAGCAGTGCCAGCGCTTCAATGGCGCTGCGCAACTGCTCCTGCGGATTGGCCAGGTTGCTGCCCAGGCCGATGTAGACGCGGACCATGCTGCTTACTCGCCTGTGCCACTGTCGACGCGCTTGCGCTTGCTTGGGCTGCGCTTGCGTTTGCGTGGGCCGGCGCTGCTGCCCTCTTCACGGCCGCCCAGCTCGCGGATCATCTCGCGGCGCTCGCTTTCGTTGCATTCCTGATAGTCGGTCCACCACTGGCCGAGGTCCTCGGTTTCCTCGCCTGCGCTTTCACGCAACAGCAGGAAGTCGTAACCGGCACGGAAACGCGGGTTGTCGAGCAACAGGTCGGCACGCTTGCCGCTGCGGCGTGGCAGGCGTTCCTGCATGTCCCAGATTTCGCGGATCGGCAGGGTGAAGCGCTTCGGAATGGCGATGCGCTGGCACTGTTCGGCGATCAGCTCGTGGGCGGCTTCCTGCATGGCCGGGATCGGCGGCATGCCGCGGCTTTGCAGGTACAGAGCGCGACCCGGCAGGGCTGGCCAGAGCAGGGCGGCAAACAGGAACGCCGGGGTGACCGGCTTGCCCTGCTTGATCCGCAGGTCGGTGTTGATCAGCGCCTGACTGATCAGCGTGTGGGTGTAGTTCGGGTGCTCTTCCAGGGCCTGGGCACTGGCCGGGAACAGCGGATCGAACAGTTGCAGGTCCACCAGCATTTCGAAGGTGTCGGCGGCGTGTCCGGACAGGAACAGCTTCAGCGATTCCTCGAACAGCCGCGCCGCCGGGATTTCCCGCAGCATCGGTGCCAGTTCGCGGATCGGCTGCACGGTGTGCTTTTCGATACCGAAGTTCAGCTTGGCGGCGAAACGCACGGCACGCAGCATGCGGACCGGGTCTTCCTGGTAGCGCTGGGTCGGATCGCCGATCAGGCGCAGCAGGCGATTGCGGATGTCGTGTACGCCATTGGCGTAATCGAGAATGCGCTCGCTGACCGGATCGTAGTAAAGGGCGTTGATGGTGAAGTCACGGCGCTGGGCATCTTCTTCCAAGGTGCCGTAGACGTTGTCACGCAGGATCCGTCCGCTCTCGTTGCGGGAAGACTGGTGACTGTTTTCTTCTTCATCCACCGGATGGTTGGCGCGGAAGGTGGCGACTTCGATGATCTCGCGCCCGAAATGGACGTGGACCAGCTTGAAGCGTCGACCGATGACCCGGGCGTTGCGGAATTCCGCACGGACCTGCTCGGGGGTGGCGCTGGTAGCGACGTCGAAGTCCTTGGGGTTGATGCCCAAAAGCATGTCGCGTACGCAACCACCGACCAGATAGGCCTGGTAGCCGGCGCTTTGCAGGCGCTCGACGATGCTCACCGCGTGGCGGCTGAACTGGCTGCGCTGCAGCGAATGTTGTGCGCTGTTGATCACCTCGGGCGTGGTGCGCCGATGGTGCTGGACATGCACGGGGGGACGGAAAGACTGGAACAGCTTCTTCAGCATGGGATGCACTGTTTGAAGGAATTTTCGGCCATAAACGTAGAATGGCCGCATGATGGGCGTGGATTCTAGCATTTAGTCAGAAAAGGGTGTAGGCGCCCGAAAAATGGCTGTGTAGGAAGCTTCGCAGAAGGGAGAAACTACAAGGGGAGCCGAAGCTCCCCAAGAAGTAGTTGCGTGCTCTTATTGTTTTTTTGTCGGGCTTCTTGTTTTTATTCACGCCCTATCCACAAAACGCCACAAGGCTTGTGGATCGTCTCCCTAATCGGGAGTACAAGAGCAAACGGATTGCTTTGGTCGCCGATGTTGCGATGATCTCTCGATCCAACCAGTTCAGGCTCTGCTTGAGTGCAGTTTTTGTTGTTCTCTGCCCGGTTGTGGGGCAAGCCCCAAACACAACTCCTCTCCAAAAGAATCAGTTAGCTGCGCCTCCGCCGTATTGTTCTTATTGTGCGTGAGCCGATTCGTCTTATTTTTATTGTGTTTTGCTGTGCTTGTTATTGTTCTTGTACCGAACATATAGCAGGTGCCGTGCCAACTTTTGAAAACCCCAGTAAAACAAAGGGTTAGGTAGTTTCGGGGGCCAATTCGAGGCGAAAAAAAACCGGGATTTCGTTACCGTAAACCCCGGTTTTTGTTACGTCGCCGCCAAGAGGTAACAGTTTGTGCCACGCCGTCACTGTTACCTGTGGAGCAGCGGCGGTGCCTCAGCTCTCGCTGGTAGCGCCGCTCTTGCGACGTGGAATGCCCAGGCGCTGGCGCCGTTCCCACAGGCATTTGCGGCTGACACCCAGCTTGCGTGCCAGCTCGGTCTCGGTCATGTGGTCCTGGTGCTCGAGGACGAAGTGCTGGAAGTAGTCCTCCAGCGACAGATCTTCGGTGGGCTCGTGGCTGGTGGCGTTGGCTGCGCTGCCGATAGCCGGCAGGTTGTCGAAGTGCACGTGGTCTTCCAGGTCGCTCAGCTCGATGTCGATGCCCAGCAGGTCAGCGGAAATTTCCGGGCTCTCGCTCAGAATCACCGCGCGCTCGACGGCGTTTTCCAGCTCCCGCACGTTACCCGGCCACGAGTAATGACGGATGGCCTGTTCCGCGTCGTGGGCGAACTTCAGGTCAGAACGGCCAATGCGCGCGCCCTGGCGGGCGAGGAAGGCGTTGGCGATTTCATTGACGTCCGCACCGCGCTCACGCAGCGCCGGCAGTTTCAGCGCGATGACGTGCAGGCGGTAATAGAGGTCTTCCCGGAATTGCCCGACCTTGGCCAGGTTTTTCAAGTCACGGTGGGTCGCCGCGATCAGGCGGACATCGACCTTCTGCGACTGCACCGAACCCACCCGGCGAATTTCGCCTTCCTGCAGTACCCGCAGCAGGCGAGCCTGGGCTTCCAGTGGCAGCTCGCCGATTTCGTCGAGGAACAGCGTGCCGCCATCCGCAGCTTCGACCAGACCGGCACGTCCGGCGCTGGCACCGGTGAAGGCGCCTTTCTCGTGGCCGAACAGTTCGGATTCGATCAGGCTTTCCGGAATCGCCGCACAGTTCACCGAAATCATCGGTGCCTTGGCGCGGCGCGAAAGGTTGTGCAGGGCGCGGGCGACCAACTCTTTGCCGGTACCGGATTCGCCCTGGATCAGGACGTTGGAATCGGTGGGCGCGACCTTGCGGATCTTGCTGTAGAGGTCCTGCATCGGCGGACAGGTACCGATGATGCCAATCTCGCCATTGGCATTGCCGGCGGCGACTTTCTCGCCTGCGGCCGCCTTGCCGTTGGCGCGTTCGGCCGGTGCTGCCGGAGCGTTCTGACGATCGCGCAGGATGCGGGCGACCGCCTGGAGCATTTCATCGTGGTCGAACGGCTTGGCGATGTAGTCGACGGCGCCCATCTTCATGGAGTCGACGGCCGAGCGCAGGCTGGCGTAGCTGGTCATGATCAGCACGGGAGTGCCTTGGCCAAGCTTGATCAGTTCGGTACCGGGAGCGCCGGGAAGGCGCAGGTCGCTGACGATGAGGTCGAAGGTGGCAATGCTGAAGCGCTCTTGGGCTTCCTGCACCGACCCGGCCTCGCTGACCTGGTACTGGTTTCGTTCCAACAGACGGCGTAGGGCGGAACGGATGATGGTTTCGTCTTCGACGATCAGAATGTGAGGCATTGATTCAATTCTCTCGACGGTCTCAGTTCACAGCGGACGTCGCTTCGACATGACGCGGCAGGGTCACTCGGATCCGGGTGCCGCGCTGGCTTTGAACATCGGCCGGGCTGTCGATGGTGATCTGTCCATAATGCTCTTCCACGATGGAATAGACCAGAGCGAGCCCCAGCCCGGTTCCCTCGCCCGGATCCTTGGTGGTGAAGAACGGTTCGAACAGACGGTCCATGATGTTTTTCGGAATGCCGCTGCCTTCGTCCTCGACGATGAGGTCGACGGTATGTTCGCTGGCCTCGCTTTTGACCCGCACCGCGGCGCCGGCGGGGCAGGCATCGCGGGCGTTGGACAGCAGGTTGATAAGTACTTGCGCGAGACGTTGCGGATCGCCTTCGACCCAGTGATCGGGATCGCACAGGTTGAAGAACTGCACTTCGAAATTGCGCCGGTTCAATGCCAGCAGGCCGATGGCGTCCTGCGCCACTTCAGCCAGGCACACCGGCTCGTCGGTTTGCTGGTGGCTGCCGGCATGGGCGAAGCTCATGAGCGACTGGACGATGCGCGAAATGCGCTTGGTCTGTTCGAGAATCTGGCTGCTCAGCTCGGTAATTTCGCTGTCATCTTCGCGCTCTTCGCGAAGGTTCTGCGCCAGGCAGGCGATGCCGGTCACCGGGTTGCCGATCTCATGGGCGACCCCGGCGGCCAGTCGGCCAATGCTGGCCAGGCGTTCGGAGTGCACCAGCTTGTCTTCGAGCATCTGGGTTTCGGTGAGGTCTTCCACCAGCACCACCAGGCCGCTGTTACCCGGAGCGAGCGGCTCGTCGATGGCGGCCTTGTGCAGGTTCAGCCAACGGGTCTGGCCATCGAGGCCCAGGCGCTGTTTATGCAAGTGTTCGTCGGGCACGTTGATGAAGCCCAGCAGCAGGCCGCGCCAGGGTTCGACAATGGTGCTCAGGCGCGAGCCGACCACGCGCTTGGCGGGGATGCCGGTCAGCTCTTCCATCGCCTTGTTCCACATGAGGATTTCCTGGTCCTTGGCCAGGGAGCAGACACCCATCGGCAGCTCCTGCAGGGTCTGTCGATGGTAGCGGCGCAGGGCATCCAGCTCGGCGGCCAGGCCGGTGAGACGCGAGTGGTAGTCCTCCAGTCGACTCTCGATGAAGTGGATGTCCTCGGTAACGTAGTTCTCGCTGCCGGATTTGTAGGGCAGGAAGGTCTCGACCATATCCTGGGCCACGCTCGGGCCCATCAGCCCGGAAAGGTTGGCCTCGATGCGGTCGCGCAGGCGGCGAAGGGCATAGGGGCGGCGCTCGTCGAACGGCAGATAAAGGTCGCGCAGCGCTTGTTCGACTTCCTTCTGCGCGGCCTTGGCCCCCAGCGGCTTGGCCAGTTGCGTGGCGAATTCCTGGGGCGAGGCGGCGTGAAGTTCGCGGCGCTGCGGACGGCGGACGTTGTCCACGGCGCAGGCTTCTGCGGCGGAAACCTCTTCGGTGCTGGCATTGGTGAACAGCGATATCAGGGTGAACAGCAACACGTTGGCCGCGAGGGAGGCGATGGCCGCCATGTGCCAACTGGTGTCGTCCAGCACGTAGATCATGTTCAGCAGCGGGATATAGAAGCCCTGCAGGTTGCCGACCAGCGGCAGCAGCATGGTCACCATCCACACGGTGATCCCCGCCAGCAGGCCGGCGATGAAGCCGCGGCGGTTGGCCGTCGGCCAGTACAGCACCGAGAGCACGCCGGGAAGGAACTGCAAGGTCGCGACGAAGGCGACGATGCCGAGGTTGGCCAGTTCCTGTTGCGCACCCAACAGCAGGTAGAAGCCGAAACCGGCGGCGATGATGGCGACGATCAGCGCGCGGCGGGTCCACTTCAGCCAGCGGTAGATGTTGCCCTCCGCCGGCGGTTGATAAAGCGGCAGCACCAGATGGTTCAGGGCCATGCCCGACAGTGCCAGGGTGGTCACGATGATCAACCCGCTGGCGGCCGAAAGCCCGCCGATGTAAGCCAAGAGGGCGAGGGCCTTGTTGTTGGCCGCGATGCCCAGGCCGAGGGTGAAGAATTCCGGGTGGGTGCTGGCGCCGAGCTTAAGGCCGGCCCAGAGGATCAGCGGCACCGCCAGGCTCATCAGCAACAGGAACAGCGGCAGGCCCCAACTGGCGCTGACCAGCGAGCGCGGATTGAGGTTTTCGGTGAAGGCCATGTGGTACATGTGCGGCATCACGATGGCCGAGGCGAAGAACACCAGCAGCAGCGTGCGCCACGGCCCTTCCTGCAGTGGCGTGTGCAGGGCGGCGAGGGCGGTCTGGTTCTGCAGCAGCCAGACTTCCAGTTGATGCGGGCCACCGAACACGCCGTACAGCGCGTACAGGCCGATCCCGCCAATGGCCAGCAACTTGACCACCGATTCGAAGGCGATGGCGAACACCAGGCCTTCGTGTTTCTCGCGGGTAGCGATATGCCGCGAGCCGAAGAAGATGGTGAACAACGTGATCATTGCGCAGAAGGCCAGGGCCACCCGGCTTTTGACCGGCTCGCCGGTGAGGATGCTGATGGAGTCGGCCACCGCCTGGATTTGCAGCGCCAACAACGGCAGCACACCGATCAGCATGAACACCGTGGTCAGGGCGCCGGCCCAGGTGCTGCGGAAGCGGAAGGCGATCAGGTCGGCCAGGGAGGAAAGCTGGTAGGTGCGGGTGATCTTGAGGATCGGGTAGAGCAGCACCGGCGCCAGCAGAAATGCGCCGGACACCCCCAGGTAACAGGCGAGGAAGCCGTAGCCATATTGGTAGGCCAGGCCGACCGTGCCATAGAACGCCCAGGCGCTGGCATAGACGCCCAGCGACAGGGTGTAGGTCAGGGGATGGCGGATGATCGCGCGGGGGATCATGCCGCGTTCGCTGACCCAGGCCACGCCGAACAGCACCAGCAGGTAGGCGGCGCTGATCAGGATCATCTGGGTCAGGCTAAAGCTCATCGGCATCACGTTGGCTCTGCAGGATAAAGGTCACGACGATCAGGATCAGCCAGAGCAGGTAAGGGCGATACCAGGCACCGGTCGGGTCGATCCACCAGTCCATGATGGCCGGGGAGAACAGGTAGATCCCCACGACCAGAAGCAGGACCAAACGATAGATGTACATGCTGGCCTCATTGGATTTTGCCGCTGCGAACTGGACTTATTATTGGCGCAAAACTGTGGCGATGGTAACGGAAGGGCCGCTGCCTGCAAACGGACTTCATGCAGCGGCCCAAGGAATTGAATTTATTGGTCTTTCTGCCGGAAGACCGGGTTCAGCGCAGTTGTGCCTCGGGCAGGGTGAGGCGGCGCGGGATTGCATCGGCATCCCAGTGCGCGGCGGCATGGCGCAGCACCTCGGCCGGGGTGGACGCGGCCATCGCCGGATCGGTGCTCTGGCCCAGTGCACGCAATGCCCGCAGGATCAGGGGCGTGGCCTGTTCAGCCGGCAGCGGCGCGGAACGGTAGGACTTGCCCAGCTTGTGCCCGTCGGGTTGGGTGATCAGCGGCACGTGCAGGTAGCGCGGCTGCGCAAGACCAAGCAACTCCTGCAGGTACAGCTGACGCGGTGTGTTGTCCAGCAGGTCGGCGCCGCGAACGACATCGGTCACACCCTGCCACGCATCGTCCAGCACCACCGCCAACTGGTAGGCATACAGGCCGTCGCGCCGCTGAATGACGAAATCGCCGACGTCACGTCCCAGATGTTGCTCGAAATCACCCTGGACACGGTCGGTGAAGCGGTAGGTCAATTCCGGTACACGAATCCGAATCGCGGCATCGTCCCGCGCGTGGCAGAGGTTGCGGCACAGGCCAGGATAGATGCCGCTGTAGCCTTCCAGTTGCTTGCGCGAGCAGGTGCAGGCGTAGGCCAGGCCTTGGCGGAACAGGCGTTCGATCACTTCGGCGTAAGCATCGTGGCGGTCACGCTGGTAGACGACTTCGCCGTCCCATTCCAGGCCGTAGCTTTCCAGTGTCTTGAGAATCGCGGCCTGGGCGCCGGGGGCTTCGCGAGGTGGGTCGATGTCTTCCATGCGCAGCAGCCAGCGGCCACCCACGGCACGGGCGTCGAGCCAGGAGGCGAGGGCTGCGACCAGCGAGCCGAAGTGCAGGAAGCCACTGGGTGTCGGAGCGAAGCGTCCGATGTAGTGGGACTGTTTCATGGTGGATGCCGGGATCTGTAAATGAAACGGGGCGCAATATGCGCCCCGTTCTGTATGCGGTCAGGATCAGCCTTTGCCGATCGTCTTTTCCTTCTTCTCCGCCAGTTCCTTGCAGTCGAAGCACTGGTCAGCGGTCGGACGGGCTTCCAGGCGCTTCAGGCCGATCTCCACGCCACAGCTGTCACACCAGCCGTATTCATCATCGACGATCTTCTGGAGAGTCTTGTCGATCTTCTTGATCAGTTTTCGCTCGCGGTCACGGTTACGAAGCTCCAGAGCGAACTCTTCTTCCTGGCTGGCACGGTCTGCCGGATCGGGGAAGTTGGCCGCTTCATCCTTCATATGGTCCACGGTGCGGTCCACGCTGGTCATCAGGTCCTGTTTCCAGGCACCGAGCAGCTTGGTGAAGTGTTTTTTCATGGGCTCGCCCATGTACTCCTCACCTTTGGTTGCGACATACGGGTCGAGACCATACATGGAGCCTGCTTTTTGCTTTTCTACGGTGGACATGAATAGACCGCCTCTCACTCATCTGAATCCAATGCGCAGGCTTATTCCATCTCCGGCGCCCGCCGGCCCTGCGACTGCGAGCCGCCGAACTTACCAGATAGGACGGGGGTGCGCTACTCCCCGTTAGCTCGGGTAGGACAGCGAGGTTTAGCCATACGTTCATCGTTGCGCATGGGTAGAATCACCAGTTTAGTCCCAATTGAGAGAAGTCCCATGGCTCAGCCCTACAGTGCGCGCAGTCGCGCCATCGAACCCTTCCATGTGATGGCACTGTTGGCCCGGGCCAACGAGTTGCAGGCCGCCGGTCATGATGTGATTCACCTGGAAATCGGCGAGCCGGACTTCTCCACCGCAGCGCCCATCGTCGAAGCCGGCCAGGCCGCGCTGGGCGCCGGTCACACCCGTTACACCGCCGCCCGCGGGCTGCCGGCGCTGCGTGAAGCGATTGCCGGCTTCTATGACCAGCGCTATGGTGTGAACATCGATCCGCAGCGGATTCTCATTACTCCAGGCGGTTCCGGTGCGCTGCTGCTGACCAGCAGCCTGCTGGTGGACCCCGGCAAGCACTGGCTGCTGGCCGACCCGGGTTATCCGTGTAACCGCCATTTCCTGCGTCTGGTGGAAGGCGGTGCACAACTGGTGCCGGTGGGGCCGGACGTCAACTATCAACTGACCGCTGATCTGGTCGAGCGCTATTGGGATAACGATACGGTCGGCGCCCTGGTGGCGTCGCCGGCCAACCCGACTGGCACCGTGCTCGATCGCGAGCAATTGGCGGGCCTGTCGCGGGCGACCCGGGCGCACAATGGCCATCTGGTGGTGGACGAGATCTATCACGGCCTGACCTACGGCATGGACGCTCCCAGCGTGCTGGAAGTCGATGACCAAGCCTTTGTCCTTAATAGTTTCTCCAAATATTTCGGAATGACCGGCTGGCGCCTGGGCTGGATGGTCGCACCGCCTGCGGCCGTGCCTGAACTGGAGAAACTGGCGCAGAACCTCTATATCAGTGCGCCGAGCATGGCTCAGCATGCGGCCCTGGCCTGTTTCGAACCCGGCACCCTGGCGATCCTCGAAGAGCGCCGCGCCGAATTCGCCCGCCGCCGCGACTTCCTCCTGCCAGCCCTGCGCGGGCTCGGCTTCGGGATCACGGTGGAGCCACAAGGTGCGTTCTACCTGTACGCCGACATCAGCGCATTCGGGGGTGATGCGTTCGCGTTCTGCCGGCACTTCCTGGAAACCGAGCATGTCGCCTTCACCCCGGGCGTGGATTTCGGCCGGCACCAGGCCAGCCATCATGTGCGATTCGCCTACACCCAGAGCCTGCCGCGTCTGCAAGAAGCGGTGGAGCGGATTGCCCGTGGGCTGAAGAGCTGGCAAGGCTGATGCATTTCACTCCATTGCTCGAAGAAGCCCGGCTGCTGCGCCGTTACAAACGCTTTCTCGCGGATATCGAACTACCGAGCGGCGAGCAGATGACCATCCACTGCCCGAACACCGGCTCGATGCTCAACTGCATGAAGGAAGGCGGCAAGGTCTGGTTCAGTCGCTCCAACGACCCCAAGCGCAAGCTGCCCGGTACCTGGGAAATCAGCGAGACCCCGCAAGGCCGGCTGGCCTGCGTGAATACCGGACGGGCCAATGCCATTGTCGAAGAAGCGCTGCGCGCCGGCGTGATCAGTGAGCTGGCGGGTTTCACCGCGCTGCGCCGCGAGGTGCCGTATGGCGAGGAGAACAGCCGCATCGACTTTCAACTGACCTTCGACAGCGGCCTGGCCTATGTGGAGGTCAAGAGCGTGACCCTCGGTTTCGACGGTTCGGCCATCGCGGCCTTTCCCGATGCCGTGACCCAACGCGGCGCCAAGCACCTGCGCGAGCTGGCGGCGCTGGCCCGGCAAGGGGTCCGCGCGGTGCAGCTTTATTGTGTGAACCTCAACGGTATCGAGGCGGTACGCCCGGCTGAAGAGATTGACCCGGGATACGCCATCGCGCTGCGCGCCGCCGTGCTCGATGGCGTCGAAGTGCTGGCGTACGGGGTGACGCTGGACAGTGAGCAGGTGCGTATCGACCGCGCCCTGCCGGTGCTGCTCAATCCGTGAGCCAGATGCCCTGGCTGTCTTCATGACAGTCGAGGGCTTCCAGGGCATCACCCTCGCACGGCCCGGCCACGCACTCGCCGTTCTCGATAAGGAACAGTGCGCCATGCCGGGCGCAGGTGATCAGGCTGGCGCTGCTGTCGAGAAACTGGTCTGGCTGCCAGTTGAGCGCAATCCCGCGATGAGGGCAGCGGTTTCGATACAGATAGACCTGCCCTTGCCGGCGTACGCCCAGCAGTTCGGTATTTTCGCAGGTGAAACCGCGGCTCTGGCCTTCGCCCAGTTCGGCGGAGGTACAAAGGAAGTGCATGAGCGATGGGCTCCGTTAAGGATGCAAGGCAGCTTGACGCTCAAATGCAAATAATTATCAAATTGCCGGCTCTGATGGCGTCGGGCGCCTTTATACCCTGCCCGGCGCTTCTCTCACACCGCTATCCGAGGGGTGGCGGTTCGTCCTGATCGAAAAGGAAGCTCCGTTATGCGCCGATATGCCAGCCTGATCGCCCTTTGTATCGGGCTCGTGTTCAACCCGGCGCACGCCGCCGATCCACTGCCGCAGCGTTGGGTCAGCGCTGGCGGGGCCTTGAGCGAATGGATCGTCGAACTGGGCGCGGAATCGCGGCTGGTGGGCGTCGATACCACAAGTCAGCACCCTGAATCGCTGAAGGCGCTGCCCAGCATTGGCTATCAACGCCAGCTTTCGGCCGAAGGCGTGTTGAGCCTTCGCCCCGATGTGCTGGTGGGCACCGAGGAAATGGGGCCGCCGCCGGTCCTGGCGCAGATCCGCGGTGCCGGGGTGCGGGTCGAACTGTTCTCCAGTCGCGCCGATCTGGAGGCCGTGCAGGGCAACCTCAAGCACTTGGGCGAATTGCTTGGCAAGCCGGAACAGGCCGAACAGCGTTTCGCTGACTATCGCCAGCAACTCGAAACCCTGCGTACCCGGATCAAGGCGGTGCAGGGTACGGAGCAGGCACCCGGGGTAATCCTGCTGGTGGGCCATGCTGGCGGCAAGCCGATGATTGCCGGCACCGACACCGCTGGCGCCTGGCTGGTGGAGCAGGCCGGCGGCCGCAACCTGGCGACTCACCAGGGTTACAAGAACTTCTCCGGAGAGGCGCTGGCCGCCTTGAACCCGCAAGTGGTGGTGTTCGCTGATCGTGCCCTCACCGGCGATGCTGCGCTGCAGGCACTGCTGAAAGAGAACCCCGCGCTGGCCGCATCCCGTGCGGCGAAAGAAAAGCGTCTGATTGATCTTGACCCGACGCTGCTGGTCGGCGGCCTCGGTCCGCGTCTGCCCGCCAGCCTGCAAGCGCTGGCCCAGGCGTTCTACCCGACGGCCAAGGCTCAACTGGCGCCATGACCCGTCTGATCCAGCCGCGCACGCTGTTCATCATCCTCAGCCTGTTGTGTCTGCTGGCGGTCTGGCTGTCGCTGGCGCTCGGGCCGGTGAGTCTGCCGCTGATGGACACCTTGCGCGCAGGCTTGCGTCTGCTCGGCCTGCCGGTGAATGGCGATGGGCTGGAGCAGGCCGAGCTGATTCTCGGGCAGATACGTCTGCCGCGGACGCTGCTCGGGCTGGCGGTGGGTGCTGTGCTGGCGCTGGCCGGTGTGGCCATGCAAGGGCTGTTTCGCAATCCGCTGGCGGACCCGGGGTTGGTGGGCGTTTCCAGCGGCGCGGCGCTCGGTGCCGCAGTGGCGATTGTTGGCAGCGCCTGGGTGGGTGGCGTGCCGGATGCTATCGCGCCCTATCTGCTGTCGCTGTGCGCGTTTCTCGGCGGCCTGGGCGTGACCGCGTTGGTCTATCGCCTGGGGCGACGCGACGGGCAGACCAGCGTCGCCACCATGTTGCTTGCCGGTATCGCCTTGACGGCCCTGGCCAGCTCGGCGGTGGGGCTGTTCACTTACCTGGCGGATGACGCGACCCTGCGGACCCTGACGTTCTGGAACCTGGGCAGCCTCAATGGCGCGAGTTATCAGCGCCTGTGGCCACTGGTGCTGGTGGCGACGGCGGTGGCGCTGTGGTTGCCGCGTCGTGCCGAGGCCTTGAATGCGTTGCTGCTGGGCGAATCGGAGGCTCGTCATCTGGGCATCGAAGTCGAATCGCTCAAACGCGAACTGGTGTTCTGTACGGCACTGGGCGTGGGTGCGGCGGTAGCGGCGGCGGGGTTGATCGGTTTTGTCGGGCTGGTGGTGCCGCATCTGGTGCGGCTGTTGTCCGGCCCGGACCACCGGGTCTTGCTGCCCGCCTCATTGCTGGCGGGGGCTTCGCTGCTATTGTTCGCTGATCTGATCGCCCGGCTGGCGCTGGCGCCAGCGGAGTTGCCGATCGGTATCGTCACCGCGTTCATCGGCGCGCCGTTTTTCCTTTATCTGTTGCTGCGGGGGCGTGCCTGATGCTTCAGGTCGAAGATCTTCAAGTCGTCCGCGGGCGCAAGACGGTGCTCGATGGCGTTACCCTCAAGGTCCAGCCAGGTGAAGTGTTGGGTGTGCTCGGCCCCAACGGCGCGGGCAAGAGCACTTTGCTTGGTGCACTTTGCGGCGAGTTGGCGGTCCAGCGTGGCCGCGTCCTGCTCCACGACCGCGCGCTTGCCGACTGGCCTGGCCATGAGCGCGCCCAATTGCTGGCGGTCTTGCCCCAGGTGTCGAGCCTCGGCTTTGCCTTCCGTGTCGAGGAAGTGGTGGGCATGGGGCGTCTGCCGCATCGGACCGGCAAGGACCGCGACCATGAAATCGTCCGCGCGGCGCTGGAGGCGGCGGATGCCCTGCATCTGGCCGACCGCAGCTACCTCGCGCTGTCTGGTGGCGAACGCCAGCGCGTGCATCTGGCACGGGTGCTGGCGCAGCTCTGGCCGGGCGAGGAGGGGCGGACCTTGCTGCTCGACGAGCCGACCTCGGCCCTCGACCCGTTGCACCAGCACACCACGCTGCAGGCGGTCCGCGGATTTGCCGATCGCGGCGCCGCGGTACTGGTGATCCTCCACGACCTGAACCTGGCCGCACGCTATTGTGATCGTATCCTGCTGCTCGAACAGGGCCGGCCTTACGTCTTCGATACGCCGCAAAAGGTCTTGCAACCCGAGGCCCTGAAGGCGGTGTTCGGTCTGGAGGTATTGGTCCATACGCATCCCGAGCGAGGCCATCCGCTCATCATTGCCCGTTAGGAGTTACCTATGCCCTGGTCCCGGTCGTTCGGCATCCTCATTCTGCTGGCCTGGGGCCTGGCGGGTTGTCACGCCATGGCACCGCTGCCGGCGTTGCCGCAATGGCAGAGCCCGGAAGGGCGCGAGCATGCCGATCTCGGGCAGATTCGCGAGACCGCCAGCGGTCGCCTGCTGACCCCGGAGCAATTGGTGAGCCGGCTGGCGGCCGCGCCACGGGTGCTAGTGGGCGAGCAGCATGACAATCCCGATCACCACGCCTTGCAGCGCTGGCTGTTGCAGGCCCTGGTGCAACAGCGCGCACAGGGCAGCCTGTTGCTGGAAATGCTCGAGCCGGCGCAGCAGGCCAATGTCGACGCGGCTCGTCAGCAAAAGCCGCTGCCGGCTGATCTGGCCAAGGCGCTGGCGTGGCGTGAGGGCTGGGACTGGAAATTCTACGGTCCACTGCTGGAAGAAGCCTTCAGCCAAGGCTATCCGGTGCTCGCGGCCAACCTGGACCGCAGCGAGATGAAAGACATCTACCGCAACCCGCCGCAATTGTCCGGGCCTCGCTCTACCGCGCCGGCGGTGCGCGAAGCGTTGCTGGACGAAGTGCGCGAGGGCCATTGCGGCATGCTCCCGGAAAGTCAGTTGCCGGCGATGCTGGCGGTGCAGCAACAACGCGACCGGCGCATGGCTCAGCGTCTGCTGGCGGCGCCCGCACCGGCCTTGCTGTTGGCTGGCGGCTATCACGTGCGCAAGGATGTCGGTGTGCCGTTGCACCTGGCCGACTTGGGGGCGGCGCAAGAGGATACCGTCGTGTTGATGCTGGCTCAGGTGGGCGAGGAGGTCGGGCCGGCGATGGCGGATTTCGTCTGGTTCACCGCCGCCTTGCCTGAGAAGGACTATTGCGCCGATCTGCGGCAATGAAATCGCGGGCAAAAAAAGACCCGGCAAGATGCCGGGTCAATAACCGTGATTAGCCTGATGAGGAGATAATCTGAGAGTCCGAACCAGGGGCTTTCAGCTTATCCAACCAGTCTCGCGACCAGTTGTGGTAATCATAGTGATTCTCATTTCGAAGTCAAACGATTTGTACGATAAACCTTAATTTTTTTTCCGAAGTGCCGTCGCATCCAGTTGCTGGTTCAGCGCTTCCTTGCGTTCGGCGGGGATATCGTTCCAGTGCACGTCCAGCAAAGCGCCTTCAATGGCGTACAGCAGCACCTTCGATGCCCGGAAACCTCGGGTGCGCACCGCCCGGTAAGCATCCACCGCGCCCAGGCGGCGAAGGTCCGAGGCGCTGTGGATGCCTACCGCGTGCAACCACTGTGCTGAGGTCTTGCCAAGATTCTTCAGGTGCTGAAGTTCATCGTTCATCAAGCCTCCTTGCGCCGGCTGAACGGTTCTTGTGGAGGAAGTCGCGGGTAAACACTGAGGAGTGTAGCGGCACTTGGAAAATACGCGGCGATTTGCCATGTACCGCTGGGAAGGCGAGGGCCGGCGGGCCTGTCGGGCGGGTCCGCCGGGGTCTGATCAGCGTGTGCGGTAGCGCAGGCGGGTGCCGAAATTCACCGACATGAGGATCTCGTCGGCGCTCAGTTCGGCAGGGAACCAGGTCCCGGAGATTTGCGCGTGGGCGAGGCTGGCCCCTTCCATGGGCGTGTCCCGCAGGTCGAGGCCGCGCAGGTCGGCGGCGCGGAAGTAGGCACCCGAGAAGTCGATGCCCACAGTGTCGAGGTTACGCAGGTCGAGGCCGCGAAAGTCGCCATCGCGAAAGTCGATGCTGACGTCCTTTGGTTTCTCCCGGTTGAACGCTGCGATGTTCTCGTTGTGAATCAATGCATACAGCGTGCTGTCGAGTTGCCGTGGCTGATTCATGAGAACGCCTCCTGGGTGGCCTGATAATGGCATTATAGTGTCACCCTTTGCAGGCAGCGGAATAGAGGCGTGAAGTGTGGACTGCTTCACGCCTCTACCGTTTTACAGGCCCGGCAGGCGCTGGCGGATCTGCTTGACCAGATTGTCCAGGCTGTCGCTTTCGTTGGTTTCCACGCGTTTGCTTTGCAGCAGCTCTTCGGCGCTCAGCGCTTCGCGGCTGGCTTGCTGCGCGGTGACCACTTCCAGTGTCGCGTCGGAGGGATCGTTCTGGTCGGCCTGGCGCTGGGCCAGCCAACTGGCGATCACCGCATCCGGGGCGTTGCAGTCGAGGATCAGGAACGGCACGCCGGTCGCGCTGGCCACTTCGGCCGCTGCTTGGCGCTGTGCCTGCTTGAGGTAAGTAGCGTCGATGACGACCGGGAAGCCGGCCCGCAGGATCAGCGCGGCCAATTGATGCAGGCGCTCGTAAGTGGCCTGGCTGGCATCGCTGCTGTAGATGCCGGCTTGCAACTCGCCGGCGGCCTCGCTGGTTTGTTCGCCGAACACGCGCTTGCGCTCCACGTCCGAGCGCAGGCGGATCGCTCCCAGTGCTTCCACCAGGCGCATTGCCACGTGGCTCTTGCCTACGGCGGAAACGCCATGGGTGATGGCCAGCAGACGCGAAGGAATGGCGCTGTAGCTTTCCGCCAGGTTGGCGTAGTTGCGGTACTGGCGCAGGGTGGTGGCGCGCTGCACGCCATCGGCGTCGGCCGGCATGCTGAACAGCGCGATCTTGGCCCGAACCAGAGCGCGGTAGGCTTTGTAGAAGTTCAGCAGTTCCAGGCCTTCGTAGTCGCCGGTCAGTTCCAGGTACTGGCTGATGAAGCGCCGCGACAGGGATTTCAGCCCGCGGTCTTCAAGGTCCATGGCCAGGAAGGCGGCGTCGGCATAGACGTCGGTCAGGCGGAAGGGCTCGTTGAACTCGATGCAGTCGAAAATCACCACGTTACCGTCGATTACCGTGGCGTTGCCCAGGTGGATGTCACCGTGGCACTCGCGGATGAAACCTTGAGCCTTGCGTGCTTCCAGCAGTGTGTGCAGACGGTCGAAGCTGCTACGGGCCCAGGCTTGCAGGGCGTCGAGTTGTTGCAGGTCGGCCTTGTCGCTGAGGAAGGGGCGGATCTGCTCGAAGTTCTGCTCGACGGGCGCCATCACGCTTTCTGGCGTACCCAGCGGATGCTCGGCGGAAACCCGCGGTGCCTGCAGGTGGAACTCGGCGATCTGCTTCGCCATCTGGTCGATGTGTGCGGTGGTCAGCTCGCCGTTGGCTTGCAGGGTGCTGAGCATCTGTTCCTGCGGGAACTGGCGCATTTTCAGCGCGTATTCGATCGCCGTACCTTCGCCGCCGAGTTGCGGGGCCTCGGCAGTGCCGGTGATTGGCAGCACTTCCAGATAGAGGCCATCGGTCAGGCGCTGGTTCAGGCGCAGTTCTTCAGCGCAGAAGTGCGCGCGGCCCGACAGCTCGGTGAAGTCGAGGAAACCGAAGTTCATCGGCTTCTTGATCTTGTAGGCGTAGTCGCCGGTGAGCAGAACCCAGGAAATATGCGTTTCGATAACCCGGAAATCCTGCACGGGATGGGGAAACAGGGCGGGGTTCTGCAAGGCTGTGATCAAGGCTTGGCTCACGGGCGATCCTTCTGGGCAAATGGGATTCTAATCGGCCATTATGGCGACAAGCATGCCGTCTGGAAACCGCCGGGGGGCGCCTGTCGATGAACGATAAAGTGCGTATAATCCGCGCCCATGACTCGTACCCGATCCTCCCGTACCCCTAAAAAACAACCGTCTGGCCGCGTTCGCGCCTTGCTGGGCTGGGCCATCAAGCTCGGTCTCGTCGGCCTTGTCGTGCTGGCCGGTTTCGCCGTCTATCTCGATGCGGTCGTCCAGGAAAAATTCTCTGGCAAGCGCTGGACCATTCCCGCCAAGGTCTACGCGCGGCCATTGGAGCTGTTCGTCGGCCAGAAGCTGAGCAAGGACGACTTCCTTGTTGAACTCGATGCCCTCGGTTATCGGCGCGAAAGTGCGGCCAACGGCCCCGGCGCGGCGGCCGTCAACGGCAATACTGTCGACCTGAATACCCGCGGTTTCCAGTTCTATGAAGGCATGGAGTCTGCGCGGCAGGTGCGGGTGCGCTTCTCGGGTGATTACGTGGCGGGCCTCAGCGCGGCCAATGATTCCAAGCTGGCGGTGGTCCGTCTGGAGCCTCTGCTGATTGGCGGGCTTTATCCGAAGAACCTCGAAGACCGCATTCTGATCAAGCTCGATCAGGTGCCGCCGTACCTACTCGATACCCTGGTAGCGGTGGAAGACCGGGACTTCTATCACCACCTCGGCGTGTCGCCCAAGTCCATTGCCCGTGCCGTCTGGGTCAACACCTCGTCCGGCGCCATGCGCCAGGGCGGCAGTACCCTGACCCAACAGTTGGTGAAGAACTTCTTCCTGACCAACGAACGCAGCCTCTCCCGCAAGCTCACCGAAGCGATGATGGCGATGTTGCTGGAGCTGCATTACAGCAAGCAGGAAATCCTCGAGGCTTACCTGAACGAAGTGTTCGTCGGTCAGGATGGGCAGCGGGCGGTGCATGGCTTCGGTCTCGCCAGCCAGTTCTTCTTCAGCCAGCCGCTCTCGGAACTGAAGCTGCATCAGGTGGCCTTGCTGGTGGGCATGGTCAAGGGGCCGTCCGCCTACAACCCGCGGCGTTACCCGGAGCGCGCCCTGCAACGGCGTAACCTGGTGCTCGACCTGCTTGCGGAGCAGGGCGTGGCCACGCCGGAAGCGGTCGAGGCAGCGAAGAAGATGCCGCTGGGCGTGACCAAGCGCGGCAGCCTCGCGGATAGCTCCTTCCCCGGCTTCCTCGATCTGGTCAAGCGCCAACTGCGCCAGGACTACCGCGATGAAGACTTGACCGAAGAAGGTCTGCGCATCTTCACCAGCTTCGACCCGATCCTGCAGATGAAGGCAGAAGCCTCAATGGCCGACACCTTCAAGCGTCTGGCCGGTCGCAAGGGCTCGGATGAGGTCGAAGCAGCCATGGTCGTCACCAACCCGGAAACCGGTGAGGTGCAGGCGCTGATCGGCAGCCGTCAGGCGGGCTTTGCCGGCTTCAACCGGGCAATCGACGCCGTGCGGCCGATTGGCTCGCTGGTCAAGCCGGCGGTTTACTTGACGGCGCTGGAGAAACCCAGCCAATACACGCTGACCAGTTGGGTGCAGGACGAGCCGTTCTCGGTGAAAGGCGCCGACGGACAGGTCTGGAAGCCGCAGAACTATGATCGGCGCGCTCACGGCACGATTTATCTGTACCAGGGCCTCGCCAACTCCTACAACCTGTCGACGGCCAAGCTGGGCCTGGAACTGGGTGTGCCGAATGTGCTCAAAACAATCGGTCGCCTGGGTGTCGAAGTCGACTGGCCTGCGTTCCCGTCCATGCTGCTGGGCGCTGGCGGCATGTCGCCGATGCAAGTGGCGACCATGTACCAGACGCTCGCCAACGGTGGCTTCAACACCCCGATGCGCGGTATTCGCAGTGTGCTGACCGCCGAAGGTGAGCCGCTCAAACGCTATCCGTTCCAGATCCAGCAACGCTTCGATCCGGGTTCCATCTACCTGGTGCAGAACGCCATGCAGCGGGTCATGCGCGAAGGTACTGGCCGCTCGGTCTACAGCGTGCTGCCGAGCTCGCTGAACCTGGCGGGCAAGACGGGTACCAGTAACGATTCGCGCGACAGCTGGTTCGCCGGCTTCAGCCAGGACCTTCTGGCAGTGGTCTGGCTGGGCCGCGACGACAACGGCAAGACGCCCTTTACCGGCGCCACCGGTGCCCTGCAGGTCTGGACCAGTTTCATGCGCAAGGCCGACCCGCTGCCGCTGGACATGCCGATGCCGGATAACGTCGTTCAGGCATGGCTGGATCCGCACAGCGGCCAGGGCTCGGATGCGAGCTGCCCGGGCGCGGTGCAGATGCCGTATATTCGCGGAAGCGAACCGGCGCCAGGCGCGGCCTGCGGCGGCGAACAGACACCAGCCGACTCGGTCATGGACTGGGTGAAGGGCTGGATGAATTAAGCAGCATCAGCCAAGAGGACGTGATGTGAACAAGTGGTTGTTTCCTGCCTTGACGGCGCTGGCTTTGCTCAACGGCTGCGCCAGCGTGCAGCGTGGTTCGATTCCGGTGGTGGATTCGGGCACCCGGGTATCCAACAGCGAGCGGGTTACGGCCAATCGGGCCGTGACGTCGCAGGTCAATACGGGCTCGCGCCAGAATCAAGCGATCCAGCAAGACAGTGGCGTGACCGTGATGGTCCCGCAAGGCAGCGGCGCTTCGCCGATCCAGACCTTCCCGGCCTCCACGGCGCCTGCGGGGATCAGCACCGGTCCGATCACGCCGGGTCCGGTGACATCGGAGCCCTTCACGCCGCAGTCGACCAACGCAGGCAGTTACACCATGCCATCCGCACCGAGCGGAATCCCGCGTGCTGCCACCGGCAGTGGCCTGTCGGCCGACGAACAGCTTGATGGCCCAGTGCTGGCGCTACTGACTACCGCCCAGCAACAGCAGAGCGGCGGCGACTACAACGGCGCATCTTCCAGCCTGGAACGTGCTCAGCGCATTGCCCCGCGCGAGCCGCAAGTGCTCTATCGCCTGGCCCAGGTCCGTCTCGCCCAGGGTGACGCGCCACAGGCCGAGCAGTTGGCGCGTCGTGCGTTGACCTACGCGAACGGTCGTCCTGATCTGCAATCCGGTCTGTGGAACATCATCGCCCAGTCCCGCGAGAAGCAAGGCGACGCCGCCGGCGCGGCACTGGCGCGGCAGAAAGCCCAGGTCAACCTGTGATGGACCCACGGATCCTGGATATCGCCGATCATCTGCTGCTGATCGAGCGTGAGCTGCATGTGCAGGGCTGGTGGAGTGACGAGATACCCAGCGCCGATGCGCTGGCCAGTAATGTTCCTTTCGCGGTCGACAGCTTGAGCTTCGAGCAATGGCTGCAATGGATCTTCCTTCCGCGTATGAAGGAGATCCTCGAGAAGGGGCTCGCGCTGCCCAATGCCTCGGGCATTCTGGTGATGGCGGAGACGGTTTATGTCAACCGTCCGGAAGAAAGTCGCCAGTTGCGCAGGCTGTTGGCCGAGTTCGACCAATTGATCAGCCCATCCAACTGATTTCACTGTTGTTTATCCGCCGGGGGCGCGTTTTGGGGCCCCCCGTCGTTGTGGCAGAGCGATTGCGACAGCCA
>NZ_JANLNX010000040.1:0-141999 GCF_025466015.1 Pseudomonas sp. 5P_5.1_Bac1 | reverse complement strand
ACACTTGACTCGCTTCACTCTGCGGCGTTTGCTCGCTTCGTGGGGGCGCATTCTACAGAACTACAAAAACCCGTCAAGAGAATATTTCGAGAATTTTCAGAAATTTACGCCCCCGTTCAACAAGTGCTTTTCCGGCTAGAAAACCCTTCCTTATATAGAGGAAGAACAACCCCATATTTTTCGTATGGATTAACAGGTTGCCGCCAGCAACCTTTAAATGGCTCGCAAGGCCATTCTTGAGCGGTGCGTGAATGTTCAACAATATTCAGGCGAATTATGCGATAAACGGCGCCCCCGGAAAAAACGAACACCATGACGGACAATAAACGAGGCAAGGGACTTTCATTTGTCAGGAGGATCTATGCACCGCGCACCATCGGCATGGGTATCGGCCTGCTCGGTGTGTACGCCGGCATGCTGCCTCTGGACCCACCACCATGGGTATGGGCAGTCATGTTCTTCAATGGACTGCTCTGGCCGCACCTGGCCTATCAGATAGGCCTTCGCTCGCCCACGCCCTACCAGGCGGAACAACGCAACCTGCTGATCGACTCCATGACGGGCGGCTTCTGGACCGCCAGCATGCATTTCAATCCGCTGCCGAGCATCACCATCCTGTCCATGATGACCATGAACAACGTGGCCGCCGGCGGCCAGCGCCTGTTCGTCCGCGGGCTGCTCGCGCAGATCGCCGGCATGCTGCTCTCCATGGCCATATTCGGCCCGGGCCTGCAACTGGTCAGCAGCAACCTGCAGGTCTATGCCTGCCTGCCGATGCTCACGCTTTATCCGCTGGCGCTCGGCTGGGTCTGCTATCGCCTGGCGATCCAGCTCTCCGAGCACAAACGCAGCCTGAGCGCCCTGAGCCGTACCGACAGCCTCACCGGCCTGCTCAATCACGGCTCATGGAAGGACCTGCTGCAACTCAAGTTCCAGACCTGTCAGCAACAACTCAGCAGCGCAGTGATCGCGATCATCGACATCGACCACTTCAAGACCATCAATGACACCTACGGCCATGTGGTCGGCGACGCAGTGCTACGCCATCTGAGCGCCGAGCTGAAAATCGGCCTGCGAGAGGATGACCTGGCCGGACGCTACGGCGGCGACGAGTTCTGCGTGATCCTGCCCGACGCCAGTCTGGAGCAGGCCGCAAGAATCATGGAGCGCCTGCGCGAACGGGTTGCCAGCTACCGCGACCCCGCCCTCCCGGAACTGCGCATCAGCCTGAGTATCGGTCTGGCCATCTGCCGCACCGACTTCGACGACCCCGTGGCCTGGCTCAACGAGGCCGACAAGGCGCTCTACACCGCCAAGAACAGTGGCCGCGACCGGGTCAATTTTGTCGGTGGGGAAAACGTGCCGTCCAGAGTCGCCTATCCTGAGTGAAGTCAGCCCGCGCCGCACGAGCCCGTGCGGAGCGCGCCCACAGGATTTGGCACCGCCATGGAAAGGAACACCACCGCTCGTCAACGCTGGGCTCAGCCCAGGTTGCAAACGCGAAAACTGATCACCGGCGCCGTCCTGCTGTTTTCGCTGGCCTGCCTGATTGCTCTGGGCGCCCTGTTCAACATCGCCCATCAGTTGAACCAGAGCGAAAGCCGGCGAAGCATCTTTCACACCGACCGGGCCCTGCACCAGCGACTCGACGCCTCTCGCCAGTTTCTCTCCAGCTACGCCGTGTGGGATGCCGCCTACCAGCACTTCAAAAGCGACCCGGACACACGCTGGGCTTATATAGAGAAGAACATCGGCGAATCCCTCTACACCGCCAGCGGTTATGAAGGTGTGTTCGTCATTGATGAGCAGCGCACCAAGTACGCGTTGTTCAAGGGCCAGCTCAGCAACTCCCCGATCAGCGTTTATCTCGATACCCCGCTGGAAGCCGTTATCACCGAAGCCCGGGGCCTTGCCGCGAGCCGTCGCCAATTGAGCCGCTACGTCTTGTTCAACGGCTGGCCGGCGGTACTCAGCGCCGCGGCGATTCGCCCGGACGACGAGGTGCTGAGCATTGATCCGCAAACCGCCCCGGTTCTGCTCTTCGTCGACCAGTTGACCCAACCCAAGCTCGACAAGCTCGCCAGCGATGTCGGCCTGGATACCATGCACATCGTCAAGGCGAGCGACGAATCTACCGGCCTCGCGCACCTGCCACTGGACAATATCGGCTACAGCCTGCAATGGAGCCCGCCGCGTCCCGGCGACCACTTGCTCTGGGCGGTACTACCGCCACTGCTGGGTGCGATCATCATGCTGAGCCTTTTGATGGCCTACTTCTTTCGTTACGCACTGCGCGCTTCACGAGAAATCGACAGCAACCTGAATGCCCTGCAAGCCAGCAATCAAGCCCTGGAGTCCAGCGAACAGCGCTTTCGCGCCGTGGCCGAGGCTGCGTCGGACTGGATCTGGGAAGTCGACAGCCATCACCGCCTGACCTACCTGTCGCAACGTTTCGTCGATGTCACCGGCTACCGCACCGAAGACTGGCTGGGCCAGCCGCTGCACCTGCTGCTCACCTGCGAAACCACACCGCTGGGCGCCTGGCTCGACAACCTTGATGAACCTCCCGGCCAGCAGGCATCGCACCTGCGCTGCGCCTATCGCGACCAGCACAACCTGCTGCGTTTCTGCCGGGTTTCGGCGCGGCCGATCTACCTGAAGGGCCAGCCCGCCGGCTTTCGCGGCACCGCCAGCGACATCACCGACGAAGTGGCGGCCCATGCGCGCATCCAGCACCTGTCGATGCACGACGCCCTGACCGGCCTGGCCAATCGCAACAAGCTCTCGCGTTTTCTTGAGCAAGCGCTGCTCAAGGGCCCGGATGCACCGCCGTTGACCCTGATCCTGCTGGACCTGGACAGCTTCAAGCCGATCAACGATTCCCTCGGCCATGCTGCCGGCGACGCGGTGTTACTGGAGGTGGCGGCGCGGCTGCGCGACTCGACCCGGGACGGCGACCTGGTGGCCCGGCTCGGTGGCGACGAGTTCGTGCTGGTGATCGCCAAGCTGGACAACCGCAACGAGATCGACCGTTTCTGCGCCCGCCTGATCGAAAACCTGCACCAGCCCATCCTTTATGAAGACCACAGCCTCCATATCGGCGCCAGCCTCGGCATCGCCCAAACCCGCCTGCAAGGCACCGATGCCGGCGAACTGATCCGCTGCGCCGATATCGCCCTGTATCAGGCCAAGGCCCAGGGCAAGAACACCTGGCGTTACTTCTCGGCGGAGATGAACCAGCAGATCCAGTACCGCCGGCAACTGGAGAACGATTTGCGCCGCGCCGTGAAGAACCACGAATTCGTCCTGCACTTCCAGCCGCGCTATCGCCTGCAGACCCTGGAAATCGTCTCGGTCGAAACCCTGGTGCGCTGGCAGCATCCGGTCGAAGGGCTGCTCGGCCCGGACACGTTCATCCCGCTCGCGGAACAGACCGACCTGATCGTCCCGCTGGGCCTGTGGGTGTTGCGCAGCGCGTGCGAGATCGCCCGCGGCTGGCCGGGGGCGTTACTGGTGTCGGTAAACCTGTCGCCGGCGCAGTTCTCCCGCAGCGATGTGGTTGCCGATGTCCGGCAGATCCTCATGGAAACCGGCTTCCCGGCCCAGCGCCTGGAACTGGAGATCACCGAGAACGTCATGCTCAACGATATAGAAGGTGCGCTCGGCACCATGAATGCGCTGAAGGAACTCGGCGTGCGCCTGAACATGGACGACTTCGGAACCGGCTACTCATCGCTGGGCTACCTGCGCACGTACCCCTTCGACAGCATCAAGATCGACAAGCGCTTCGTCGCCGGGCTCAGCAGCGACAGCAATGACCGCGCGGTGGTCCAGGCGATCATCAACCTCGGCAAGGCCCTGGGCCTGACCGTCACCGCCGAAGGCGTGGAAACCGAGCAGCAACTCAAGGCGCTGAGCATGGAAAACTGCCATGAGGTCCAGGGCTTCTATTTAAGCCACCCGCTAGAGCGCGCGGCATTCGAACAACTGCTCGAACGCCATCGCGAAGAAGGAAGCGAACGCGGGCAAGCCGGTTAGACCGGCACCGCCCGCCCGGCGCGCTCAGCCTACTCGACGCCGCTGCGCCATGATTTCCGGCAGGTCACGGCGCCGCTGGTAAACCCGCAGTGGCTCGCTGACGTTGAGCCGATCATCGACGTTCTGTGCCAGCAGCACATCGATCAGTTCACGACTGAGGGTCATGGCCTCGCCATCGCTGCCCTGCCAGACGAATTCGCTGCTGGGCGTGATGCTGTCATCGGCCACATCCATACCGAACGAGTCTTCGCTGAAACGCACGATGTGCTTGCCGAGTTTGCGGTGGAAACCGACGAAGCCCTTGAGCTGGTCGGCGGCGGAGCAGATGTCCTGGGACGTGATGTGCATGTCAAACCTCGCTGAAAACACCCAAAAGGATGCAGGTCAAAAAGAGTTGGCACGCAAGTAGATGGACATTCCTCTGACGGGAATGCTCGGGTCGGACAAGAGTAATGGAATTTGCCTACCGCTTGCTCCGAATTTTCTATCTCATCACGGATGCTCGCTACACTTGCAGCCGACACTCGATTTTCTGCAGCCGATGTTCCATGAAGACTTCAATATTTCCAGACAGCGCTACCATCAGCCGTATTCAAGTAGTGCCAGCCATTCTCCAGGTCATCAGCGAAACCACTGGCCTGCGCTTTGCCGCCGTGGCCCGGGTGACGGAAACCCGCTGGACCGCCCTCGCCGTTCTCGACACCCTGGGGTTCGGCATAAAGATCGGCGACGAACTGGATGCCCGTAGCACCCTGTGCGGTGAAATCCGCCGCACCCATCGGACCATCGTCATCGACAAGGCCAGCGAGGATGCCACTTACCTCGACCACCCCGCCCCGCGCACCTATGGCTTTGAAAGCTATATCGCCGTGCCGGTGTTTCGCAGCGACGGTAGTTTTTTCGGCACCATCTGCGCCTTCGATCCACAGCCGCAATCGCTGAAAGGCAGCGCCATCCAGCCGATGATGGAAGCCTTCGCCCGGCTGCTGACGATCCAGATCGAAAGCGAGGAAAGCGCCCAGCGCACGGAAATCGCCCTGGAGAAGGAACGAGAAATCGCCGTGCTTCGTGAGAAGTTCATCGCGGTACTCGGCCATGACCTGCGCAACCCGCTGTTCGCTATCACCGCCGGTGCCGAATTGCTGGTCAAGCGCCTGAGCGACGAACGCTCGCGCAACATTGCCGCACACATCCTCACGTCCGGTCGCCGGGCCACCCAACTGGTGCGCGATGTTCTCGACTTTGCCCGTGGGCGGCTGGGCGATGGCATTCCGCTGAGCATCCTGCCCTGCCCGGACCTGGGCGAGGCGCTGCAACATGTCGCCTCGGAGCTGCACCGGGTGCATCCGCAACGCCAGATGCAACTGAATATCGCCGATCTATCGAGCATCCATTGCGACCGCGAACGCATCTGCCAACTGCTCTCCAACCTGATCGCCAACGCCGTGCAGTATGGCGACGAGAACAGCCCGATTACCGTCTCGGCGAAGATGGAAGACAACCTGTTCATCCTCGGCGTGCACAACTTCGGCCCGCCGATCGCGCCGGAGGTGGTGACGCAACTCTTCGAACCGTTTTCCCAACTGCCTTCGGAAACGCCGCAGGTCGGCCTCGGGCTTGGCTTGTATATCGCCAAGCAGATCGCCCTGGCCCATGGCGGGCACATGGAAGTGCGCTCGTCCGCCGAGGCCGGAACGTTGTTCAGTCTGTACTTGCCGGTGGATCGAGCTGAGACGCCAGCACCCCGGCCAGCCAGTCCATGAACACCCGTACCCGCGGCGGCAGGTAGCGCTGGCGGGCATAGAGCAGGGAAACCGGCATGGCCGCCGGGACATGATTGGGCAACAGCGCCACCAGTTGCCCGCGCGCCAGGTAGTCGCGCAACCCTACCCAAGGCGCCTGGATAATGCCCAACCCGGCGAGGCCGGCGCTTTCATAAGCATCAGTGTTGTTGGCGGTGATCGGCCCGCCCATGTTCACGAAGCGGGTAGCGCCCTGCTCCTGATACTCGAAGCCGGGGCTGCGTGAACCGAGGGCCTGCACGTAGTGCACCAGATGGTGCGTCTCCAACTCCGCCAGCGACGTGGGCGTGCCGAAACGCGCGAGATAAGCCGGGCTGGCGCAATTGACCATGGTCAACTGGCCCAATGGCCGCGCCACCACCGCCAGGTCGCTCAAGGCACCGATGCGCATCACGCAGTCGAAGCCCTCGCGCAGCAGGTCGACCTGGCGGTCGGTGCAACTCAGCTCCACCGTCAATCCCGGATGCGCGGCCATGAATTGCGGCAGTCGCGGCAGGATGATGCGCCGGGCCATCCGGGTCGGCAGATCGACCCGCAGGCAGCCACTCAGCTCAGCGGGGTCGGCGCGGAACAGGCCCTCGATTTCCTCGATCCGCGACAGCAGCTCTTTACTACGCTCGTAGAGCAGCAGGCCGTCCTGCGTCGCCTGCACACGGCGCGTAGAACGGTTGAACACACGCGCACCGAGCTGGCTTTCCAGCGCCCGGATCTGCTCGGACACGGTCGAGCGCGGCAGGCCAAGTTGCTCGGCGGCCAGGGTGAAGCTGGCCAATTCATTGACCCGGATGAAGGTCCGCAGCAGTTCCGGCTTGAGCATGGGGCAGCGCCTGATTGTTCGAATGACCCGAACAGTATTTCCGAACCCAGCGGATTTATCAGCCAATACGCGACCAATAGACTTTGCCCATCCCGACCATCCCCTTCCGAGGTACAGAACATGTCCCGCAAAATCGCACTCATCACCGGCGCCAGCCGTGGGCTCGGCAAGAACGCCGCCCTGCACCTCGCGGCGCAAGGTTTCGACATCATTGGCACCTACCACAGCAAGGCCGGCGAAGCGCAAACCCTGGTAACCACGCTTGAACAAAGCGGCGCCCGCGCCGCCATGTTGCAACTGGACGTGGGCAACAGCGCCAGCTTCGAAGCCTTCGCCAGCGCCTTGAGCGAGACACTGAAACGCGACTTCGGCCGCGATCACATTGATGTGCTGGTGAACAACGCCGGCATCGGCATCAACTCGCCCTTCGCCGAAACCAGCGAGGCGCAGTTCGACCAGTTGCTGAACATCCAGCTCAAGGGCCCGTTCTTCCTCACCCAGCGTTTGTTGCCACTGATCGCCGATCAGGGCCGGATCATCAACGTTTCCACCGGCCTGACGCGCTTCGCCCTGCCCGGTTACGCCGCGTATGCCGCGATGAAAGGCGCCATGGAAGTGCTGACCCGCTATCAGGCCAAGGAGCTTGGCCAGCGCGGCATCCGCGTGAACATCCTCGCGCCGGGGGCCATCGAGACCGACTTCGGCGGCGGCGTGGTGCGCGACAACTCGGACGTGAACGCCTTTGTCGCCAGCAACACCGCGCTGGGCCGGGTCGGCCTGCCGGACGATATCGGCGCCGCGATTGCGCTGCTGGCCAGTGACAGCGCCGGCTGGGTCACCGGCCAGCGTCTGGAAGTCTCGGGCGGGATGTTCCTTTAATCCGCCGAGGCGCCCAATGCCACCCGCAACTGCGCCAGCACCGGCAGTTGCAGGGCCTGCGCGGCATAGCACAGCCCGACCCGGCGATTCAGCGCCGCGCCCTGGCACGGTCGCCAGTGCACGCCCGGATGATGTTCAACCAATGATTGCGGCAGCAGCGCCTGCCCCAGGCCCGCCGCCACCATCTGCACCGCCTGTTGCAGGCTGGCGGCGCTGCCGGCGCTATCCTGCGCGGCATCGCCGTAGAAGCCGAGCAGGCGTTGGTGCGACGGCTGCTGCGGACAGGTGATCCAGCGCAGCGACGTGCCGTTGCTCGGCAGCGCCAGCACGAACGGCTCATCCCACAGCGGCAGGAACAGTTCATCTTCGCAGCACAGTGATTCGACGCCGAGCCGCGCATCGCCGGCGCAGCCGTCCAGCAGCGTCAGTTGCAACGACGGCAGCGCCGTACTGGCCATGCGCAGGAATGACTCCACCTGGCTGCCGGCGATATCCGCCTCGATCCCCAGTTGCAGCACCAATCGCTGGCGGCCCTCGCGAAAACTCACGCTCAGCGCCTCGGCCTCAGCCACCATCCGCTGCGCCTGCGGATACAGCACCCGCGCCTGTTCGCTGACGTCGACGCCGCGGGCCTGACGCAGGAACAACTCGACGCCCAGTTCCTCCTCCAATTGCCGGATGGTCACCGACAGTGACGGCTGGGCCACGCACAGGCGCTGCGCGGCCGCGGTGATGTTGCGTTCTTCGAAGACCGCAATGAACGCCTTCAGGTGTCGAATATCCATAGTCATTTCCGATGCCAGCCAGCGGAATAAGCCGTTTCTCAAGACTTTCCGGGCTCAATAGAATTCAGCCATTCGAATTGATTATGCCTTGGAGGTCATCATGCTCAAGCCCCTGATTATCATCACCGGTGCAAGCTCCGGTATCGGCGAAGCGTGCGCGCGGCTGTTTTCGCAGGCCGGCCATCCGCTGTTGCTGCTGGCCCGCCGCCTGGAACGGATGCAGGCACTGGCGTTGCCCGACACCCTTTGCCGCGCCGTCGATATCCTCGATCGCGAGGCCTTCGCCGCTGCGGTGAACGAGGCCGAGACGGCCTACGGCCCGGCCGATGCGCTGGTCAACAATGCCGGCGTCATGCTGCTCGGGCAGATGCACGAACAGGACCCGGCGCAGTGGGAGCGCATGCTCGACGTCAACGTCAAGGGCCTGCTCAACGGCATTCACCTGCTCGCCGCCGGCATGGTGCAGCGGCGCCACGGCACGCTGATCAACGTCAGTTCGGTGGCCGGACGCAAGACCTTCCCCAACCATGTCGCTTACGTCGGCACCAAGTTCGCCGTGCACGGGATTTCCGAGAACCTGCGTGAAGAACTGTCGCCGCACAATGTGCGGGTGGTGACCATCGCCCCCGGCGCGGTGGAAACCGAGCTGCTCGGCCACACTACCGACGAGGCGATCAAGCGCGGCTACGAAGACTGGAAACAGCAGGACATGGGCGGCCAGGTACTCAGTGCCGAGGACGTTGCCGGCTCCATCCTCTGGGCCTACCAGCAGCCGCAGCACGTGTGCATCCGCGAAATCGTCCTCGCCGCCACCCGCCAGCAGCCCTGATCAGTGCTCCTCGACCTGGACGCTGGCGGTCATGCCGGCGCTCAGGGCAAACCCTTCCGGCACCCCATCGAGGCTGATCCGCACCGGAATGCGCTGAGCCAGGCGCACCCAGTTGAAGGTCGGCTCGACTTCAGCCAGCAACTGGCTGTCCGGGGTGGCGTTGCGGTCGGTGATGCCACGGCTGATGCTCTGCACATGGCCTTTCATCGGTTCGCCGGCGCTCATCAGCCAGATCTTCACCGGCGCGCCGACCTTGATCCGCGGCAACTTGGTTTCCTCGAAATAGGCCTGCACATAGAACGTCGAGTCGTCCACCAGGGCCATCACCGGTTGCCCGGCGTTGACGTAGTTGCCTTCGGCCAGGCGCAGGTTGGTAACGTGCCCGTCGCGGGGCGCCTGGACCTTGCTGCGGGCCAGGTTGATGGCCGCGACTTTGGCGTCGGCCTGGGCCTGACGCAGTTCGCCGCGGGCCACGGCGGCGTTGATCTGGGCGTTCTCGCGCAGCTCGGCGCTGATTGCCTGCGGACCCAAAGCGGCCCGGCGCGAAGCCTCGTGCTCACGCAGGCGCAACTGTTGCTGGCGGGTTTCGGCCACGGCGTTGGCCTTGTCCAGCGCCGCCTCGAAGCGGTCGCTGTCGATGGACATCAGCAACTCGCCGGCTTTTACCTGCTGGTTGTCCTTCACCTTCAGTTCGCGCACCCAGCCGGAAACGTCCGGGGCGACGATCACCACATCGGCGCGAATCTTCGCGTCGCGGGTCCAGGGGGTGAGCATGTAGTACTGCCACAAGTGGGTGCCGGCGAACACGGCCACAGCCACCAGGCACAGGGTCAGGGCGATACGCACGGTGGTACGCATGGACAAACTCCTCAGACAGTTCCCAGGTACAGCGTTACCAGGGTCAGGATGCAAACGAACAAGGCGCAATCGAACAGCGCTTCATGCCAGATCCAGCGCCCCAGCGGGGTCAGGCGCAGGAGCAGGCGCACCGCGCCGGTGAGCAACAGCGCCAGCAATACGTAGATCAGAAACGGACTGAGCAAGACTCCGCCCAGCGCCCATTCACGCAAGCCCATGGATTTCCTCCAGCCGGCGGCACCAGCGGCCCCAGCTCTTTTGCAGTTGCAGAACGGCGCCCACTGCCAGGCGCAGGGCGTCGCTGCTCGGTTGGTCCTGCAGCGCGGCGATAAAATTGGCGCTCGGCCCATCCAGGCGATGCTCGCGACCGGGGCCCGGACCTTGCGCCAGCACCGCTTCCAGTTGTTGCAGGTACTCGCGCTGGGCCGACTCCACCGGCGCCCGGGCTACCGCCAGGCACATGCGCAGGTGCAACAGTTCGTCGCCCATGTCCAGGCCGTGCAATCCGTCATCCCAACGTCCGCGCTCCTGCTCGGGCAGTGCCGCGAAGTGCCGCGCCAATTGCAGCAGGCGGTCGGCCATGCGTCCGCCAAACCAGGTTTCCGCACCGCGCAGTTCGCGTCGGGTCAGGCGCACCAGATCGCTCTGGGTGGCAGCGCGCAACCGCCGGCCGTGCCAGGCGGGATTGCGCAGCACCAGCAGCTTGAACGCCAGCACCGCCGCGCCGACGCCGATCATCATCGCCTGGGCATTGTTGAGGAAGGCCTCGACACTGAAGCTCATGGTGTTCAGGGGCGACACCAGCACGATGAAATGCAGGCAGTACGAGGTGGCCGTGGCACCGATTCGCGGGTTGGCCATGCCCAGCGCGCCGAAGAACAGCGGAACGCCCATCCCCAGGCAGAGCATGGCGAAGCTGCTCCACTGCGGCAGCAGGATCTGCCCGACGAAGAAGGCCACCGGCAGCGCCAGCAGAATGCCGCGCAGAAAACTCATGCCGATTTGCGCGCCGTTTTCGCGGCTGGCGAACAGGCTGCAGACCACGCAAGTCAACACCAGCCCGCCCGGCGCCGCGGCCCAGGCGGTGGCCAGCCAGAAACTGGCCATGGCCAGGAATGCCAGGGCGCTGCGCGAACCGAACAACAGGCCCAACGGGAAATCGCGGTGCACGGCAAGGCTGTCCGGCAGGTCCGCCGGCGCCTTGCCCTCCTCCACCGCATGCAGCGCGTGAGTCGCGGCGGCGGCGTTATCAAGGAGCAGGGTCAGGCGCGCCAGGCAATAGTGTTCGGCGGCGCTGTCACGCAGGTCCTGCGAGGCCTGCCAGACCCGCTGCCGCAGTGCCATCAGTGATTCCGCGTCAGGTGTCGCCAGGGCCGCGCGCACCTCGTCGAGCCAGGGCCGCAAGTGCTCCGCCTCGCGCTCGTCCAGTTGTCGCCACTGCCGGCGTACCGACCGGGCGATGCGCAGCAGGATCAACAGCTTCTGGCTCAACCCGCGAATGGCCCGGGCGCGCTCGCGGCCCAGGCGGCCTTCGAACCAGGCATGTTCGCGCTGCGAATCGACGGCGACGATACGCCCGAGGATTTCCACCAGGCTCTTGCGCCCTTCCTCGTCGCCGGCAAGCGTCGCGCTGGCCGCGTGCAATCCGCTTTGCCAGGCCTGGCGCGCCTGCACGGCCAATTGCTGCTCGACCCGCATCGGCCAAAGCAAGGCGCTGCTCAACGTGGCGCAGATGATGCCGAGGCTGATTTCGGTGCAACGCGCCACCGCCTGATCGAAGATCAGCAACGGGTGATTGACTGCGGGCAGGGCAATGATCGCCACGGTGTATCCGGCCAGCACGAAGGCGTAGGCCCAGGCGCTGCGCAGCAGGGTCGAGCACGCTGTACACAGGCCCAGCCACAACGCCAGGCAGATCAGGAACAACCAGGGTGTCTGGGCGAACACGGCGATGAACACCACCGACATCACCGTCCCGACCAGCGTCCCGACCAGGCGCGCCAAACCCTTCTGCAAGACCATGCCGGACAACGGCTGGGCAACGATGAACGCGGTCATCAAGGCCCAAGCCGGCTGCTCCAGTCCCCAGCGCAACGCCAGCCACAGCGCCAGCCCGCCACCCAGCAGGGTCTTGATGGCGAATTGCACAGCAAGGGTGTTGGGCGCGAAAAGCGCCTGCAGGGTGATCGGCACGGAGCGAACCTGAGGACGGTGGGGTTAACGATAGACAGAGGTAACAGGAAACGACCTGAAACAAATTATTAGCTAGCTAACTATCAGAGTCCAGTGCCTTTTTCGATGTTGCCTGCTTACCCGCCGCGTCCTGCAAAAATCGCAGACAAAAAAAGGGGCGACCGAAGTCGCCCTAAATGCCTTGCGTGCTCGTTGTATCGGGAAGGAATCAGCGATCTTTGCGCTTCTGCGAGTCCTTCCAGATGAAAAGTCCGAAGCCGGCGAAGAAGACAAACATCAGTCCGACTGTGACTACCCCTGCGACAACCACATTATCGAAGAACATGTCGGCCTCCATTTGCCAGTGCCTGTCCGATGAGTGAACAGTAGCGAATGTGCCGGGAGGGAAAATTGATCGAGGTCAATAGCGCCCTGAGCGGGCGCCGGAGGCGGGAGCAGGCTTGACCTGCATCAAGATTTTCAGCGCTTGGCGGGTTTGCCCTTGGGCTTTTTCTTGCCTTTCTTGGCGGCGCCCAGAGGCATGGCCTGCTCGAAGGCGTTGCGCACCTCGTTCAGGCGTTTCTCTTTAAGGTCGTGGACACGACGGGCGCGCTCGGCGCCGAAATCAATCAGGTTGTCGTCTTGGCTCATGGTCAGGCTCTGAGGCAGCGAAGGCTCCATGATGAAGGCTGATGCCGGTGCTGAACAGCCCGGCGGTCAGACTTCGATATCCACCAGCAGCCCTTGACGGCCTTCACCGCCCATCAGCGGGGCCACCGGCACGGTGTTGTCGGCGTTGAGTTCGTCGCCGGGCAGCGGGTGATAAGGGTCGTCATCCTGTTCATGGGAGGCCTGCTGACCCTGGCCCTGACGCCTGCGCTGTTCTTCACGCAAGAGCACGGCAGCCTGCTCGGGATCGCGATGCTTGAGGTCGATCGTCCCGTCGCTTGAGGCGGGCTGGGTGGGCACCACGGGCTTGATGTCCGGGGTCGGTTTGACCGGGTCCAGTTGCGACGTGACGGGCACGGCGCTCAGCGGAATCATCGGTGGCAGCATGGTGAAGGGTCTCCTGTTGCCCCTGTGTCGGCACGTTTGACCACGGCTTGAGGACAGAGTGCCGGCAACTGTGAGCGGCATCACGGCGCGGATACCGACGCCCGGTCACCCGCTCGAGGGCCAGAACCTTTGGTCAATACGCCGCTATCCGTTAAGATAGCCAGCTTTTTCATGGCGGGAGTCAGGCAGTATGGTGCAGCAGTATCAACCGGGGCAACGCTGGATCAGCGACAGCGAAGCCGAGCTGGGTCTGGGTACCGTCCTCGCACAGGATGGTCGCTTGTTGACCGTGCTCTACCCGGCCACTGGCGACACTCGCCAGTACTCACTGCGCAACGCCCCCCTGACCCGGGTGCGTTTCTCTCCAGGCGACCAGATCACTCACTTCGAAGGTTGGAAACTGACCGTCCGCGAAGTCGAAGTGATCGATGGGCTGCTGGTCTATCACGGCCTCAACGCACAGAACGAGGCGTGCACCCTGCCGGAAACCCAACTGTCGAACTTCATCCAGTTCCGCCTGGCCAGCGACCGCCTGTTCGCCGGGCAGATCGACCCGCTGCCGTGGTTCTCCCTGCGCTACAACACCCTCGAGCACACCAGCCGCCAGTTGCAATCGTCGCTCTGGGGCCTGGGTGGCGTGCGCGCCCAACCGATCGCGCACCAGTTGCACATTGCCCGTGAAGTGGCCGACCGTATCGCCCCGCGGGTATTGCTGGCGGACGAAGTGGGCCTGGGCAAGACCATCGAAGCCGGCCTGGTGATCCACCGCCAACTGCTGTCCGGCCGCGCCAACCGTGTGCTGATCCTCGTCCCGGAAAACCTCCAGCACCAGTGGCTGGTGGAAATGCGCCGACGCTTCAACCTGGAAGTCGCGCTGTTCGATGCCGAGCGCTTCATTGAAAGCGACGCCAGCAACCCGTTCGAAGACGCCCAACTGGCGCTGGTCGCGCTGGAATGGCTGGTCGAGGACGAGAAAGCCCAGGACGCACTGTTCGCCGCCGGCTGGGACCTGCTGGTGGTCGACGAAGCGCACCACCTGGTCTGGCACGAAGAAAACGCCAGCCCGGAATACGCGCTGGTCGAGCAACTGGCCGAGGTCATCCCCGGCGTGCTGCTGCTCACCGCGACCCCGGAACAGCTCGGTCAGGACAGCCACTTCGCGCGCCTGCGCCTGCTCGATCCGAACCGTTTCCACGACCTGGCCGCGTTCCGCGCCGAGAGCGAGCACTATCGCCCGGTCGCCGAGGCGGTACAGGAGCTGCTCGACGAAGGCCGCCTGTCGCCCAAGGCCCACGCCACCATCCAGGGTTTCCTAGGTGCCGAAGGCGAAGCCCTGCTGGCAGCCGTCAACGATGGCGACACCGAGGCCAGCGCTCGTCTGATCCGCGAGTTGCTCGACCGCCATGGCACCGGCCGCGTGCTGTTCCGCAACACCCGCGCCGCCGTCCAGGGTTTCCCGCAGCGCCAGTTGCACGCCTATCCGCTGCCGTGCCCCGATCAGTACATGGAGCTGCCGGTTGGCGAGCACGCCGACCTCTACCCGGAAGTCAGCTTCCAGGCCCAGGGCGACAGCGATGAAGAAAACCGTTGGTGGCGTTTCGACCCGCGGGTCGACTGGCTGATCGACACCCTGAAGATGCTCAAGCGGGTCAAGGTGCTGGTCATCTGCGCCCACGCCGAAACCGCCATGGACCTGGAAGACGCCCTGCGCGTGCGCTCCGGCATCCCGGCCACGGTGTTCCACGAAGGCATGAGCATCCTCGAGCGCGACCGTGCCGCGGCCTACTTCGCCGACGAAGAGTTCGGCGCCCAGGTGCTGATCTGTTCGGAAATCGGCAGCGAAGGCCGCAACTTCCAGTTCTCCCATCACCTGGTGCTGTTCGACCTGCCGGCCCACCCGGACCTGCTGGAGCAGCGCATCGGTCGTCTGGACCGGATCGGCCAGAAACACACCATCGAGCTGCATGTTCCGCACCTGCAGAACAGCCCGCAGGAACGCCTGTTCCAGTGGTACGACCAGGCACTGAACGCCTTCCTCGCCACCTGCCCGACCGGCAACGCCCTGCAGCATCAGTTCGGCCCGCGCCTGCTGCCGCTGCTGGAAGACAGCGACGACGACCAGTGGAAAGCACTGATCGACGAAGCCCGCGCCGAACGCGAGCGCCTGGAAACGGAACTGCACAGCGGCCGCGACCGCCTGCTGGAACTGAATTCCGGCGGTGCCGGCGAAGGCCAGGACCTAGTGGAGGCGATCCTCGAACAGGACGACCAGTTCACCCTGCCGATCTACATGGAAACCCTGTTCGACGCCTTCGGCATCGACAGCGAGGACCATTCGGAAAACGCCCTGATCCTCAAACCGAGCGAAAAAATGCTCGACGCCAGCTTCCCGCTGGGCGACGACGAAGGCGTGACCATCACCTACGACCGTGACCAGGCGCTGTCCCGCGAGGACATGCAGTTCATCACCTGGGAACACCCGATGGTGCAAGGCGGCATGGACCTGGTCCTGAGCGGCTCGATGGGCAACACCGCCGTCGCGCTGATCAAGAACAAGGCGCTCAAACCCGGCACCGTGCTGCTGGAACTGCTCTATGTCAGCGAAGTGGTTGCCCCGCGCGCGCTGCAACTGGGCCGTTACCTGCCGCCGGCGGCGCTGCGCTGCCTGCTCGATGCCAACGGCAACGACCTGGCTTCGCGGGTGTCGTTCGAAACCCTCAACGACCAGCTCGAAAGCGTGCCTAAGGCCAGCGCCAACAAGTTCATCCAGGCCCAGCGCGATGTGCTGACGCCACGGATCAACGCCGGCGAAACCAAGATCCAGCCGCGCCACAACGAGCGCGTAGCCGAAGCGCAACGCCGCCTGGCTGCGGAAACCGAGGAAGAGCTGGCACGCCTGACCGCGCTGCAAGCGGTCAACCCGACCGTGCGCGACAGCGAAATCGACGCGCTGCGCAAGCAGCGGGAAGATGGCCTGGCGATGCTGGACAAGGCAGCGCTGCGGCTTGAGGCGATTCGGGTTCTCGTCGCCGGCTGAAACCATTGGGGCCGCAATGCGGCCCCAATATCACACCGCTTCGGCGGCCTTGCCGCCCTGCCCTTCAGCTTCCTCAAGCATCCCCGCCTTCATCTTCTGCGCATCGCGACTGAAACTCCGCGCCGCAAACAGCAGAAACACCAACGTAAACAGCAAGGCCACCGGAATCAGCCCCATGGCGTCATGCAGGCCCACGGCCTTGAACGCCTCGCTCATTTCCAGCGCCCCCGCCTCCAGCATCGCCACCTTGGCGTAGTGATCCGACAGCGATCCCACCACCACCGGGCCCAAGCCACCACCCAGCAGGTACAGCCCGGCGAAGAACAACGCCATGGCCGTCGCCCGCAAACGCGGCTGGACCACGTCCTGAATCGCGGTGTAGACGCAGGTGTAGAAGTTGTAGGCAAACAGCCAACCCACGCCGAACATCGCGACGAATACGCCGATCTCCACCCGCCCGGCATACAGCGCCCAGCCCGTTCCCAGCGTGGCCACCAGCATGCTGAACGCGCCGAACAGCAAGCGTCCGGCGGGCATGCGCTGGTGGATCTTGTCGGCAACCCAGCCGCCGAGGGTCAGGCCAAACAGCCCGGTCACACCAACGATCACCCCGGTCGCCACCGCCGCCTGCTGCAACGACAGCAGGAAGTAGCGCTGCAACATCGGCACCATGAACGAGTTGCAGGCGTAAGTGGCAAAGTTGTAGCTCAGCCCGGCCAACACCAGCCAGCCGAAGGTGGGAATGCTCAAGACCCGGCGCAGCGGGCGGTCCAGCGGCGTCTGGGACGAGGCAACGGCTTCCGCCGCGCCCCGCGCCGGTTCGCGAATCATGAACATGAACAGCGCCAGGATCACCCCGGGCACCGCAGCAATGAAGAACGGCGCGCGCCAGCTACCAAAGGCCTGGACCATCGCCCCGATGGTGAAGAAAGCCAGCAACAGGCCCAGCGGCAGCCCGAGCATGAAGATACCCATGGCCCGGGAGCGGCGCTCGGCGGGAAACAGGTCACCGATCAGCGAGTTGGCTGCGGGCGCATAGCTGGCCTCGCCCACACCAACGCCCATGCGCACCAGCAGGAACGTCCAGAAACTGCCAACCATTCCGTTCACTGCAGTCAGTCCGCTCCAGACCGCCAGGCCCCAGCCCATCACTTTGCTGCGTGAACCGGTATCGGCCAGGCGTCCCAACGGTAGGCCGGCGATGGCGTACACCAAGGTGAATGCGGTGCCGATCAAGCCGATCTGCAAGTCGCTGAGGTGCCATTCCAGGCGGATCGGCTCGATGACGATGGCGGGAATGGTGCGGTCGAAAAAGTTGAACAGGTTCGCCAGGAACAACAGGAACAGAATGCGCCAGGCATTGGCCGCTTGGGTGGGGGTATGCATCGGTCAGATCCCTCTTGTTTTTGTCAGTGCGCGCCAGTACGCCGGACAAAATCTAGAAGGCAATCTCAAGGCTGTCTGCCATCATCCATTCGCTTGATGACGGGTAATTGTAACCATTTGCGCCGTTAGAACCGTTGGCTATGGAAGTGATTGCCAATTCATTGAAATCAATCTGCCATTAATCCCGATGCCTCAGCGCGGTCTTTCTATACTCAGCAAAAGAAAAGAGTCTCCAGGCGGTGTGGGGACGAGTGCGAACTCGGCTGAACTGGGAGGCACGCTATGGAATGGCTGCACATGCTGCTTGCCGATCATCCGGCGGGCCATTTTGCTCTGGCTGTACGCCATAACCCCTACCTGATCCTGCTCGCCTATCTGGTGATGTGCGCGGGCAGCTTCGCCACCCTCGATATCATCGAACGCATCGGCGACAGCGAACACGCTGCAGCCCGACGACGCTGGAAGATACTGGGCGCCTGCTGCCTGGCCTGCAGCGTCTGGGCCATGCACTACATCGGTATGCTGGCTTTCGAAACGACGCTGGAAGTCCACTACGACATGTTCCTGACCGGCGTGTCGCTGCTGATCATGCTGTCCGCCGCCCTCTGCGCCATGAACATCCTCGGCCAGCCCCAGCCACGCACCCGCCATTACTGCCTCGCCGCGCTGTGCGTCGCAGCCGGGGTGGCGATCATGCACTACACCGGCATGGCCGCCATGCGCTCCAACGCCTTGCAGCACTACAACCCCGCACTGGTGCTGGTGTCGGTGATCGTCGCCCTGATCGCCGCGCTTCTGCCGCTATTGATGGCCCGCTACCTGCGTGGCGGCAACAGCTCCCGCCCGCAACTGTTCAAGTACAGCGCCGCCGTGGTCATGGCCGGGGGCATCATCGCCACCCATTACACCGGCATGTGCGCCCTGAGCCTGACCCTGCCCGACGGCACCAGCACGCAGATGGCCCTGAGCGACAACAGCCTGCAACTGAGCCTGACCATCGCCGTGATCACCCTGCTGATCAGCGGCAGTTGCATCAGTGCGGCGCTGTCGGACAAGAAGCTGCAAAGCAAGGAGCAGGACCTGCAGCGGGTCAACACCCTGCTGAGCCAGCTCGACCAGGCCAGGGTTTCGCTGCAACAGGCCGCGCACTACGACGCCCTGACCAACCTGATCAACCGCCGCGGCTTCAACCAGATTTTCGCCGAGCGCCTGGCCGAGCAGAGCCAGCTCGGCGGCATGCTCGGGGTGATGTTCCTCGACATCGACCATTTCAAACGCATCAACGACAGCCTCGGCCACGACGCCGGCGACCAGTTGCTCAAGGCCATCGCCAACCTGATCAAGGCCGCGACCCGTAACCAGGACGTGGTGGCGCGGCTCGGCGGCGACGAATTCTGCATCCTCTTCAACCTGAAAAGCCCGGATGAGGCCCGCGGCCTTGCCCAGCGCATCCTGCAGAAAGTCCGCGAGCCGATCGACCTGGCCGGGCGGCGCATGGTCATGACCACCAGCATCGGCATCAGCCTGTTCCCGGACGACGGCGGCAGTTGCGACGAGTTGCTCAAGCACGCCGACCTCGCGCTCTATCAATCCAAAGGCAGCGGGCGCAACAAGCTCAACTTCTTTAGCGACAACCTCAAGACCCGCGCCACCCTGGAGCTGCAACTGGAGGAAGAACTGCGCATCGCCCTGCTGGAAGAGCGCGGCCTGCGCATTCACTACCAGCCGATCTACGAACTGGCCAGTGGCCGGGTGACCAAGCTCGAAGCGCTGATTCGCTGGCAGCATCCGCAACATGGCCTGCTCAGCCCCGACCGTTTCATCGGCATCGCCGAAACCAATGGCTTGATCGCCGACCTGGACCTGTGGGTGATGCGCCGGGCATGCCTGGACCTCGCCGAGCTGAGCCAGCACGGCTTCGGTGATCTGAAAGTGACGGTCAACTGCTCCGCCTTGACCCTGGGCCGCGATGAGTTGGCCAATGAAGTCGAAGAAGCCCTGCTCGGTGCCGGTCTGCCGGCCTGGCGCCTGGAGCTGGAAGTGACGGAAAACGCCTTGATGGCCAATATCCACAGCACCATCGCCCTGCTGCGGCGCATCCGCGAGCAGGGCGTGTCGCTGTCTATCGATGACTTCGGCACCGGCTATTCATCGCTGGCCTATCTCAAGCGCCTGCCGCTGGACACGCTGAAGATCGACCGCTCGTTCATCCAGGACGTGCCGCGCTCACGGGCGGACAAGGACATCGTCCAGGCGATCATGGTCATGGCCCACACCCTGCACCTGAAGGTGATCACCGAGGGTGTGGAGACCGAGGAACAGTACGAGTTCCTCCGGCAACTGGAGTGCGATGCCATTCAGGGTTACCTGCTCAGCCGACCGGTGCCGCTGGAAGCGCTGCGCGATGTGCTCAACGAGCTCAACCATCGCGAAGAACGGCTTATGGCTTGCTGCGATACAGATCAATCAGCGTCGCGGGATCTTTTTCCAGATAGCCCTGAGCGCCATGCAGGCGCATCAACTGCGCGGCCAGTCCGCTGACCGGGGTCGCCGAGCCCTGCTCACGGGAGAATTTGACGGCGGTATCGAGATCCTTGAGCAAGGTCCGTACATGCCATTTCACCGGTTCGAAACGGCTTTCGGCCATTTGCGGCGCGAGGATCTGCAAGGGTTTCGAATCGGCGAAACCACCGGCCAGGGCTTCGGCGATCAGGCTCGCATCGACCCCGGACTGCTCGGCCAGGGCCACCACTTCAGCAATCACCAGCGCGTTGCAGGCCACGATCATCTGGTTGCAGGCCTTGGTCACTTGCCCCGCCCCTATCCCACCCATATGCGTCACCCGCTGACCCAGTGACAGCAAGGCCGGGCGCACCCGTGCCAGGTCGTCCGCCTCACCGCCAACCATGATCGCCAAAGTGCCGGCCTCAGCGCCCGGGGTGCCGCCGGATACCGGCGTATCCAGCCAGCTCATGCCGCTGGCGGCCTTTAGCCGCGCGGCCATTTCGCGGGTGGCGGTCGGTTCCAGGCTGGAGAAGTCCACCAGCAACTGTCCGGCCTTCGCCGTGCTGGCGATGCCCTCGGCACCGAACACCACGTCATGCACCACCGAAGTGTCCGCCAGGCACAGCATCACCACATCCGCCGCCTCGCACAGCTCGGCCGGCGTCGCCACTTGCCGGGCTCCGGCGGCCACCAACGGTGCGCATTTATCCGGCGAGCGGTTCCACACAGTCAGCGAAAAACCCGCAGCCAACAGGCGTCGGCACATGGGCAGGCCCATCAGACCGATACCGGCAAAGCCCAGGGACAACGGCATTGGATTGCTCATCTACAGCTCCAGACAATTAAAGAAGTTGACGACTTGGACGATTCAGAAGGGGTACGAGGGGAAAACCCCTAGGGTTTATAGGGTAAAACCTGATCGCGTACGCCAGAGACGCGCTGATACAGTCGCGAAACTTATCCAGGGATGGCTGAATGATATCGACTGTTTCACTGCCACCCTCCCAGGCAAACGGCGCAAAATGACCTCCAAGAATACTCCAGCCAACGTGATTTCCGAGCTGCTTGCAGCCACCGCGCCCTCCAATTACGGGGCCCGCAGCTATTACAACCAGCCCACCCTGACGCCACAGCAATACCTCTACTTCACAGAACCAGACACCCAGCGCATCCTCGACAACCTCGACGGCCTGCGCGATCTGGTGTTCCCGCCGAGCCTGCATGTCGAAGACGACAGCCAGTTGCGGCTGGACCAGCAATTCCCCTCGGTTTGTCTCATTGGCCTTGGCCGCTGCGGCTCGAACATCGCCCTGGATGTCGCCGAGCTGGTCTACAACGCCCGGACGTTCTACCTCAACGAATTCAACAACGACGAGCGCACCGGCACCGACCCGAGCTATAACCCGGCGCGCTGGATCCGCAACAACCTGCGCCTGGTCCAGGCCAAGAGCGCCAAGCCGGTGTTCCTGGTCGAACCGCTGGTCATGCTTGGCGATCTGGACAAGGACATCGCCGGACGCATCCGTTTCTCGCGCAAAGGCGAGAAAAGCGGCTTCCTGCGCGACTACAGCAAAATGAAGATCATGGACCTCTCCGAAGTCCATGCCGGCGGCGCCGGTAACGCGCCGATCCTCGGCCAGTACCTGGCGAAAATCATCCTCAACAAGGAAACCCACCGCTTCTCCAGCGCCGACTGGAAGCTGATCCATTCGTACCTGATCGATTCCTGCGGGATCAAGGCCAACCAGTCGCGGCTGTACTTCTACATTTTCAGCGCCGGCGGCGGTACCGGCTCGGGCATGGCCTCGGAGTTCGGCCTGGCCCAGCAGTTTTCGTACATGAACAAGACCTTCGACACCAAGCCGGCCGACGAGCAAGACGGCGAGTCCGGGCACTCGTTTGTCTTCGAGCCAATCTTCACCAGCGGCATCTGCGTGCTGCCGAACATTTCCGACCATCGCAGCGAAATGTCCGAGGCGCTGCACATCAACGCCGGTCGACTACTGTGCAAATACCTGTCGGAAGAATGGGACTTCTCGTACAACTTCGATAACGAAGACAGCAGCGAAGCCAGCGTCATGGGCCGCATTCGCCCATGGAACGCGATGATGCTGATCTCCAACGACATCATGCGCTACGCCGAAGAAAGCGATGACGGCAACATCCAGAACATCGACGTCAACGCGATGGAGAAGCACGCCAACCAGTACATCTCCCAGCAGATCTTCAACATCCTCACTGCCCAGGCGGTGACCACCGACTACGACCAGAACTACTTCCGTCGCGCCGGCATCGACATCGGCGAAACCATCCGCCTCGACGCCAACGACCTGTTCATGAGCCTGGCCGGCCCGGTGGCCATCGCCTACGCCGAATCGGTCGTGCCGGAAACCCCGACCCAGAGTTCCGAGAAAGGCTTCAAGGTGTTCGAGAAGGAACAGCCGCGACTCGACATCGACGACCTGTTCTTCCGCTCCATCGACCTGCCGCACTTCAACAAGGACACCCAGGCCATCGAAGGCATCAGCCTGCTGCCGATCGAGTCTAAACGCTATCGCGCGGCCCTGGAGCAGTACCGCAATTCAGGCTGCGACGCCGCAGCACTGCATGACCTGCACTTCTTCAAGAACTGCTCGTCGGTGGTGTCGATCGTTTCGCTGCCCAAGGACTACAAGCTGTCCTACATGGACCTGAACCGGCTCAAGACCCACCTCAACAGCCTGTTCCCCAACACCACCCTCAAGCGTTACGCGCTGGTGATCGGGGCTTCGGCCAACCTGTCGCTGACCACGCTGATCGCCAAGAGCCCGTGCCTGTCGGACGACTTCCTGACCCTGATCGTGGCGTTCATCAAGCGCTGCTTCGCCCGCGCACCTTATCGCTTCGACGAAACCCTGGATAACGCCATCCTCGACTTCATCACCCAGGAGGAATTCGAAGAGGAACGGATCGACGAATTGCTCAACGAATTCGAGAATCCGGCGAAGATCCTCGATACCAACTGGTACGCGATCAAACCGATGTACGAGAAGAAATATCGCGAGTTGATCAACGACAAGAGCAAGTTCGTCTCGATCAACGATATTCGCCTGTCGCGGGAGTGCGTGAAGAAAGCCGTGAAGTATCTGCGCGAGATCTATCGCCATCGGATCGGCAAGACCAAAGTCATTTCGCTCAATTACCACACCGGTAAAGTCGACTACTGAGTCGGTGGGAAAACAAAAACGGGGCGCCCATAAAGGCGCCCCGTTTTGTATTTGCCCTGTTTCAAGGCTGGTGACTGTTACCGCCCGCCTGTGATGCGGCAGGACTGTTACCAACGGTCACCTTGCCTGAACAGGCTCGCGCACCAAAATGGACTCGCTGTGCGTTTTCACGCACCAATTCAGCTCGCGATCAGGCGGATTTGCGTTCCTGAATCAGGATGAACGGCGAAACCACCACCGCCCATATCTCTGGATCGCGGCTCTGAAGGTCAAGGGCCTGCTCGGCGGTGACCGCGCCGACAGTGCCAGCATTGCGCCACAAGGCCACGCTTTCGGCACGATTCTCGGCCATTGCCTGTGCGACTTCGATCAGGTCGACGGCAGGCTCGACCCAAATCAGGTCACCCTTCGCCCAAAAACGCTCCAAGGCTTTCCACTCGATTACCGCCGTCTCACCGAGCAATTTGGCATAGAGGGTGCTTGGTTCATCTGTCATGGGTTCCACCAAAAATAATCCGGCTTGAGTAAAGCCCGGTATTTTTGCAGAAAAACCCAGTTTCAAATAAGTAATTGATCGACGGATACAGCAAAGCCAAGTGTTTCCGGGCAATACCGGAACAATAAAAGACGCTTTTTTGTAACTTTATGTCGATCAGGCGACACCCTCGGTTTTTGCCTCGGCGCGCCTGCTTTTCAAGCGAGGAAGCAGCGCTCTACACTGTACCGGTACAGTTGCCAGGGCATTCACCGGGGGCGATTCCGGAAGATCAGGCTCGCGGTACGGCGTAGCCGCACCGGGATCTGGTCAGGTCCTCTGCCTTGGCGCTTAGGACTATAAAAATTACAACAGAATGAGTGGAGCACTATGAGTAAGGCTACCAAGCAAATTTCCAAGTTGTTTGCCGCAATGGTTCTGGCCGGCGTCGCCAGCCATTCGTTTGCAGCCGATACCATCAAGATCGGCATCGCCGGCCCGAAAACCGGTCCGGTCACTCAATACGGTGACATGCAGTTCCTCGGTGCAAAACAGGCCATCAAAGACATCAACGCCAAGGGCGGCGTCGATGGCAAGATGCTCGAAGCCAAGGAGTACGACGACGCTTGCGACCCTAAACAAGCCGTGGCCGTTGCCAACAAAGTGGTCAACGATGGCGTCAAGTACGTGATCGGTCACCTCTGCTCCAGCTCCACCCAGCCAGCGTCCGACATCTATGAAGACGAAGGCGTGATCATGATTACCCCGGCTGCTACCAGCCCGGAAATCACCGCTCGTGGCTACAAGCTGATCTTCCGCACCATCGGTCTGGACAGCGCCCAAGGCCCGGCCGCCGGCAACTACATCGCCGATCACGTCAAGCCGAAAGTCGTCGCAGTCCTGCACGACAAGCAACAGTACGGTGAAGGCATCGCCACCGCGGTCAAGGAAACCCTGGAGAAGAAAGGCACCAAGGTTGCCGTCTTCGAAGGCCTGAACGCCGGTGACAAGGACTTCTCCTCGATCATCCAGAAGCTCAAGCAAAACAACGTCGACTTCGTCTACTACGGCGGCTACCACCCAGAGCTGGGCCTGATCCTGCGCCAAGCCCAGGAAAAAGGCCTGAAAGCCAAGTTCATGGGTCCGGAAGGCGTCGGCAACGACTCCATCTCGCAAATCGCCCAGAACGCTTCCGAAGGCCTGCTGGTGACCCTGCCGAAGTCCTTCGACACCGACCCTGCGAACAAGGCCATCTCCGACGCCATCAAGGCTGACGGCAAGGATCCAAGCGGTCCGTTCGTATTCCCGGCCTACTCCGCAGTCGAGCTGATCGCCGAAGGCATCAAGGCAGCCAAGAGCGAAGACACCGACAAGGTGGCAGCCGCCATCCACGCCGGCACCTTCAAGACTCCGACCGGCGACCTGTCGTACGACGCCAAGGGCGACCTGAAGGACTTCAAATTCGTGGTCTACGAATGGCATTTCGGCAAACCGAAAACCGAAGTTTCCCCTCAGTAACACTGTTTGATACATGACCGAAAAGCCCACTGTGCGAGCAGTGGGCTTTGTTTTACGAGGTTCATGGACCTGTTTCCCGCGATCCGGGATCGGGTTCACCTGAAAATCTTAAAACCGTCACCAGCGGTTCCCTGGCAGTTGCGCGCGTCGAAGTGGCTATAGACCACAAGGCCGTGCCGGGTACAAACCCACCAGAGAAATGCGTATCAGGTTTTTAGGAGCGCTGTAATGCCTGAGATCTATCACTTCTTCCAACAGCTTGTTAATGGCCTGACCATTGGCAGCACCTATGCCTTGATAGCCATTGGCTACACAATGGTTTACGGCATCATTGGAATGATCAACTTCGCCCATGGCGAGGTGTACATGATTGGTTCCTACGTGGCCTTCATCGTCCTTGCCGGACTGGCCATGATGGGTATCCACTCACTGCCGTTGCTGATGACCGCCGCGTTTGTCGCGACGATCCTCGTTACCAGTGCTTATGGCTACAGTATCGAACGGGTCGCCTACCGGCCGTTGCGTAACAGCAACCGCCTGATCCCGCTGATTTCCGCCATCGGCATGTCGATTTTCCTGCAGAACACCGTACTGCTTTCCCAGGATTCCAAGGACAAGTCCATTCCCAACCTGATCCCGGGGAGCATCTCCTTCGGCCCGGGCGGCGCGGAAGAAGTCCTGATTTCCTACATGCAGATCCTGGTCTTCGTGGTCACCCTGATCGCCATGACCGGCCTGACCCTGTTCATCTCCCGCTCCCGTCTGGGCCGGGCCTGCCGGGCCTGCGCCGAAGACATCAAGATGGCCAACCTGTTGGGTATCAACACCAACAACATCATCGCCCTGACCTTCGTCATCGGCGCCGCGCTGGCGGCCGTCGCGGCCGTATTGCTGAGCATGCAATACGGCGTGATCAACCCCAACGCCGGCTTCCTGGTGGGCCTGAAAGCCTTCACGGCGGCAGTCCTCGGCGGCATCGGCAGTATCCCGGGCGCCATGCTCGGTGGCCTGGTGCTGGGTGTGGCCGAAGCCTTCGGCGCTGACATCTTCGGCGACCAGTACAAGGACGTCGTGGCGTTCGGCCTGCTGGTTCTCGTTCTGTTGTTCCGGCCGACTGGCATCCTGGGCCGTCCGGAGGTTGAGAAAGTATGAACAGACATCTCAAATCGGCGTTTTTCAGCGCCCTGCTGGTCTGGGCCGTGGCATTCCCGGTACTGGGCCTGAAGCTCAGCATTGCCGGCATCAACCTCGAAGTGCATGGCCAGGGTCCCTTCACCCTGGGTGTCATCGCCCTGTGCTCGGTGCTGATGTTCCTGCGCGTGCTGTTCGACAAGCAATGGAGCGCGGCGATGAAGTCCCGTCGCGACGGTCCGTTGATCCCCGCCAATGTCAGCAACTACCTGACCCTGCCGAAGACCCAGCGCTACATCATCCTCGGCCTGATCGTGGTCGCCCTGGTCTGGCCGTTCTTCGGCTCGCGCGGCGCGGTCGACATCGCCACCCTGATCCTGATCTACGTCATGCTCGGCCTCGGCCTGAACATCGTGGTCGGCCTGGCGGGCCTGCTCGACCTGGGTTACGTCGGCTTCTACGCCGTCGGCGCCTACAGCTACGCGATGCTGTCGCACTACTTCGGCCTGAGCTTCTGGGTCTGCCTGCCGATCGCCGGCCTGATGGCTGCCACTTTCGGCTTCCTGCTGGGCTTCCCGGTGCTGCGCCTGCGCGGTGACTACCTGGCCATCGTGACCCTCGGCTTCGGTGAGATCATCCGCCTGTTCCTGCGTAACCTCACCGAGTGGACCGGCGGCCCCAACGGCATCAGCAACATCGAGAAACCAACCTTCTTCGGCCTGACGTTCGAACGCAAGGCCGCCGAAGGCATGCAGACCTTCCACGAGTTCTTCGGGCTGGAATACAACTCGATCAACAAGGTGATCTTCCTCTACCTGGTAGCGCTGCTGCTGGCGCTGGTGGCGCTGTTCGTCATCAACCGCCTGCTGCGCATGCCGATCGGCCGTGCCTGGGAAGCGCTGCGTGAAGACGAAATCGCCTGCCGTGCGCTGGGCCTGAATCCGACCGTGATCAAGCTGTCGGCCTTCACCCTGGGTGCCTGCTTCGCCGGTTTCGCCGGTAGCTTCTTCGCTGCCCGCCAAGGTCTGGTGACACCGGAATCCTTCACCTTCATCGAATCGGCGATCATCCTCGCCATCGTCGTGCTCGGTGGCATGGGCTCGCAACTGGGCGTGATTCTCGCGGCCATTGTGATGATCCTGCTGCCTGAGCTGATGCGCGACTTCAGCGAGTACCGCATGCTGATGTTCGGCGCCCTGATGGTATTGATGATGATCTGGCGTCCGCAGGGCCTGCTGCCTATGCAACGTCCTCATATGGAGCTGCGTCGATGAGCCGCGAAATTCTGAAAGTCAGCGGCCTGAGCATGCGCTTCGGCGGCTTGTTGGCGGTCAACGGCGTCGCCCTCACCGTCAAGGAAAAACAGGTGGTTGCCCTGATCGGCCCGAACGGCGCCGGCAAGACCACCGTGTTCAACTGCCTGACCGGCTTCTACAAGCCAAGCGGCGGCACCATCCTGCTCGATGGCCAGCCGATCCAGGGCCTGGCCGGCCACCAGATCGCCCGCAAGGGCGTGGTGCGGACCTTCCAGAACGTACGCCTGTTCAAGGAAATGACCGCGCTGGAAAACCTGCTGATCGCCCAGCACCGCCACCTCAACACCAACTTCTTCGCGGGCCTGTTCAAGACCCCGGCGTTCCGCCGCAGCGAGAAGGAAGCGATGGAGCGGGCCCAGTACTGGCTGGACAAGGTCAACCTGACCGAGTTTGCCAACCGCACCGCCGGCACCCTGGCCTATGGTCAGCAGCGCCGCCTGGAAATCGCCCGCTGCATGATGACCCAACCGCGGATCATCATGCTCGACGAGCCTGCGGCCGGCCTCAACCCGAAGGAAACCGACGACCTCAAGGCACTGATCGGCTACCTGCGCGAGTCCCACAACGTCACCGTGCTGCTGATCGAGCACGACATGAAACTGGTCATGAGCATTTCCGACCATATCGTCGTGATCAACCAGGGCACTCCGCTGGCCGACGGCACGCCGGAGCAAATCCGTGACAACCCTGATGTGATCAAAGCCTACCTGGGGGAAGCGTAAATGCTGCAGTTCGAAAACGTTTCCACCTTCTACGGCAAGATCCAGGCGCTGCACGACGTCAACGTGGAAATCCGCCAGGGCGAGATCGTCACCCTGATCGGGGCCAACGGCGCCGGCAAGTCGACCCTGCTGATGACCCTTTGCGGTTCGCCGCAAGCCCACAGCGGCAGCATCCGTTACCTGGGTGAAGAACTGGTCGGCCAGAGTTCCTCGCACATCATGCGCAAGAGCATTGCCGTAGTGCCGGAAGGCCGTCGGGTGTTCTCGCGACTGACCGTCGAGGAAAACCTGGCAATGGGCGGTTTCTTCACCGACAAGGGCGACTACCAGGCGCAGATGGACAAGGTCCTGCAACTGTTCCCGCGCCTCAAGGAGCGCTTCAGCCAGCGTGGCGGCACCATGTCCGGCGGCGAGCAGCAGATGCTGGCCATCGGCCGTGCGCTGATGAGCAAGCCCAAGCTGCTGTTGCTCGACGAACCGTCGCTGGGCCTGGCGCCGATCATCATCCAGCAGATCTTCGACATCATCGAACAACTGCGCCGTGATGGCGTGACGGTGTTTCTGGTGGAGCAGAACGCCAACCAGGCGCTGAAGATCGCTGACCGCGCCTATGTGCTGGAAAACGGCCGGGTGGTGATGCAGGGCACGGGTGAAGCGCTGTTGACCGATCCGAAGGTTCGCGACGCTTACCTGGGCGGTTGATCCACAAGGCCCCATCGCTGCGGTTCGGCGCTCCGCCGAGCCGCAGTGATGGCCTTCCAGCTACTCGCGCATTTTCTGATTCAACTTCACTTGTGATCCCACGCCTCCCTGCGTACCGTTGAAAACTTTTCTGGTCGAGATCCCGGAGTTTTCCTCGATGCGTATCGCTCATTCCCTGTTGGTCGCCGCCCTGCTGCCGCTGTTCGCCGGTTGCCAGTTGCTGGCCGACCAGCCGGAACCCGTCTCCACCGCCGGCATGACCCGCCTGCAAGGTGAACTCAGCGCCGCCAATGGCCAGTTGCTGTTCAAGCCCTGCACCGAAAGCCGCCGCTTCGTCATCAAGGACACCGGCAACACCAGCCTGTTGCAGGAGGCCGTAGCCCTGGCCAACACGCCCGGAGCACTGTTCGCCGATATCCGCGGCACCCTCGCCGGCAGCCAGAACGCCGGTGCCGACGGGCAGTTCAACGTGCACCAGGTCTACCGTGTCGAACACGCCGCCAACGCCTGCAGCGACCCGAACTTCAAACGCCTGACCCTGCGCGCCTTCGGCCACGAGCCGGACTGGAACCTGAACATCAGCGGCAAGGGCATGGTCCTCGACCGTCCGGGCCAGCCGCCCTTGGCGCTGCCGTACCTGGAAGAGCAACTGCCGGAAGGCCGCATCAACCTGAGCACCGAGGCCAACGGCCAGAAGATCGACCTGTGGCTCGCCCCACAACGTTGCGTCGACAGCGCCACCGGCGGCATCAGCCACCTCAGTGCGCAATTGCGCCTGGACGGCAAGACCCTGAACGGCTGCGCCTACTACGGCGGCTCGCGCAACGACTGACAGCCGGCGCGCATTCAACCTGAGTGCTCGCGCGGTGAAACCTTTATACTCGGCGGTTTGTGTAAAGCCGCCGGCCCCTCCATGGCCGGGATACTGGACCCTGTCATGCTACGAATTACCGAACTGAAGCTGCCGCTGGATCACCCCGACGAAGCCCTGCGCGACGCTATCGTGCAACGCCTGGGCATCAGCGACGACCAGTTGCTGGACTTCACCATCTTCAAGCGCAGCTACGATGCGCGGAAGAAGAACACCGAACTGCTGTTCATCTACGCCATCGACCTGAATGTCCGTGATGAAGCGGCCGTACTGAGCAAGTTCGCCGACGATCACAACATCGGCATCGCTCCCGACGTCACCTACAAACCCGTGGGACCAGCCCCCGAGGGTGGCCTTGTCGAGCGTCCGATCGTGGTCGGTTTCGGCCCCTGCGGTATTTTCGCCGGCCTGATCCTGGCCCAGGCCGGGCTGCGCCCGATCATCCTCGAGCGCGGCAAGGAAGTCCGTCAGCGCACCAAGGACACCTGGGGCCTGTGGCGTAAAAGCGAGCTCAATCCGGAGTCCAACGTCCAGTTTGGCGAGGGCGGCGCCGGCACGTTCTCCGACGGCAAGCTGTACAGCCAGATCAAGGACCCGAAACACTACGGCCGCAAGGTCCTGCACGAGTTCGTCAAGGCCGGTGCGCCGGACGAGATTCTCTACGTCAACAAGCCGCACATCGGCACCTTCCGCCTGACCGGCATGGTCGAGAACATCCGCGAGGAAATCGGTGCGCTGGGCGGCGAAGTGCGCTTCGAACACAAGGTCACCGACCTGGTGATGGACGACGGTCAACTGACCGGCGTGGTACTGCAGAACGGCGAAACACTGCATTCGCGCCATGTGGTCCTGGCCCTCGGCCACAGCGCCCGCGACACTTTCCGCATGCTGCACAGCCGCGGCGTGTACATGGAAGCCAAGCCGTTCTCCATCGGTTTCCGCATCGAGCACCCGCAATCGCTGATCGACCAGGCTCGCCTGGGCAAATACGCCGGTCACCCGAAACTCGGCGCCGCCGATTACAAGCTGGTGTACCACGCCAAGAACGGCCGCTCGGTCTACAGCTTCTGCATGTGCCCGGGTGGCACCGTGGTTGCTGCTACCAGCGAACCGGGCCGGGTGGTCACCAACGGCATGAGCCAGTACTCGCGCAACGAACGTAACGCCAACTCGGGCATCGTCGTCGGCATCACCCCCGAGCAGGATTACCCGGGCGGCCCGCTGGCAGGCATCGAGTTGCAGGAACGCCTGGAGTCCCTCGCCTACGTGCTGGGTGGCAGCAACTACCAGGCGCCGGCGCAACTCGTCGGCGATTTCGTCGCCGGTCGTCCGTCCAAGGCCTTGGGCAGCGTCGAACCTTCCTACAAGCCGGGCATCAACCTTGGCGATCTGGCCCCGAGCCTGCCGGACTTCGCCATCGAAGCCATCCGCGAGGCCCTGCCGGCCTTCGACCGCCAGATCAAAGGCTACAACCTGCCGGATGCGGTACTGACCGGCATCGAAACGCGCACCTCGTCGCCGCTGCGGATTACCCGCGACGAGACGCTGCAAAGCCTGAATCTGAAAGGGCTGTTCCCGGCCGGTGAAGGCGCAGGTTATGCCGGCGGGATTCTCTCCGCCGGTGTCGACGGGATCCGCATCGCCGAGGCCGTGACCCGCAGCATGCTGGGTCTGACCGAGTAATCACGCCTGACGCGACGGTTCGGGGTGCCGAGCCGTCGCGACAAGCGAGTCAAATCCCTTCGCGCAAGACCGTCTCGGGCAGCGCTTCGCCCCGCTCGACACACCCTGCCACCACCTCGATCAACGCCTCCAGTTGATAGCCCTGCGCCTTCAACCACTGCTCGTCGTAGTAGGTCGTCGCATAGCGTTCGCCGCTGTCGCAGAGAATCGCCACGATCGATCCCGCCTCGTCTGCCGACTTCATCTGCAATGCTGCCTGCAACGCCCCGATCAGGTTGGTCCCACTGGAACCACCGACCCGCCGCCCCAGCCGACGCGCCAGGTAATGCATGGCCGCCAGCGACAAGGCGTCCGGCACTTTGACCATCGCATCGATCACCGCCGGCAAGAACGACGCCTCGACCCTCGGCCGGCCAATGCCTTCGATCCGCGACCCGCAGTCCAGCCGCAAGTCGCGGTCACCGGTGCGGTAGCAATCGAAAAACACCGACCGCTCGGCATCGGCGCACAACACTCGGGTGGCGTGGCGCCGATAGCGCACATAACGCCCCAGTGTCGCGGTGGTGCCGCCCGTACCAGGGCTGGAAACCAGCCAGCTTGGCTCGGCATGCCGCTCGAAACGCAATTGACTGAAGATCGACTCGGCGATGTTGTTGTTCGCCCGCCAGTCGGTGGCGCGCTCGGCATAGGTGAACTGGTCCATGAAGTGCCCGCCGCTTTCCCGTGCCAGCCGTTCGGACTCGGCATAGATCTGTGTCGGATCTTTCACCAGATGCGGCTGCCCACCGTAGAACTCGATCTGGGCGATCTTCTCCCGCGAGGTCGTGGCGGGCATCACGGCAATGAAGGGCAGGCCCAGCAAGCGGGCAAAGTAGGCTTCGGAAATCGCCGTCGAACCGCTGGAAGCCTCGATGACCGGGGCTCCGGGCCGCAACCAGCCGTTGCACAACGCATACAGAAACAGCGACCGCGCCAGCCGATGCTTGAGGCTGCCGGTGGGATGGCTGGACTCGTCCTTGAAATACAGGTCGACCTCGGGAAAGCCGGCCATCGGCAACGGAATCAAGTGCGTGTCGGCGCTGCGCTGGAAATCGGCCTCGATGATGCGGATGGCTTCGCGGGCCCAGGTGCGGTCATGGCTCATAGGGGGTTCTCAAGCGAAAGGACTACAGCACGCTAACACAGGATGTGTAGCGCTTTAAAAATCACGAGCGCGCCTCAAATTACAAATCCGGTTTAACCAACTACCGTCCACATAAGCCGATTCCTACATGCCAATCGGAAAACATCGACGAAACTGAAACGATCGAAATTACTTATAACAAAAAAGAATATAGTTTTTATTTTAATGAATAACACAAAGGGTTAGGGTGGCCGGCCTTTTGCACATTTGATGGGAGGAAGCGATCTTGCCTCTTCGTAGCACATTCACTCGTTTCTTTCAGTTGGAAGCCGCCAGTGGCCTATTGTTGATCGCTACCGCGGTCCTGGCCCTGATCATCAACAATTCACCTCTGTCCTGGCTCTACAGCGGGCTGCTGGAAGTCCCGGTGGCGGTCCAGGTTGGCGCGTTGAACATCGCCAAGCCACTGCTGCTGTGGATCAACGACGGCCTGATGGCGCTGTTCTTCCTGCTGATCGGCCTGGAGGTCAAGCGCGAGGTGCTGGAAGGACAACTGTCCAAACCGTCGCAAGTGGTACTGCCCGCCGCCGCCGCAGTGGGCGGCATGGTGGTGCCAGCGCTGATCTACTGGTTCCTCAACCGGGACAACCCCGCCGCCATCGCCGGCTGGGCGATTCCTACCGCGACCGACATTGCCTTCGCGCTTGGCGTGCTGGCCCTGCTGGGCAAGCGGGTGCCTGCCTCGCTCAAGCTGTTCCTGATGACCCTGGCGATCATCGACGACCTTGGCGCCATCATCATCATCGCGCTGTTCTATTCCGGCTCGCTTTCCAGCCTTTCGCTGATGCTGGCCGCCGCCTGCTTGTTGGTGCTGATCGCCATGAACCGGCTGGGGGTGGTCAAGCTCGGTCCGTACATGGTGGTCGGCCTGATCCTCTGGGTCTGTGTGCTGAAAAGCGGGGTTCACGCGACCCTGGCCGGAGTCACCCTGGCGTTGTGCATTCCACTGCGCACCCGCAATGCCGAGACCTCGCCGCTACGCAGCCTTGAACATGCCCTGCACCCTTGGGTCGCGTACGGCATCCTGCCGTTGTTCGCCTTTGCCAATGCCGGCGTGTCGCTGACCGGCGTGACCCTGGAAAGCTTCACCCACACCGTGCCCATGGGCATCGCCCTCGGCCTGCTGGCGGGCAAGACCATCGGCGTGTTCGGCCTGACCTGGATCGCCATCAAGCTGGGCATGGCCGCCCTGCCCAGCGGCGCCAACTGGGGACAGGTCCTCGGCGTGGCGATTCTCTGTGGCATCGGCTTCACCATGAGCCTGTTTGTCGGCTCGCTGGCCTTCATGCCGGGTAGCAGCGAGTACGCCGGCATGGACCGGATGGGCATCCTCACCGGTTCGCTGTTTGCCGCACTGATCGGCTACGGCATCACTGCCCTGTGCAGCCGCAAGGCCCAGGCGAGCTGATCCACGGCTTTTCAGGCAGCACTAAAAAACCCCGAACGGCGCGAGCCGTGTCGGGGTTTTGTCTTTCTGGCGTTGCCGATCAGTGGGTGACGCGGCTGGTGCCATCGACGGTCACGATACGCACGCGCTCGCCGACCCGGAAAATCTCGTTTTCCTGAACCTGCTGTACATAGGCGCGCATGCTGCCATCATCCTCGCGAACGGTAACTTCCACACCTTGGGTACGGGTCAGCCCTTCTTCGGCGGCAGAACCGGCCAAGCCGCCGGCGACCGCACCGATCACTGCGGCGACGATGCTGCCGCGACCGCCACCGATGGCGCTACCGGCTACACCACCGACCACCGCACCGGCGCCACCGCCGATCGGGGTTTTGGTGCCTTCGATCTTCACAGGGCGCAGGGATTCGATGGTACCCATGCGCACGGTCTGGACGCGGCGTGCCTCGTCCCGAGAGTAGGAGTCGCCGGACAGGTTGGAGGCACAACCACCCAGCAGCAGCGACATCGTGGTGAACGATGCAACCAGCAGAACAGACTTACGCATAGGATCATCTCCTTAAGACAGGTGCTCATTAGACTCCGCACATTGACGACTGTCACGACACGCACCGGATAAAATTGCTTCCATTCAGCTTGGGTACAGGCAGCACACCTGGAACTGTCAGAAGGCTCGGTTAACAAGGATAGACATGGATTACTTCATCATCGCCGTCACCACCGTGGCCGGCCTGTATTTTCACGGGTGGCTGTACGTGCGGATCAGGCGCTGGACCGACCGGGACCTGGCCCTGTCGTTTGCGGGGAAAGACGAGCAAAAACGCGCATTCATGCTCCAGCGGCTCGAAGCCGCCAAGGCACAGAAGGTCAAACGGAAGGAGTTGGCGGCCTGGCTGGAACGCGAGGCCGCCGGATACAGCGTCGGTTAAGGCGCCAGCCGCTCACGCAGCCAGGCGCCCTGCTCCAGGCGGTAGTTGAGGCGGTCATGCAGACGGCTCGGACGGCCCTGCCAGAACTCGATACGCTCCGGCAACAGGCGGTAGCCACCCCAGTGCTCGGGGCACTGCGGCTGGCTGTCGCTGAAACGCTGTTCGGTCGCCTTGAGCAGCGCTTCAAGCTCGCCACGATCGGCGATCACCCGGCTCTGCGGTGATGCCCAGGCGCCCAGGCGACTGCCCAGCGGACGCACCTGGTAATAGGCATCGGACTCTTCCGGCGAAACCTTCACCACCTTCCCTTCGATACGCACCTGGCGCTCCAGGGTCGGCCAGAAGAAGGTCATGGCCGCGTACGGATTGGCCAGCAAATGCTGACCCTTGGCGCTCTCGTAGTTGGTGAAGAAGGTGAAACCCTGCTCGTCCAGGCCCTTGAGCAGGAGAATGCGGCAATGCGGACGGCCGTGCTCGTCCACGGTTGCCACGGTCATGGCATTGGCTTCCACCGGGGCCTGTTCGGTTTTCACCGCGTCGGCGAACCATTGGTGAAACAGCGCAAAGGGCTCGCTCGGGGCCTGGGCTTCGGCCAGGCCGTCGCGGGTGTAGTCACGGCGCATATCTGCCAGCGTCTGAGTCATCTACAGCGTTCCTTGAGGATCAGTTGGTCTTCGCAGGGCTGTTGGCCGCAACCTTCTTGGCTGCGGGCTCGGCTTTTTTCGCAGCCGGTTTGGCTGGTGCCGCTTTCTTCTTGGCCGCGGTGTCTTTCACCGGGGCGGCTTTCTTGGCAGGCGCCGCTTTGGCCGGGGCTTTTGCAGCAGCCTTGGCGGCTGGCTTGGCCGCAGGTGCCTTGACCGCAGGTTTGGCATCCTGGACAGCGACCAGCTCGGCCGGGCTCGGGGTTGGCTGCTGGTACTTGGCAAGCAGCGCCACCATGGTGGCTTGCGGGGTCAGGATCATTTCCACACGGCGGTTCAGCGAACGGCCCTGCTGGCTGTCGTTGGCCGCCCGCGGCGCCACCGAACCCAGACCGCGCAGGCCCAGGCGATCACGTTGCAGGCCGCTGAGGCGGAAGATCGCTGCCACCGACTGGGCGCGCTCCTGGCTCAGCTTCTGGTTGGCCGCAGCGGCGCCGCTGCTGTCGGCATGGCCGAGGACCAGGACGGCGGTCTTGGTGTCGGTTTCGACGATCTTGGCCACCCGGGTGATCGGACCGAGGGTGACCGGCAGCAGCATGGCCGGACGATCCGGGTTGTAGCCACTGTCCACCGGCAAGATCACCACCAGCACGTCTTCACGGCGCTCCAGTTCCAGCTTGCTGTCCTTGACCGCCTCGCGCAGGCGCGGCTCGTAGGCGTCCAGCCAGGCCTGGGTGGCCTTCACGTCAATCTTCGGTACCGCCGCCGCTGCGACCTCTTTTTCTTCGCTACCACCAAAAGGCCACCACCAGCTACCGCCCTCGGACTTGGCTTCGGACTTGGCGACTTTCTCGGTCACGGCTGCCTTCACTTCCTGATCGGCGACCTTGTCCGAGCCAAAAGGCCACCAGCTATGACCGTTGTCGGCGGTGTCTTTCTGGGGGTTCTGGGCGCAGCCGGTGATGGCCAGGCACAGGGCAAGAGCTAAGGTTTTATGTGAAGACATCAGCGATACACCATGAAAATGAAAGAAAAAGTACGTGGAATGCAGAATAGCCAACGGGCCTGATGAGTACAGAACCAACCGATCAAAGGCACTCTTTCAGGACCCGCACCAGTTTCTGCGCACGGGGGTCCATGAGGATGTAGGGGCCGAGGGTGTTGGTGACGAAGCCGAAGGCGACGTCATGCTCGGGATCAGCGAAACCGACCGAACCACCCGCGCCCGGATGCCCGAACGCACGGGCGCCGAGGCCAAAGGTGGCGTTGGCCACCGTCGGCTGGTCGAGCATGCAGCCGAGGCCGAAACGGGTACGGGTGAGCAGGGTCTTGTCTTCGCCCAGGCTGTGTTCGCGGGTCAGTTCGTCGAGCAGTTCGGATTCCAGCAAACTGCCATCGAGCAGCCCGGCGTAGAAGCCGGCCAGGCTGCGGGCGTTGCCGTGACCATTCGCCGCCGGCTGCTGCATGCGCCGCCACTCGGGCTTGTTGGTGCTGGTGAGAATTGCCGGCGGGTTGGTGAAGGCCCGGGTCGACAGGGCCTGCGGCTCGCGCATGGTGACCTGAAGCAGGCGCTGCGCCGCTTCGTCGCCGAGGTTGCCCTTGCCGCGAGCGATATGGGCGACGCGGTGGAATTCCTCGTCGGCCAGGCCGATATGAAAATCCAGCCCCAAGGGTTTTGCCGTACGCGCAACGATCGACTCGCCCGGGCCCCGGCCATCGGCGCGGCGGATCAGCTCACCCACCAGCCAGCCATAGGTGATCGCGGCGTAGCCATGCGCACTGCCCGGCGTCCACCACGGCGCTTCAGCGGCCAGGGTGTCGACCATGGTTTGCCAGTTGTAGAGGGCTTCGGCGGGGAGCAGTTCGCGGATCGCCGGCAGGCCGGCCTGGTGGCAGAGCAACTGGCGAAGGGTCACTGACTCCTTGCCGGCCTGGGCGAACTCGGGCCAGTAGCGCGCAACCGGCGCGTCGAGTTGCAGCTTGCCCTCGCCCACCAGTTGCAATGCGGTGACCGCAGCAAACGTCTTGGTGCAGGAAAACAGGTTGGCGATGGTGTCGCTGTGCCAGGCCTCCTGGCCGTCCTTGTCGGCACTGCCGGCCCACAGGTCGAGGACTGTCTCGCCACCGACCTGGATGCACAACGCCGCACCGCGCTCCTGAGGATCGTCGAAGAGGGCCGCGAAGGCCTCGCGTACCGCTTCGAACTTCAGTTCGAAATGACCCTGAATCTGCACCCGACGACTCCTGCGCGACCTGCCTGAAAAGTGGCGTGCATTGTTTCAGCACGCGACGGATTTGGGAACAGACACGGGTCAGACGGCAGCATCATTCATGTAAGGCTCAGGGTTTGCCCGGCTCGCTCGCCGGTTGCCGGGCCGGTGCGCTGCCGACGATCTCTTTCTCCACCTGCAGGTTGGCCTTGCGCACCTGATCGACGAAGCCCTGGAACGGCACGTCGGTGATGCCGACCAGGCCGAAATGACCGTTTTCGCCATCGAGCAGACGACCGCTGGCCGGCTGGTCGGCGAACTGGAACCAGTGCGCGCCGACGATGCTTGGCTCGGCCAGTGCCGCTTTCAGGAACGCCGCGTAGGCCGGACCGCGATCTTCCTCGCGGGCGACTTCCATCGGCCCCGGCCAGAACGGCCCGCGATCGCGGGAACCGAAGTGGAACTCGGAGACCAGCACCGGCTTGTCCAGCGCCCGCAGTTGGGCGAAGTCGTAGCCGTCCTGGGGTTTCGGGGTATAGAAGTTGAAGCTCAGCACATCACAGTATTGGGCACAGGCCGCCACGGCCTCCGGGGTGGTAACGGCGAAGCGGCCGCCCAGCAGCAGTTGGTTCGGCGCATGCCACTTCAGCGCATCGGAAATGGTCTTGAAGTAGGCGTCGGCGAAGGTGCGCTGGAAATGCTTGAAGTCCGCTTCGATTTCCGGGTGCTCGGCGCTTGGCAGCGGCGGCTCGAAGCCCGGGTCTTCCATCAGTTCCCAGGCGCTCAACTGGATGCCCCAGGCCTTGGACAGGCCTTCCTGGTTGCGGTATTTGTCGCGCAGTTGCTTGAGGAAAGCGCGCTTGGCCGGCACGTCGGTGGTCAAGCGCAGGGTGCCGTAGGCCAGGCCATAGCGCGACTTGGGATCATCCCCCGGCGCGGCCCAGGCCAACTCGTTGTCGGCGAAATAACCGATCAGCCACGGGTCATCGCGGTGATCGCGGGCGGCAATGGCGACCGCGCGTTCGGTGGCCATGGCGAAACGCGGGTCGAACGGGTCGGGCATCGCGCCCCACCAGTCCATGCCAGTGCTGATGCTGGCGTAGTCACCGACGATCGCCAGCGGCAAGGTGTAAGGCAGGCGCTGGGCATGGCCCAGGCCGGGGTCGCTCCAGTTGCCGAGGGTGTTGAAGCCCCAGGCCTGCAAACGGTCGAGGGCGTGAGTCTGCCAGCGGCCGGCGTCAAAGGCGACCGGCGGGCATGGCGCGGCGGGTTGCTGCCCGGTTGCCGCGGCTGGCGTGCAGGGTTTGCCATAGGCGCGTTCGAGGTTGGCAGCATAGAAATCAAACCAGCGGCCCTGGTTGAAGCCGCGGCCCTTGGACGACGCATTGCCGTCGTTGTTGTTGCCTTCGCCATAGAACGCCGCCAATGGCGACTCCGCCGCCGGCAGCCCGCTGAACATCGCTTCACGCCCGGCGACATAGGTCCGCCCGGGCTCAGGGTTCACCGCGTTGACGCCCAGCGAATAGAACGGATGCCCCTCCGGCGTGACCAAGTACCAGCGACCATCGCGTTTGACCGTGCGGAAGAAGCCCTTGGCATCGAAGGTCTGCCCGCCGGTCCAGCCGCCGAAGCGGTCCAGCGGCTGCTTCTGGCGTTCGGCCAGCCAGGTCTTGAGTTGTTGCTGCTCTTTGGCGGCGGCGCTGCGCAGTTGTTCGTCGCTGCTGACCTTTTCCGGCCAGCGCCCCCGGCTGAACTGGCCATAGCCATCGATCAACTGGCTGTACGCCGCCTGTTGCAAGCGGTCATCGTCCTGCACGTTGATGCGCTCGATCAACACGCTCTGGGCGACATTCGGCTGGTTCATCGACAGGGTGACTGAGGTGACCTGGCTCAGGTCCAGCTCGCCAGCACTGCCGGTCAGGATCAGACGCTGGCCTTCGAAGGTCCAGGGCATCGGTGGGCCGGCACGCATGCCCTGGCTCAGCGGCGAGCTGGCCTGGAGCGGAATCAGCACGGTCTGTGCCGGGCCGGCTGGCAGGTCGATGCGGCTGGTGAGGGTTTTGCCGTCGGCGCTCTGAATGGTCACGTTGACGGTCAGGGCCCAGTCCATCCCGCTTTGCAGGCGCAGGGTCAGGGCCTTTTGCGCGGACCAGTCCCAAACGCCGGTCTGCGGACTCATACGCAGGTTGGGGCGCTGCACCGGATTGAACACCACTCGGCGCAGCACTTCGCCTTCGGCCGTCTGCTCAGCGTTGTACTGCGGCAGGCTGGCCTCCTCGGTCGCCACGTTTACCACGGAGGTGGGGCGCACAAAGTTGAACAGCGTCTGCTGCGCGGCCAACAGTGGCGGGCAGAACATCAGCGCGAAAACGGCGGGAAGGGTACGGCGCAACATGGGGCTCGAGTTCTCCTTGAAGGACCCTTGCGGGTCTTGGGTCCGGTGAATAGACAGCGAGAAATACAAAAGATTTTCAGCGCCTGATCGCTGCGGCCTGGCGGGACGCCGAAGCGCAGCGATTGGCCTCAGGAAATTTCCCGACGAAACGGCGGCAGCGCGTTAAGAATAGCCTTGCCGTAGCGTTGGGTGACCACGCGGCGGTCAAGCAGGGTGATGATTCCGCGGTCCTCTTCGGTCCGTAGCAGGCGACCGCAGGCCTGGATCAGTTTCAGCGACGCATCCGGCACGGCGATTTCCATGAACGGGTTGCCGCCGCGCGCCTCGATCCATTCGGCCAACGCCGCTTCCACCGGGTCATCCGGCACGGCGAAGGGGATCTTGGCGATCACCACGTGCTCGCAATAGGCACCCGGCAGGTCGACCCCTTCGGCGAAGCTGGCGAGGCCGAAGAGCACGCTGGAATCACCGCCATCGACCCGCGCCTTGTGCTTGTTCAAGGTTTCCTGCTTGGACAGGTTGCCCTGGATGAACACCTGTTTGCGCCAGTCGCGGTCCAGGCCGTCGAACACGTCCTGCATCTGTTTGCGCGAAGAGAACAGCACCAGCGAACCCCGCGAACCTTCCACCAGTTCCGGCAGGTCGCGAATAATCGCCGCGGTGTGGGCGGCGGCGTCTCGCGGGTCGGCGCGCAGGTCCGGCACCCGCAGCACGCCGGCATCGACGTGGTGGAACGGGCTCGGCACCACCGTGGTGACCGCCGCCCGCGGCAAACCGGAACGCATGCGGAAACGGTCGAAGGTGCCCAGCGCGGTCAGTGTCGCCGAGGTCACCAGGGCGCCGTGAGCGACGCTCCACAGATTGCGCCGGAGCATTTCGGCGGCGAGGATCGGGCTGGCGTTGACTTCGATGTCGAACAGCGCGCCGCTCTCGGCCAATGTCAGCCAGCGCGCCATCGGCGGGCTGTCTTCCGGGTCTTCGGCGGTGAAGGCGGTCCACAGTTCCCAGTTGCCCTGAGCGCGGGTCAACAAGGTGCCGAACAGCGGGTACCACTCCTCGGCCTGGTGGCTGGCGATGCCGATATTGACCTCGCCATCCATGCCTTCCTTGAGCAGGTCGGTGAGGCGGGAGAACAGGTCGTTGAGACGGGAAAAGCCCTTCTTCAGTTCGATGCCGATCTCGCGGATATGCTCCGGAATCACACCGCCGACGAAGCGATGCCGAGGCCGCTCGCGGCCTTCCAGGTCATCGCTGGGACGGAAATCGGCGACCTGCTCGCAGGCGCTGAACATGAATTGCTGCTGATTCTTGATCTCCCGGGCCAGCTCCGGCACCTGCTCGATGAACTTGCCGAGGTCACCCGGCAGCGGGTTCTGGGCCAGCAGCTTGGTCAGGTTCTTCGCGGTCTGTTCCAGCCAGTCGGCGGTGGAGCGCAGGCGGCTGTAATGGGCGAAATGGCCGATGGCCTTGTCCGGCAGGTGATGGCCTTCGTCGAAGACATAGATGGTGTCGCGCGGATCGGGCAACACCGCGCCGCCGCCCAGGGCCAGGTCGGCGAGGACCATGTCGTGGTTGGTGACGATCACATCGACCTTGCCCATGCCCTCGCGTGCTTTATAGAAGGTGCACTGGCCGAAGTTGGGGCAGTGGCGGCCGGTGCACTGGCTGTGGTCGGTGGTGACCCGCATCCAGTCCTTGTCTTCCAGGGCCATGGGCCAACTGTCGCGATCACCGTCCCAGCGGTTGCCGGCAAGCTTCTCGATCATGCTGTTGAACAGCTTCTGGCTGACTTCATCGACCTCGATCTTGAAGCCTTCTTCCTCGAACAACTGCGCCGTGGCGCTCTGCGCGTGGCCTTCCTGCAACAGCAGGTCGAGCTTGGACAGACACAGGTAACGGCCGCGCCCCTTGGCCAAGGCGAAGCTGAAATTCAGGCCGCTGTTGCGCATCAGGTCGGGCAGGTCCTTGAAGACGATCTGCTCCTGCAGGGCGACGGTCGCCGTGGCGATGACCAGGCGCTTGCCAGCGGCCTTGGCCGCGGGGATCGACGCCAGGCTGTAGGCCACGGTCTTGCCGGTACCGGTGCCGGCCTCGACCGCCACCACGGCCGGGTCGCCAGAGCGCCGGCCTTCTTCGTCGCAGTCGATATCGCCGAGCACCTTCGCCACTTCGGCGATCATCAGGCGCTGGCCATAACGCGGTTTGAGGCTCTTGGCTTCGAGAAAACGGGAGTAGGCGCCCTGAATCTGGGACTTGAGTTCGGTACTGATCATGGTCTCGGGGCGCCCAAAAGGCTGGATAAATTTTCAGTGTTTCGAGTGGGCCGGCTATCATACCCCGCTATTGCCCTTTGCGCCGAATGGAGTGCCCGATGACCGCCTACGCCCTTCCCTACAGCCTGCATGTCCTGGCCGCCATGGTCTGGGTCGGCGGCATGTTCTTCGCCTGGATGATCCTGCGCCCGGCGGCCGCCACGGTCCTCGAAGGACCGGCCCGGCTGCAGTTGTGGCTGGAAGTGTTTCCGCGTTTTTTCAGTTGGGTGTGGATCGCCGTGCTGGTCCTGGCGGTCAGTGGCGTGGGCATGCTGCACATGCACTATTCCGGCTTCGACCATGCGCCGCGCCATGTGCAGGTGATGATGGGCGGTGCCATCGCCATGTTCGCCCTGTTCATGCGGGTGCAGAGCCTGTTGCTGCCTGAGCTGCGCAAGGCCGTCGAGGCTGGCGACTGGGCAGCGGGCGCCGGTGTGATGGGTCGCATCCGGCGCATGGTGGGGATCAATCTGTTGCTGGGGATTGCGGTAATCGTGGTGGCGGCGTCGCGGTTGTCGTTCTGAGGGCCGCGGCAACGCCGCCGCCCCTCACACCACGCGTTACAGCCGCTGCACGCTCAACTCACCCGGCGACCCGGCCAGCCCAGGCTGGCCAGCGGCGCCGGGACGCCCGTCGGCACCGCCATCGGTGCGATAGACCAGACAGCCCTTGCTCGCCCCGCCCTGCCCCGGTTTGCCGGCAACGCCCGGCGCACCTGGCGCGCCGCCGTCCAGACGCACCTTGATCTGCTCCGCCGGATAATCCGCCGGCAGGCTCAGGCGTACCCGGCCACCGGGAGCACCGTCATGACCATTGCCGCCGTTGTCACCATTGGCACCTCGGCTGGCCTGGCCCCAGGTGCAACCACCGGCCTTGCCGTTGGCGCCATCAAGGCCGACGTAACCCGGCGCACCGGCGCCACCGCGGGCGTCGATGGACAGCAGCGGTGCCTGCAAACGGTTCAGCCGCAGGTCCAGGTTACGGCCTGACTGGGCCGGTTTTTCATAAGTCCCCGGCGCGCCGTGAGCGGCGATCTGGCTGCCTTCGGCCAGTTGCGCACTGCCGGCTTCGATACGCAGGGTGTCCTGGGCCGGCACCACGGCAATTCGTGCATCGCGGCCGAGTGTCAGTTGATCGACTTTCAGCTCCACCAGACTGGACGGCAGCAGCAAGGTGGCGGAATCCGCCACATCGAGGCGCTCCAGGTGAACGACACTGGCCTTGTTTGCCAGGCGCAGCACCGAATGCGGTGCAACGCTCAGGGCATCGGCCATGCTCAGCGGGCTGAACAACGCGGTCAACAGCATCAGCTTACGCATGCTTGGCTTCCTTGGGAGGTGCGGGGATGGAGAGGATATGGAAGATGCCCACCAGCAGAATCTGCAGGCGGTCGAACCAGCGGTGGCTGCGCTGGCGCAGGCGACCGTTGAAGAACAGGATTTCGAGCAGATGAAGCCCCAGCAGTGAGGCGCCGGCCAGGTTGATCAACTGGTGGAACGGCGGTTGCGCGGGAATCAGCAGATTCACCAGCACCACCCACCAGAACACCACTGTCAGCGCCTTGAACAAGCCGAGAAAGCCTTTCATAGCCTTGCCTCCTGAAGGGTTCGCGTCAGCCGTGGCGGTCCGCCAGGAGACAGACTGCCACCATAACGGCTGACGCCGCGCCGATCAATTGAGGTGCAGCTCTACCCGGCGATTCTGCGCACGGCCAGCGTCGGTTTCATTGTCTGCGACCGGCTCGCTTTCGCCGCGCCCCTGGCTGGTGACCTTCTGCGGCGACACGCCCTGGTTGATGAGGTACTCGGCGGCGGCGCTGGCGCGGCGCTCGGAGAGGCTCTGGTTATAGGCGTCGGTGCCCTTGCTGTCGGTGTGCCCGACCACGCGGATGCGGGTCACCGCCGGGTTGCCCAGGCGCTCGACCAGCGCTTGCAATTGCTGTTGCGCGGCCGGCGTCAGCTCGGCCGAGTCGAAGGCGAACAGCACGTTGCCTTGGTCGCTGAGGGTGATGACTTCCTGCACGGGCTCCGTTTCGACGGGTTTCTCCGACACCGGGTACTGCGGCAGCGGGCAGCCGTTGTGGCTGACCGGGGTATTGGCCGGGGTGTCCGGGCAGCGGTCGCGGCGGTCGAACACGCCGTCGCCGTCTTCGTCGCCGTCATGGGCGAAGCAGATCAGGCCGCCGGCAATGGCACCGGCGGCACCACCGCCGGCTGCCCATGCCGAGCTTTCGATGGCACCGAGGCCACCGCCTACCAGGCCGCCGAGCAGGCTGCACAGCGGCCAGGTCCGTTGATTGAGCGGTGCGCTTCCATCGCTGTGGGTCGCGCAACCGGAAAGCAAGCCGGCCGCCAACAACACGGGAAGCGCGGCTCTGGTAAGTGCGGTCATGGGGGAATGCCTCCTGTGTTACTGGCTATTACCAGCACACAGGAGTAAAGACCGGCCCGTGGCACTTCACAAGCCACGGGCCGCGAGGCTTTCAACGCTCGATGCGGATTTCCGTGCGGCGGTTCTGTGCCCGGCCGTCCGCGGTGCGGTTGTCGGCTTCAGGCTGGCTTTCACCGGCACCGCGCACCGAGACGAAGCTGGCGCGTGGCACGCCGCTTTCGATCAGGTACTCGGTCACCGAATGCGCCCGGCGCTCGGAGAGTTTCTGGTTGTAGGCGTCCGAGCCGACGCTGTCGGTGTGCCCGGTCACGCTCAGCCGGGCGCTTGGCGCTTCCTGTTTCAGGCGAGTGGCGATGGTGTTCAGGCGGGACTTGTCAGCCGCGGTCAGCTTGGCCGAATCGAACTCGAAGTGGATGTCACGGATCACGATGGTCTCTTCCTTCACCACCACCACTTCTTCGACCACCGCGACCGGCACAGGCTCTGGCGGGCAGCCGTTGGCATCGACCTGGACACCACGCGGCGTGCCCGGGCACTTGTCGCGGCTGTCCGGCACGCCATCGCCGTCTTCGTCACCGTCGCCATGAACCCAGCAGTACGCCGCGGCCAGGGTGCCGCCGGCCAGCGCGCCCCAGCCGGCCCAACTGGTGCTCTCGATCGCGCCCAATGCGGCGCCACCGACGCCTCCGACGGCTGCACATTTCGGCCAGTCGGTTTTTTGCAAACCTGCACAACCAGTCAATACGCTGGCTAGCAGAACCAGAGGTAAAGCTGTGCGAACTATGCTCATTTGTTGCATCTCCCAGGAGGATTCGGTGCAAAACCGATGCTCTGGGAGTAAAGACCGCAGCGTCCATCTCCGCCAGCAATAAGCCATGACGCAACCACCGCGCCCCTTTGCCTTGGCGCCGTGGCCCGCTAGTCTTGGCGGATCAGATGAGGACCTTCGATGACCGAGAGCTTTTCTTCGCGCACGCCGCAACAGGCCCTGGCCGCGCTATTGGAACACCACGCCCCGCAACGCCTGTTGTTGGTGGGCACCCGCTTCCCCGCCCTGGAAGCCTTCGCCGCGGCGCACCCGCAGGCCAGCATCGACGTCGCCGCGCCCGGCCCGCTGCCAGCGGAACTGGCAGGCAAGCGCTACGACCTGGCGCTGCTGGTGGACTGCCTGGAGCACTTGCCCAAGCGCAATGGCCTTGAACTGGTGGGCGGCATCCGCAACCTCAACGCCAGCCGCATCGCCGTGCTGGCCGACCTCGCCGCCAGCGGCTGGGAAGACACTGATTTCTACTCGCTGGCACTGCAGGCCAACGAGCGTTTCCAGCGTGATGATCAGGTCCTCGGCCTGTTCAGCTACGATCTGCGTGACTATAAACAGGTACCCGACTGGCTCAACGCCAAGTTCTGGGCCAATCCGCAAAACTTCGGCAAGTACTGGTGGTGACGCGATGAGTGTTTCGGTTTGTCCCTGCGGCAGCGGCAACCTGGTGGATACCTGCTGCGGGCACTATCACGCCGGGCACCCGGCCCCGGACGCCCAGACGCTGATGCGTTCGCGCTACAGCGCCTATGTGCTGGGCCTGGTGGACTATCTGGTGAAAACTACCCTGCCGGTGCAACAGGCCGGCCTCGACCGCCCGGCCATCGCCGCCTGGAGTGCGCAAAGCACCTGGCTCGGGCTGGAGGTGGAATCGGCGGAGGTCTTCGGCGGGCAGCCCGAGCACGCCTTCGTCACCTTCACCGCGCGCTGGCATGACGCCGAGGGCGAACACAGCCACCGCGAGCGTTCGGCCTTCGTGCAGAACCAGGGCCACTGGTACTTCATCGACCCGACCGTCGGCCTCAAGGCCGGCCGCAACGACGCCTGCCCCTGCGCCAGCGGGCAGAAATTCAAGAAGTGCTGCTCCAGTTATGTAGGCGGATAGCGACCATGCGCCGTCTGGCCCGTCTGTCAGTGCTCATGCTCCTGCTGAGCCTGACAGGCTGCGCCAGTTGGCTGGACAGCGACTTCCGCGATCCCGAGGTGCATCTGATCAAGGTGGAAACGGTCAAGGCGCGGCTGATGCAGCAGCGCTTCATCCTTCACTTTCGTATCGACAACCCCAACGACAGCGCCTTGCAGGTTCGCGGCCTGAGCTACGCGGTACGGCTCAACGAGCTGTTGCTGGCCGAGGGCGACGACGGCCAGTGGCTGCGGATCGACGCCCACGGCCGGCGCACCGTCCAGGTCGAGGTGCGAACCAACCTCTGGCAGCACCTGAAACCGCTGGCGAAGATGCTGCGCACCCACCGACCGCTGCACTACCGCCTCGAAGGCACCCTGCGCACCGGATTATTCTTCACCCGCGACCTGCACTTGTCCCGCAGTGGTGAGATAATTCCCGGCGATTTTGTCCCGGAGTAACCCAGATGACCCAGCAACCCCACGTTCACGGCCCTGATTGCAATCATGATCACGACCATCACCACGATCACGACCACGGCCATGTGCACGGTCCGCACTGCAACCATGCGCCCCAGGAGCCGGTGCGCAACACGTTGAAAGATGTCGGCCGTAACGACCCTTGCCCCTGCGGCAGCGAGAAAAAATTCAAGAAGTGCCACGGCGCCTGAGTGTGACTTCCTGTAACAGCGGTCGCGCTTTGTGATATCCATAACGCCGACCGCTGCGCCCGAGCGCGGCAGAACGACGGCAGCATGCACCATGCTGCCGTTTCCTGATGGAGCGCCTCATGATCGATCTGTACTACTGGACCACCCCCAACGGCCACAAGATCAGCCTGTTTCTTGAGGAGACCGGCCTTCCGTACCGGATCCACCCGATCAACATCGGCAAAGGCGAGCAATTCGCCGCCGACTTCCTGAAGATTGCCCCCAACAACCGCATTCCGGCCATCGTCGACAACGACACTGCCGACGGCCAGCCCCTGTCGCTGTTCGAATCCGGGGCCATCCTGCTGTACCTCGCCGAAAAAACCGGCCAGTTCATTCCGCAAGACCTGCGCGGGCGCCAGGAAGCCCTGCAATGGCTGTTCTGGCAGATGGGCGGTCTCGGCCCGATGGCCGGGCAGAACCACCATTTCAACCGCTTCGCGCCGGAAAAGATCCCCTACGCCATCAAGCGCTATGTCGACGAGACCGCGCGCCTCTACGGCGTGCTGAACAAGCGCCTGGAAGACCGACCGTTCGTCGCCGGCGAGGCGTACAGCATTGCCGACATGGCGATCTACCCGTGGATCGTCCCGCACAAATGGCAGGGGCAGGATCTCGACAACTTCCCGGCCCTTAAAGGCTGGTTCGAGCGCATTCAGGCCCGTCCCGCCACCCAGCGCGCCTACGCCCTGGTGGAAAAGATCAACCCGCCGCAGCCATAAGCCCGCGTCACCGGCGCGGCGCTTTGCAAATAAAGCCCGCGCCCCCGCTTGCACGGGGCCATCGCGCTCACTAACGTAGCGCCTTTCAGCCGCCACCCCCTTGCAGGAGCCTTGCCATGGCCTCGCCAGCCTTTCCCCTTTCACGTCTTCGGTTCGGCGTCGCCGCGGCCGCACTCGGGCTGCTCAGCCTGGGTGGTTGCCAGATGGGCAACGTTCGCGACAGCGTGCCACCGACCGTCGGGGTCGAGCCGCTCAAGGGCCTGGCGCAGAACGTTTCGGTACGGCGCAATGCCCAGGGCATGCCGCTGATCGAAAGCAGCTCCTTCCATGACGCCCTGTTCAGCCTCGGCTACGTCCACGCCTCCGACCGCATCGGCCAGATGCTCGGCATGCGCCTGCTGGCCCAGGGTCGCCTTTCCGAGATGGCCGGCGCCGACGCGCTGGACATCGACCGTTTCATGCGCGCCACCAACCTCCGTCAGAGCGCCACCCAGCTCTATGCCGACGCCTCGCCGCGCCTGAAGCGCTTCTTCGAGGTCTATGCCCGCGGCGTCAACGCCTACCTGTTCCGCTATCGCGAAAAACTGCCGTCGCCGCTGGCCGGCTACCGCCCGGAGTACTGGAAAGCCGAAGACTCGGCGCTGGTCTTCGCCCTCTACAGCTTCAGCCAGTCGGTGAACCTGCAAGAAGAAATTGCCGCCCTGACCCTGGCGCAGAAAGTCGGTGCCGACAAACTGGCCTGGCTGCTGCCCAACTACCCGGACGAACCGCTGCCGGAGGCCGAGGCCGACAAGCTCAAGGGCCTGAACCTGGCCAGCCAGTTGACCGGCCTGGCGCCGGTGGCGGCGGTCAGCGCGCAACTCGCGGCGTTCAACGTGCTCGGCAATGCCAACTCGGCCAACTGGGCCCTCGGCCCACAGCGCAGCCGCAGCGGCCGCAGCCTGCTGGCCAGCGACAGCCAGGGCGGCTGGGTGCTGAGCCCGGTGCAGATCCGCACCACCAAGTACCAGGCCGCCGGCTTCACCCTGCCCGGCCTGCCCTTCGTGCTCGCCGGCTTCAACGGCAAGCTGGCCTGGAGCGGCAGCGCGGCCATGGGCGACAACCAGGACCTGTACCTGGAAAAACTGCGCCGCCAGGGCAGCCAGTTGCTCTATGAAGTGGACGGCCGCTGGCAGCCGGCGCGGGCGCGTAACGAAACCTTCTTCGTCAAGGGCCAGCGCCCGCAGCGCGAAGTGATCTACGAAACCGGCCACGGCGCTCTGCTCACCGGCGACAAGGGCGGCCTCGGCCTGGCGCTGCGCATGCCCGACCTCAAGGGCGACAAGAGCCTCGACGCGTTCTTCGACCTGTCGCGGGCGCAGAACGTCGAGCGCGCCTTCGACGCCAGCCGCGAGATCGGCGCCACGGCGCTGAACATGGTGTTCGCCGATGCCAGCAACATCGGCTGGCAAGTCACCGGCCGCTACCCCAACCGCCGCGAAGGCCAGGGCCTGCTGCCCTCGCCGGGCTGGGACAGCCGCTACGACTGGGACGGCTACGCCGACGCCATGCTCCATCCGTACGACCAGGACCCGCCGCAAGGCTGGATCGGCAACGCCAACCAGCGCAGCGCGCCGAAAGGCTACGGCATGCAGTTGTCCAATAGCTGGTCGTACCCGGAGCGCGCCGAGCGCCTCGCGCAACTGGCCGGCAACGGCAAGCACGACAGCCGCAGCGTGATCGCTATGCAGAACGATCAGACCACGCTGTTCGCCAACAAACTCAAGGCGATGTTCGAAGCGCCGGGCATGGCCCAGCCGCTGAAAAAGGCCATCGACAGCCTGCCCGCCGAGCAGAAGGCCCGCGCCCGCGAGGCTTATACCCGCCTGATGGCTTTCGATGGCCGCCTGAGCCAGACCTCCGCCGACGCCGCGGTGTACGAGCTGTTCCTCCAGGAAAGCACGCGGCTGACCTTCCTCGACGAACTCGGCCCGGAGTCGAGCCCGGCGTGGCAGGCGTTCGTCGCCAATGCGCGGCTGTCCTACTCGGCCCAAGCCGACCACCTGCTGGGTCGCGACGACAGTCCGTTCTGGGATGACCGCACGACCCCGGCGAAAGAAGACAAACCGACCATCCTCGCCCGCAGCCTGGCCGCGGCGATCAGTGCCGGTGAACAGCAACTCGGTGCCGACCGCAAGACCTGGCAGTGGGGCAAGCTGCACCAGTACCAATGGCCGACGGCCAACCTGCATGGTTTGGGCGACAACTTCAGCCGACGGGCGCAAGCGGTGGGCGGCGACCACAGCACCCTGAACCCGTCGACCTATGCCTGGGGCCAGGATTTCAAGGCCAGCCTCGGCCCGGCAGTACGCATGGTGGTGGACTTCGGCCAGGTCGAGCCGCTGCAATTGCTCACCAGCAGCGGCCAGTCCGGCAACCCGGCCAGCCCGCAGTTCGCCAACGGCCTGGATGCGTGGTTCCGCGGGCAGTACCAGAGCGTGCCGCTGCAGACGCAGAACTTTGAACGGGCGTATGGCAGCAAGCGCCTGACCTTGGTGCCAGGGAAGTAATTTATCGGCCTTGAGGGCCTTATCGCTGCGGTTCGGTCCCCCGACAAATCAGCGATAAGGCCCTCAAAAACACCGAACTTCCCCACCCAGTAACCGCTCTACCGATACAAGCCCTCCACCAGCAGCCCTGCCATGGACCTTGTCATCGCCCGCCCCGAAGGCCTCTACTGCCCGCCCGGTGATTTCTATATCGATCCCTGGCGCCCGGTGGAACGGGCGGTCATCACCCATGGCCACGGCGACCATGCCCGCACCGGCAATCACCATTACCTGTGCGCCGCCCCCGGCGCCGGGATCCTGCGAGCCCGCCTCGGCGCCGAGATCAATCTGCAAACCCTGCCCTACCACGAACGCCTGTCGCACCACGGCGTCACCCTCAGTTTCCACCCCGCCGGCCATGTCCTCGGCTCGGCCCAGGTACGCCTGGAATACCAAGGTGAAATCTGGGTCGCGTCGGGGGACTACAAGGTCGAGGCCGACGGCACCTGCGCGCCGTTCGAGCCGGTGCGCTGCCACACCTTCATCACCGAATCCACCTTCGGCCTGCCGATCTACCGCTGGCAACCGCAGGCCGAGGTGTTCAGCGAAATCAATGAGTGGTGGCGCGGCAACCAGACCCGCGGCAAGGCCAGCGTGTTGTTCTGCTACGCCTTCGGCAAGGCCCAGCGCATCCTCCACGGCATCGATGCCAGCCTCGGGCCGATCCTCGCCCACGGCTCGGTCGAACCGCTCAACCGGGTCTACCGCGAGGCCGGCATCCATGTGCCGCCAACGCAATACGCCGGCGACATCCCGCGCAATGACCCGCTGCTGCGCCAGGCCCTGATCATCGCCCCGCCCTCGGCCGGCGGCAGTACCTGGATGCGCCGTTTCGGCGATTACAGCGACGCCTTCGCCAGCGGCTGGATGCGCCTGCGCGGCACCCGACGGCGGCGCGGGGTCGATCGCGGCTTCGTGCTGTCCGACCACGCCGACTGGCCGGGGCTGCTCTGGGCCATCGCCGAAACGGGGGCGCAGCGGGTGATGGTCACCCATGGTTCGGTCGGTGTGCTGGTGCGCTATCTCAGCGAACAGGGCCTCGACGCCCGCCCCTTCGTCACCGAATACGGCGACGAAGACGACGCGTCGAACGTAGCGCAGGCGGAAGCATGAAAGCCTTCGCCGAACTGTACCTGCGCCTGGATGCCACCACGTCCAGCAACGCCAAGCTGCAAGCCCTGCAGGACTACTTCAACCAGGCACCGGCGCAAGATGCCGCCTGGGCGGTGTACTTTCTCGCCGGCGGTCGTCCCCGGCAATTGGTGCCCACTCGCCTGCTGCGCGACATCGCCACCCGCCTGGCGGCGCTGCCGGAGTGGCTGTTCGAAGAAAGCTACCAGGCCGTGGGCGACCTGGCCGAGACCTTCTCCCTGCTCTTGCCGGAGGTCGAACACAGCAGCGACGCGGGCCTGGCGCACTGGGTCGAAGACGAGCTGCTGCCGCTGCGCGGCCTGCCAGCGGAAACCCTGTCGCAACGCCTGCCGCAGCTCTGGGCGCAACTGGACCGCAACAGCCTGCTGGTGTGCCTGAAACTGATCACCGGCAGTTTCCGCGTTGGCGTGTCGAAGCTGCTGGTCACCCGCGCCCTGGCGCAACTGGCCGGCCTTGATGCCAAGCAAGTGGCTCAGCGTCTGGTCGGCTACACCGACCTCAGCCACCGCCCCACGGCGGACGACTACCGCGCGCTGGTCGCCGAAGCTTCCGCCGACGAGCACGCCCAACGCGGCGGCCAGCCCTATCCCTTCTTCCTCGCCCATGCTCTGCAACAGCCAGTCGAGCAGTTCGACGCCCTGCTCGGGCCGGTCAGCGACTGGCAGGCGGAATGGAAGTGGGACGGCATCCGCGCGCAACTGGTCAAGCGCGACGGCCAGTTGTGGATCTGGTCGCGGGGCGAAGAACTGGTCACCGAACGTTTTCCCGAGCTGCACGCGCTGGCCGAGCGCCTGCCCGACGGCACGGTGCTCGACGGCGAAATCGTGGTGTGGAAGCCGGATACCCGAACCGACGCCATCGCCGTCCAGCCCTTCGCCCTGTTGCAGCAACGGATCGGCCGCAAGACCCTCGGCAAGAAACTGCTGGCCGACGCGCCGGTGGCCCTGCTCGCCTACGACCTGCTGGAATGGCAGGGCGAAGACTGGCGCAGCCGCCCGCAGCATGAGCGCCGGCGCCAACTGGAAACCGTGGTCGAGCAGTGCCAGGACGCGGTGCTGCACCTGTCGCCCGTGCTCGCCGCCAGCGACTGGGCCGACCTCGCCCGCCAGCGCGAAAACGCCCGCGACCTCGGCGTCGAAGGCCTGATGCTCAAGGCGCGCGATGCCCTCTACGGCGTGGGCCGGACCAAGGACATGGGCGTGTGGTGGAAATGGAAGATCGACCCCTTCACCGTCGACGCCGTGCTGATCTACGCCCAGCGCGGCCACGGCCGCCGCGCCAGCCTCTACAGCGATTACACCTTCGCCGTCTGGGACGCCCCGCCCGGCACGCCGGAGCGCACCCTGGTGCCGTTCGCCAAAGCCTACTCCGGGCTCAGCGACGCCGAGATGCGCAGCGTCGACGCCATCATCCGCAAGACCACCCTCGAAACCTTCGGCCCGGTGCGCAGCGTCACCCCCAGCATGGTCTTCGAACTGGCCTTCGAAGGCATCGCCCTGTCCCGCCGCCACAAAAGCGGCATCGCCGTGCGCTTCCCGCGCATGGCCCGCTGGCGCCAGGACAAGCCGGTAGAAGAAGCGGATGACCTGGCGACATTGCAGGCGTTGCTCAGCTAGGCGAACGCAGGCAGCGCAGAGTCAGCAGCGCGAACGCCAGCACCGTCAGCGCCACCGCGGCACTGGTGAGCGATACACCTTCGCGGAACGCCGCATCCGCCGCCTGCAACAGCGCCGCCGCATGCTCGCCGCTGCTGACCGCGCGCGCGCCACCCAGGGTCGCCGCCGCGCGGGTCGCCTCGTCCGACAGCCCTTCGGGCAGCACCAATGACAACCGGTACAGCGCCGCGACCGCGCCACCGATCAGCGTCGTGCCCAGCACCACGCCCACCTCATAGGCCGTTTCGCTGACCGACGATGCACTGCCCGCACGCTCGGCGGGGACCGAACTCAACACGAGGTCATTGGAGACCGTGGTGATCGCCGCGACACTGATATTGAGCAGTACGAAGGCAACACAGACGCTGACCACACTGGCCTGAACCAGCGCCATCACCGCGAACGCCAGCGCCGCCAACAGCAGGCAGGCCGCCAGCAACCGGTTGGGCGCCACATTGCGCGCCAGCGGCACCACGGCCATGCCGGCGATGATCGCCAGCACCTGACCGGGCACCAGGATCAGGCTGGCGGCCAGCGGCGCCATGCCGAACACCAGTTGCAGCAGTTGCGTGGCGAAGAAGATGAAGCCGATCAGCAGCCCCAGGCTCACCAGGTTCACCGCGATGCACACGCTGAAGGTGCTGTTGCGGAACAGGCGCAGGTCCAGCAGCGGCTCTTCGAGTCGAAACTGCCGCCGCACGAACAACAGGCCCAAGCCCACACCGGCCACCAGCCAGAGCAGGGCCTGGACGTCGAGACCGGTGGTCGCGCCGTGCTTGAGCGCCAGCATTACGCCGGTCATGGCACCGAGGCTGAGCAGGATGCTGAGGTAATCCGTCGAGCCTCCGGATTGCCGTTGCGTTTCACTGAGCGACGGCGCCAGCACCAGGACCGGCAGCAAGAACGGCAAGGCCACGAGGAACACCGAAGGCCAGTCGAAAAACTGCAACAGCACACCGCCCAGCAACGGCCCCAGCGCCGAACCGATGGTCAGGCAGGTGGCCCAGACCGCCACGGCCACCCGCCGCTCTTCACGGTCGCTGAAGGCACTGCGGATCAGGGCCAGGGTCGCCGGCAAAATCATTGCTCCGAATACGCCCAGCAAGGCGCGCCCGGCAATCAACTGCCAGGCGTGCACCGACAGCGACAGCAGCAGCGACACCAGCGCGAACCCGCCGCACCCGATGAACAGCATGCGTCGATGACCGACCCGGTCACCGGTGCCGCCCATGGTCACCAAAAGACCGGCCAGCACCAGCGAATAGGCATCGATCATCCACAACTGGCCGGCGGCGGACGGATTGAGCGCCACGGCAATACGCGGCAAGGCGAAGTTGAGAATGGTGTTATCGATGGTGACCAGTAGAACGGGCAGCATGATCGCCAGCAACGCCAGTGCTTTCGTGCGGTTGCCGAGAATCGCGTACAGCGGGCTCGCTGCTTCTTGCATGGAGTGCTTCTCCCTGAGGTGTATTCAACAACGTGAAAATGCCGGCACACGCCTTGCCGTAGTGTTCGACCCCGACGCCGAGGTAGCGGCGCACGGCGTCCAGTTCGGCGCTGAAAAGCTCCGGCGTGTCCTGCCGGCAGAACTGATGCAGCAGGTCCAGCCCCTGGCCCAGTTGTTCGCGCTGGCGCGCCGCGTTGCAGTTGTGCTTCTGGATATCCCAGTAGGTCACGGGCTGGTTTTGCAGAATGCGGGCGGCGAGGCTCAGCAGGGTTTTCATCGGCGGCGGCGCCAGCGCCGCGATCAGCGCCGGATCGCACTCACTGTGTTGCAGGGCAACGGCAAACGCGAGGATCGCCGCATGGGGCAGCGTCTGGCAGACCGCCAGGGTGCGGTCATGCTCGTCGGGGGCCAGGCGGGTGACGAGCATGCCGCGCTCGACCAGCAGTTGCTCGAACCATTCACCCGCTTCGCTGCGCCCGCGCTCGCACAGCACCAGCGGCCGCCCCCGGCAATCGAGGGTCGGCGAAAACATCGGGTTCAGGCCCAGCGACGGTACATCACAAAACAGCCGGGAGGCGCGTAACTGGAACGGAGTCTGTACCGAACAGGTATTGACCAGTACCCGCAACGCAGGCATGGCACCGGCGTAACGCTCCAGCACCTGCAAAGCCGCCTCTTCCGGCAGAGCGATGATCAGCGTGGTGGCGGCCCGCAGCAGTTCCGGCGCCTGTTCGGGCAACAGCAGCGCGTCCATGACCCGCTGATCGAGGCCCGACGGTGCGGCCACCCGATCGATGATGATCGGCGCATGGCCGGCGTCCGCCAGCAGGCCCGCCATGAACTGGCCGACGCAGCCCGCGCCGCCAATGATCAGAATTTTTTCCATGTTCATCCCTTGATGCTGTGAAACGGAACGCTCGCCTTCACCAGTGTTTCCTCCATTTCGTCGACGGGGTCGGACGCCGCGACGATCGCCCCGCCGATACCGAAGGTGGCCATGCCGTCCTTCACCACCGCCGTGCGGATGACCACACTCAGTTCGGTGTAGCCGTCCACCCCGATCCAGCCCAGGGCGCCAGAGTAAACGCCACGGGCGGAAGCTTCGAGCCGGTCGATGATAGCCATCGTGCGCACTTTCGGCGCGCCGGTCATGGAGCCGCCCGGAAAGCACGCCTTGATGGCGGTAAACGCATCGACGCCCGCACGCAGTTGCCCCTGCACGGTGGACACCAGTTGGTGGACCGACGAATAGCTTTCAATCGAAAAAGCGTCCGGAACCTCGACCGAACCCGCCACGCAGATACCGTTGAGGTCATGGCGGACCAGGTCGACGATCATCAGGTTCTCGGCACGGTCCTTGGCTGATGCGGCCAGGTCGTCGCGCAGCGCCTGATCCGCCACGGGGCTGCTGCCACGCGGGCGGGTGCCCTTGATCGGCCGGGAGCGGATACGGCCAGTGGCATCGATTTTCAGGAAGGTCTCCGGCGACGCACTGAGGATCGCGAAGGTGCCGGTGTCGATATAGGCGCCATAAGGCACGGGACTGATAGCACGCATGCGCGTGTAGACCGCCAGCGGCGCATCCGGGCAGACCATGCGGGCGCGGTTGGTCAGGCAGATCTCGTATGACTCGCCTTCGGTGATTTGCGCCAGGCAGGCCCTGACTTTTTCCTGGTAGGCGGTCGAGCCGTCGGCGAGGTTCAACGCCGCCTCGGCCACCGGCCCCGGTGAAAATGCGGTGGCAGCGGCGCGGCTGACCGGCGGCACGGGCTTGAGCGACAGGCGCTCGCCCCAGAGGTGGCAGAGATAACCAACGCCAAGCTGATGATCGAACACGATCATGTTTTTCGGCAGGTACAACAGGCTGTCGGGCAGCGGCGACACGTGCAGGTTTTCAGCGCCATTGAGCGCCTTGAGTTCGTACCCCAGATAACCCGCCAGCCCGCCACGAAACGGAAACGGCGCCTGCGGCCAGCACTCGGGACGCAACGAGGCGGTGACCCCGGCCATCAGATCGAAGAAGTCACCCGCCAACGCGGTCTTCCCCGCCGGCCCTTCGATCGTCAGCAGCCGTTGCTCGACGTTATAGCTGAACACCAGCGCCGAATCGGGATCGCAGCTGCCCATCAGCGAATAGCGCGCCCTGCTGCGCTCGGCCCGCTCGCTGTCGAGCCAGAACGCCGCCACGCAGTCACCGAACTGGTGTTCGAAGGTGGCCAGCGGATCGGTGGCGGGGTCCATCAGCCGGTAGTCCGGAGCGAGCGTCGACGGGCCGCCCACCAGGCGCAAGGCATGAGCCACCTGTTTCTCGATAGCGCCTTTCTGGCACTGCCTCACCATGCGCAGGAAATTGCCGAAGAGCCGCTTGCCGTGCTGCGAGTCGATGGACTCCGGATGAAACTGCACGCCCCAGACCGGGCGCTGCCGATGGGCCAGCGCCATGACCAGCCCACACTCGGAACGGGCCGTCACCTCCAGTGATTCCGGCACTTCGGTGCACACCAGCGAGTGGTAGCGCACGGCGGTGAAGTCCTGCTCGATGCCTTCGAACAGGCCACTGCCCGCATGCCGGATCCGGGTCCTGTAACCGTGCACCGGCGCCGGTGCGTGCTCCACCTGCCCGCCGAAAAAGCAGTTGATGCCCTGATGCCCAAGGCACACGCCCAGCACCGGGAGACCGCCATGTTCCAGGACATCCCGGCACACCCCGAAATCCCCGGAGCGTCCGGGATGACCGGGGCCGGGCGACAGCACCACGGCCTCGTACCGATCCAGTTCCAGTTGCGCCAGGCTGTGGGTGTTGGGCACCACCACCGGGTGCTCGCCGCAGACCTCATACAGGTACTGGGCGATGTTGTTGGTGAAGGAGTCGAGGTTGTCGATGATCAGTATGCGCATCGTTCATCCCTCGTCCTTGGCGGCGCTGGCCATGACCCGCAGTTCTTCATCACAGGTTTCATCGATGATCAGACGGAACAGCCGGTCGACATAGTCCGGGCGCAATTGCCTCGCGCTGGACAGCGAGCGCACCAGCTCAAGCGTCGAGCTGATGCGCTGCGGTTGCATCATCGAAATGCCATGGGCTGATTTCAGCCTGGCGATGTTCCGGCAGAGCTGCATTCGCTCTGCCAGCAAATCGACCAGTTGCCCGTTGATCCTGTCCAGTTGCGCCCGGTGCGAGCCGAGCACTACAGCGGCATCGTTCGACATGGTTCATTCCTCCACGGCCTGTGCGTTCAGGTGCTGGTTGAGCTGCAGCGCCAGGGTGTCGATCTGGGCCGGGGTATGGGCGGCGGACACCGCGCAGCGCAGCATCGCCTTGCCGCTTTCGACGATGGGATAGAACACCGGAAACATCACCAGGCCCGCCGCCCTCAGGGCCCGGGCGGCAGTGACGCCCTGGCGCTCGCTGGCGAACAGGGCGCCGCGGATCGGCGCACACAGGTCGGCGTTCATCATCGGCTGTGCGACGCTTTCATCCAGCCGCCGGACGTTGCGCCACAGCCGCTGCTGCAACGCGTGGATGTCGGAAGACAGGTGAAGCTGCGCAGCCGCCACGTTCGCCGCCAGCATGGGCACCGCGATGCTGTGACCGAACACCAGCGGATTGGCCAGCGCCTGCAGTTGCCGGGCGTCGTAGCCGGGCCGCAGTACGATGAAGCCTCCCGCCCCGCCGAACGCCTTGCTCAGGGAGCCGGCAATCAGGGTGTTGGCCGGCAGCCGGTGGCCCAGGTTCTCGAAGGCGTAGCCGGCGCCATGGCGTCCGGTGATCGAAATGCCGTGGGCGTCATCGACGTACAGGTAGCCGCCGTGGGTGCGCAGCCGTTCGCTCAGCCGGGCCACCGGCAGCAGGCCGGACATCGAGCCCACGCCGTCGATCAGCAGGACCGGTGTCACGCCCTGTTGGTCGCAGCCACGCAGCACCTCTTCGACGGCGTCGATATCCGCGGTGTCGACCCGGCATACCGGGCCAAACTGCTCCAGCACCCCGCGCAAGACCTGCATCGAGGCGTGGGCGGTGCGATCCACCAGCCACATCACGCCCTTGTCGCGAACGGGATAGCCCTCCATCACCCCACTGCCCAGCAGCGGCAGGACGCCCAGATGGGCATTGCTGGTGGAGGTGAAGACCGTGACCGACGCCCCGTCGTAGATCTCTGACAGCAGTTGTTCCAGTTGGCGCAGGTACACCGGGCTCATCGCCCCGCGGCTGGCCGACAGGTGGATGCCGATCCGCTCCAGCGCCTCCCGGGCAGCCAGGACCAGCGCCGGGTGGCTCTCCAGCCCGAGATAGGAGCAGGAAACGAACTCGGTGCAGGTCGAGCCATCGGCCAGGGTCAGTTCCTTGCCCTTGCGCGCGACCACATCGAATCCGGTCAGGCCACCGGCGGCGGCCGTGCCCAGTGCATCGCTGGTTCGTTGATGGCGCAGCCCCATCCAGGTGTCGCCCTTGCCCGTGTTGTGCTTGCCGTATTGATTCATGCCCTTCTCCCTACGCTGAAAACGGAGGGTCCGGTCGCATCGCCGAAGTCATCGTCCACGCAATGACTGATCGACTGAAAGCCGTGCCTCCTCATTAAGGTTTCAACCTGCTCCACCTGGGCCTCGCCATGCTCGATGAGCAAGGCGCCCGCAGGCTTCAGCACGGTGCTGGCCAGCCGGGCCGAGGCCTCGATCAATTCAGCGCCCTCGTCCCGGGCGTAAATCGCGCCAGGCGGGTGATGACGACTCCACTCCGGTAGCAGGTCGGTGTGCGGTGCAACGTAAGGCGGGTTAGCGACGACCACATCGATCAGCCCGCGGTCGTGTTCGAAGGGGGCGGCCTGGGTGATGTCCGCCGCCATCAGGTTGAGGTGGCGCTCGGCACCGAGCCGGCCGATGTTGCGCTGCAGATAGGCCTGGGCGGTGGGATCAGATTCGACACAGGTCACCCTCGCGCCGCACGCCGACCAGATCGACAACCCCAGCGCTCCGACTCCGGCACACAGGTCATACACGCAGGATTGGGAATCCAGCCTCAGGTTGCGCTCGATCCAGCGCAGCATTGCCTGGCTCTGGCACCGGGGCACGAACGTCCCGCTGCCAACCATCAGGCGCAGGAAGCCGAAATCGGCGTAACCGAGTATGTGCCCCAGCGGAATGCGCGCGCAGCGCTCCGCCACATCGGCGCGAAACGCCTGCACCCGCTGCTCGTCGAAGCATTCGACGCCGTACAAGTGCTTCGCCACCAGCGCCGCCGTGTCGGCACCCGGATCCCATACCCCGGCGTCGGCCAGGGCACGCAATGCCGCCGCGCGGTGCCCTGCGATCCATGCCGCGGTCATGACCACGCCTCGTAGTAACGGGCCAGTCTCTGGAACATCGAGGGGTACAGCCAGGAGAAGGCAATCAGCTCCGGCGGCGGCGTGAAGCTCGGGTGCAGTGCCTCGACCAGCCGGGTGTAGTTCTCGTTCATGCCGCGATCCAGCAGCGGCATCCAGTAGGGCTTGATATCCCAGCGGTATTCGTAACCGGTGGCGAACATCTGCCGCACCGTTTCGGTGAGGGTGTCAGCCCGCGACGCGACCTGCAGCGGCGCCCGCAACGGGGTGAAGGCCGACAGGTCGAGCTTGTTGTCGCGGCCCTCGATCTGGTCCGCGACCCAGGCCGCCAACAATGGCGACTGGTGCAAACCGTCGCGGTAGGTACCAGTGACCATCCACAGGCCGTCGTATCCGCACGGCCCTATCAACGGGAATCCATCGGCGGCGATCGGCCGGTTGCCCACCTGGATATCCACGATTTCCGCGTCATGAAGGTCGAGGTTGAGCTGGTCTACAGCGCAGTCGAGGAGGAACTGCACGTCGGAAACCAGGGCCTGGCTGCGCGGTTGTTCCGCGAGGATATTGGTCGCGCCGAGGTAGAGCAGGTCATCGCCCCGGGGCAGACAGTGCAAGCCACAGGCAAAGGCGCGATTGGGCGTACGGATCACGGTTTCAGGCAGTTTTTGGCCGGCCTTGGGCCGCAACAGCAGCGACACGCCATAGCCGGCGAACAGCGGCGGAATCTTGCGTCCCACGTCCTCCAGTTCGTCGAACAGGTCCAGTGACTGCACGCCCGCCGCCACCACCACGTGTTTTCCCGCGATAGAGCGGCCGTCGTCCAGCATCACGCCGGTGGCGACGGCACCTTCCACGAGGATCTGGCGGGCCGTTGCATCGATGATCGTGCCGCCGGTTCCCAGTAATGCTGTATCAAGTTTCTCCAGCAGCAGGTGGGGATCGATTGCGTTTTCATCCGGAATGAACAGCGCGCGCATCGGCCTGACCAGATCATTGGCCTTGATCCATTCAAGTTCATCCGGCGCCACCGAAGTATGCAATACCTGAAAATCACGCAGGCTCTGTTCAATGGCGGCGTAGTTGGCACTGTCAACTTCCGCCATGCCCGCGGAGTTTAGAATTACATGCGTTCCGCAGGCGGCCAGTAATCCCTTGTTATTGCTGCTGGCCGTTGCAAGGCGCTCTTCCCAGTCGGCCCACAGACTTTTCGCTTGTATATCCATGACCAACTTCAGGCGACCAGGCTCCGAAGACAACAGTGTCCTGGTCACCTCACCGAAACAGCCATTCATCGCCCCCGCAGCCCGGGACGCCGCATTGCGCCGGGCGGTCTCGCCCACGCGGCAGACCGAGAGCCCGCGGCTGGCCAGTTCGAATGCAATGGAGCCACCAATCGCCCCACTCCCGACTACAACAACGTCGTACACCATGGTCATCTCCAACATTAATTTCAAAGAATAAAGTCAGATCCGCCAGTGTTCAGGCAGGCAACAGCCGCAGCCGGGAGGCACATTCACATCGGCCTTATGGCCTCTCGCACACATAATAAAAACACTGCAAGCCTGGGCAGCACACTTCACAGGGGACCTTAAGAGACTCTGTGCTGACCGACAATAAACAATCGGTTCGAGCATGAACTTTGGGAGATGACCGTCGCCCGTTTCGTACACGATATAAACAGTTCAAACATGCAGACTGTTTTAGTTAGTCACGTGAGACCCGGCCACGCCGTGCTGCAAGACAGTGCACTGAGCGGATCGAACTGTGCGAGGCACGCACTGTAAAAACGCACACCGCCGCCAAACCGCTTTCCCCGCACGACAGGCACCGCCCGAGGTGCCCGGATAAAGCCTCCAGGACAAGGTATCCGTCAGAGTGGTGCAAAACTTGCTATCACTGTGATGTCGGGCCGCGACCGGTAACGGTGCACGGCCACCCCAATATTTCGCCGCTTCTCAAGGACTACACGATGAAAAAAGCATGGCTGACGCTTTCCGCTGTTGCTCTGTGTCTGGCTGCCGGCAACGCCCTGGCCAAGGAGTACAAGGAGCTGCGTTTTGGCGTCGATCCTTCCTATGCGCCGTTTGAGTCCAAAGCCGCCGATGGCTCGCTGGTGGGCTTCGATATCGATCTGGGCAACGCGATCTGCAAGGAACTGAAGGTCACCTGCAAGTGGGTGGAAAGCGATTTCGACGGGATGATCCCGGGCCTCAAGGCCAACAAGTTTGATGGCGTGATTTCGTCCATGACCGTGACGCCAGCGCGGCAGAAGGTCATCGACTTCTCGGAAGAGCTGTTCTCCGGCCCTACCTCCTTCGTCTTCAAGAAAGGTTCGGGCCTGAGCGCCGACATCGCTTCGCTCAAGGGCAAGACCGTCGGCTACGAGCAGGGCACCATTCAGGAAGCCTACGCCAAGGCCGTGCTGGACAAGGCCGGGGTCAAGACCCAGGCCTACCAGAACCAGGACCAGGTCTATTCCGACCTGATCTCAGGCCGCCTGGATGCCTCGATCCAGGACATGCTGCAAGCCGAACTGGGCTTCCTGAAGTCGCCGCAAGGCGCCAACTATGAAGTGAGCCAGCCGGTGGACAGCGAACTGCTGCCGTCGAAAACCGCAGTCGGTATCCGCAAAGGTAACAAAGACCTGCAGGACCTCCTGAACAAAGGTATCAAAGCGTTACACGCCGACGGCACCTACGCCGAGATCCAGAAGAAGCACTTCGGTGAACTGAACCTCTACAGCGGCAAATAACCGCCAACCGGTGCCCATCCCACGGATGGGCATCTTTTTTTCACCCCAAGGGTTCGCTTCATGTTCGACGATCTGCTTGCGCTGCTCGGGCTTTCGGCGTTCAGCCTGAAGGGCTTCGGCCCACTGTTGTGGCAGGGCACCTGGATGACCCTGAAACTGTCTTTCATGTCGCTGCTGGTCGCCGTCGGCCTGGGATTGCTCGGCGCCAGCGCCAAGCTCTCGGCACTGCGCATGCTGCGCCTCCCCGCCCAGCTCTACACCACGCTGATCCGCGGCGTGCCTGACCTGGTGCTGATGCTGCTGATTTTCTACAGCCTGCAAACCTGGCTCACCAGCCTCACCGACTACCTGGAATGGGAATACATCGAGATCGACCCGTTCGCCGCCGGGGTCATCACCCTGGGCTTCATCTACGGCGCCTATTTCACCGAGACCTTTCGCGGCGCGATCCTTGCCGTGCCCCGCGGCCAGGTCGAGGCGGCCACGGCCTATGGGCTCAAGCGCATGCAACGCTTTCGCTTCGTGGTCTTCCCGCAAATGATGCGCTTCGCCCTACCGGGCATCGGCAACAACTGGATGGTGATGCTCAAGGCCACCGCGCTGGTGTCGATCATCGGCCTCGCCGATCTGGTCAAGGCCGCGCAGGACGCCGGCAAAAGCACCTATCAACTGTTCTTTTTCCTGATCGTGGCGGCGCTCATCTACCTGTTGATCACCAGTGCCTCGAACATCGCCCTGCGCTGGCTGGAACGGCGCTATAACGTCGGCACCCGGGAGGCCCTGCGATGATCGAACTGCTACAGGAATACTGGCGCGCCTTCCTCTACACCGACGGCACCCACATCACCGGCCTGGCCATGACCATGTGGCTGCTCAGCGCCTCGCTGGCAATCGGTTTCCTGGTCTCGATCCCGCTGTCGATCGCCCGGGTTTCGCGGCGTTTCTGGGTACGCTGGCCGGTGCAGTTCTACACCTACCTGTTCCGCGGAACGCCGCTGTATATCCAGTTGCTGATTTGCTACACCGGCATCTACAGCCTCGCCGCCGTGCGCGAACAGCCGCTGCTGGATGCGTTTTTTCGCGATGCGATGAACTGCACCATCCTCGCCTTCGCCCTCAACACCTGCGCCTACACCACGGAAATCTTCGCCGGAGCGATCCGCGGGATGAACCATGGCGAAATCGAGGCCGCCCGCGCCTACGGCCTGCAAGGCTGGAAACTCTATGCTTACATCATCATGCCGTCCGCATTGCGGCGCTCGCTGCCGTTCTACAGCAATGAGGTGATCCTGATGCTGCACTCGACCACCGTGGCCTTCACCGCCACCGTGCCCGATATCCTCAAAGTGGCCCGGGATGCCAACTCGGCCACCTTCCTGACGTTCCAGTCGTTCGGCACCGCGGCAATCATCTATCTGTGCGTCACCTTCGCCCTGGTCGGTCTGTTCCGCCTCGCCGAGCGGCGTTGGCTGGCCTTCCTCGGCCCCGCTCACTAGGACTTTTCATGCACCACAAGACCCACGACCTTCTGGCCCCGGTCCCCGGCATTTCCCGCCAGATCCACAGTTTCCACTTCGGCCCGCGGGCCGGCGGCAAGATCTACATCCAGGCCTCGCTGCACGCCGACGAACTGCCCGGCATGCTGGTGGCCTGGCACCTCAAGCAACGCCTCGCCGAACTGGAAAGCCAGGGACGCCTGCGCCAGGAAATCGTCCTGGTGCCGGTGGCCAATCCGGTGGGCCTCGAGCAGGTGTTGATGGACGTACCGCTGGGCCGCTACGAGTTGCAGAGCGGCGAGAATTTCAACCGGCGCTTCGTCGACCTGTCCGACCTGGTCGGCGACCAGATCGAAGGCCACCTGAACCAGGACCCGCAACACAACGTCGAGCTGATCCGCGAGAGCCTGCGCCGTGCCTTGGCCGGGCACCCGGCGCACACGCCGCTGCAATCCCAGCGCCTGACCCTGCAACGGCTGGCCTGCGATGCCGACATGGTGCTCGACCTGCACTGCGATTTCGAAGCCGTGAAACACCTCTACACCACGCCGGAAGCCTGGGCGCAGGTCGAGCCGCTGTCGCGCTACCTCGGGGTGCAGGCCAGCCTGCTGGCCACCGACTCCGGCGGGCAGTCGTTCGATGAGTGCTTCACCCTGGTCTGGTGGCAGTTGCAGCAGCGGTTCGGCAAGCACTTCCCGATTCCGATGGGCAGCTTCTCGGTCACCGTCGAACTGCGCGGCCAAGGCGACGTCAGTCATCCGCTGGCCCAGGCCGACTGCCAGGCCATCCTCGATTACCTGACCCACTTCGGCGCCATCGACGGCGAGCCGGCGCCGCTGCCGCCGCTGCTGTATCCGGCCACGCCGCTGGCCGGTGTCGAGCCGGTCGCCACGCCGCTGGGCGGGTTGCTGGTGTTTCATGTCAGCCCCGGCCAATACCTGGAAGCCGGACAACGGGTGGCCGAGGTCATCGACCCGCTCAGTGACCGCGTGACCCCGGTGCATAACGTCCAGCCGGGCCTGCTCTACGCCCGTTCGCTGCGGCGCATGGCCACCGCCGGGATGGTCATCGCCCACGTCGCCGGCCGCGAGGCTTACCGAAGCGGTTATCTGCTGTCGCCATGAGGGCTTGTGCGTGTACAAACTGACCATCGAAGACCTTCACAAGAGCTACGGCGACCACAAGGTGCTCAAGGGCGTCTCGCTCAAGGCGAACACCGGCGACGTCATCAGCCTGATCGGCGCCAGCGGCTCGGGCAAAAGCACCTTCCTGCGCTGCATCAACTTCCTCGAACAGCCCGACGACGGGCGCATGACCCTGGACGGCAAGGACATCCGCATGGTCCATGACCGCCATGGCCTGCACGTCGCCGACGCCGACGAGTTGCAGCGCCTGCGCACGCGGCTGGCCATGGTTTTCCAGCACTTCAACCTGTGGAGCCACCTCAGCGTGCTGGAGAACATCTGCATGGCGCCACGCCGCGTGCTGGGCGTGAGCAAGCACGACGCCGAAGAACGCGCCCGCCGCTACCTGGACAAGGTCGGCCTGGCGCCGCGAGTCGCCGACCAGTACCCGGCGTTTCTGTCCGGCGGCCAGCAGCAACGGGTGGCCATCGCCCGCGCGCTGGCGATGGAGCCAGAAGTGTTGCTGTTCGACGAACCGACCTCGGCCCTCGACCCGGAACTGGTGGGCGAAGTACTGCGGGTGATCCAGGGCCTGGCCGAAGAAGGCCGGACCATGATCATGGTCACCCACGAAATGGCCTTCGCCCGCCAGGTCTCCAGCCAGGTGATGTTCCTCCACCAGGGGCTGGTGGAAGAACAGGGCACGCCGGCCGATGTGCTCGGCCAGCCGAAGAGCGAGCGCTTGCAGCAATTCCTGCGGGGCAATCTGAAATAAAACCAATGCGTCCGGCCGATGGTCTGTGAAGACACAGCCCTCATCGAGCCGGACGCGCCCATGCCAGTCAGCCCCAACCTCGCCGATGCCTGGTTCGCCGCCCGTGGCTGGACGCCGTTCGCCTTTCAGCGGCAGGTCTGGGCGGCGGTGGGCCGCGGCGAATCCGGCTTGCTGCACGCCAGCACCGGCGCGGGCAAGACCTACGCGGTGTGGCTGGCCGCGTTGCGCGCCTTCGCCGGCAAACCCGTCGTCAACGCCAAACGCCCGCAGCCCGCGCCCTTGCAGGTGCTGTGGATCACGCCGATGCGCGCCCTCGCCGCCGACACCGCCCGCGCCCTGCAAGCACCGCTGGACGAGCTGGACCTGCCGTGGAGCATCGGCGTGCGCAGCGGCGACACCGGCAGCGCCGAACGCGCCCGCCAGGCCCGGCGCCTGCCGAGCGCGCTGATCACCACCCCGGAAAGCCTGACCCTGTTGCTGACCCGCGCCCAGGCCGAAGACGACTTCGCCAGCCTGCGCATGGTGGTGGTCGACGAGTGGCACGAATTGCTCGGCAACAAGCGCGGCGTGCAACTGCAACTGGCCCTCGCCCGCCTGCGTCGATGGCACCCGCAGTTGGTGGTGTGGGGGCTGTCGGCGACCCTCGGCAATCTTCCCCACGCCCTTGACGTGCTGGTGCCGGAAAACGGCCGGCTGATCGAAGGTCGCCAAGACAAACGCCTGCTGGTGGACAGCTTGCTGCCCGCCGCCATCGAGCGTTTTCCCTGGGCCGGGCACATGGGCTTGAACCTGGTCGAGCCGGTCTGCCGGGAAATCGATGACTGCCACAGTTGCCTGGTCTTCACCAACACCCGCGCCCAGGCCGAACGCTGGTATCAGGCGCTGCTGGAAGCCCGTCCGCAGTGGGCCGGACTGATCGCCCTGCACCACGCCTCGCTGGCCCGCGGCACTCGCGAGTGGGTCGAGCGCAGTCTCAAGGAGGGCGGGCTGAAGGCGGTGGTGTGCACCTCGAGTCTGGACCTCGGCGTGGACTTCCTGCCGGTGGAGCGGGTCCTGCAGATTGGCTCGGCCAAAGGCGTGGCACGGCTGATGCAGCGCGCAGGTCGCTCCGGGCACGCGCCGGGGCGGGCGTCGCGCATCACCCTGGTGCCAACCCACAGCCTGGAACTGGTGGAAGCCGCCGCCGCGCGCCAGGCCTTGGCGGCCGGGCATATCGAGGCGCGGCAATCGCCGCGGCTGTGCCTGGACGTGCTGGTGCAGCATCTGGTGAGCATGGCGCTGGGCGCGGGCTTCAGGCCGCTGGAGTTGCTGGAGGAAGTGCGCACGACCTTCGCCTTTCGCGACCTGCGCGACAGCCAGTGGCAATGGGCGCTGGATTTCGTCCGGCATGGCGGCAGTTCCCTCAGCGCCTATCCCGATTACCAGCGGGTCGAGGCCCATGCCGACGGTATCTGGCGGGTTGCCAGCGAGCGGCTGGCCCGACGGCATCGCATGGGCATCGGCACCATCGTCAGCGACGCAAGTATTCAGTTGAAGTTCTGGAGCAAGGGCGGCGGCGGCACCAACCTCGGCAGCGTCGAAGAAGCCTTTATCGCCCGTCTGCGGCCCAACGACGCCTTTGTCTTCGCCGGGCGGGTGTTGGAGCTGGTGCGGGTCGAGAACATGACCGCCTATGTGCGGCGCAGCACCGCGCGCAAGGCCGCACTGGCGCGCTGGAATGGCGGGCGCATGCCGCTTTCCAGCGAACTGGCCGACGCCTTGGTGGAGCAGCTTGATGCCGCCGCCAAGGGGCAATTCAGCGGCGCGGAAATGCAGGCCGTGCGCCCGCTGCTGGAATTGCAGGCCGCCTGGTCGGCGCTACCGACGCAAAGCAGCCTGCTCGCGGAAACCTGGCACTCGCGGCAGGGCTGGCACCTGTTTCTGTATCCCTTCGCCGGGCGCATGGCCAACCTCGGGCTGGCCAGCCTGATCGCCTGGCGGGCGAGTCGCGAGCAGCCGTTGAGTGTGTCCATCGCGGTCAACGATTACGGCTTCGAACTGCTCAGCCCGACCGCCGTGGACTGGGCCAGCATCCTGCCGGCAGCACTGAGCGCCGACAACCTGCTCGAAGACGTGCTCGCCAGCCTCAACGCCGGGGAAATGGCCCAGCGGCGTTTTCGCGAGATCGCACAGATATCCGGGCTGGTGTTCGGCGGCTACCCCGCCGCGCAGAAAAGCACCCGGCAGATCCAGGCCTCCAGCGGGCTGTTTTTCGAAGTGTTCCGCCGTCACGACGCTGACAACCTGCTGCTGGGCCAGGCACGGGATGAAGTGTTGCGCGAGGAACTGGAAATCGAGCGGCTGCATCGCCAGTTGCTGAAGATGAGCGGCCAGCGCCTGGACCTGCACGCGCTGCGCCGGCCGGGGCCGTTGGCCTTCGCGCTGGTGGTCGAGGGCATGCGCGAGACCATGAGCACGGAAAAGCTCGCCGACCGCATCGCACGGATGGTCGCCGATCTGGAAAAAGCTGCGGACGGGGGGCGCCGGAATGCACGAGCACTGTGAAATCGAACTGTGCGGCGAGCGTCTGTGGCTGCTCGCCGACCGCGCCCTGTATTGGCCTGCACGCAAGGCGCTGCTGCTGGCCGACGTGCATATCGGCAAGGCCGCCAGCTACCGCGCCCAGCATCAGCCGGTGCCGCGTGGCACCACCGCCGCAACCTTGCAGCGGCTGGACGCCCTGCTGGAACGCTATCCGAGCGAGCAACTGGTGGTGCTGGGGGACTTCATCCATGCCCGCCAAGGGCGCGCGCCGGCAACCCTGGCGTTATTGCAGGCCTGGCGTGAACGCCACCCCGCGTTGCAAATCCGCCTGATTCGCGGCAATCACGACCGGCATGCCGGCGATCCGCCGCCTAGCCTGGGCATCGAGATGCTGGACGAACCCTGGTTGCTGGAGCCCTTCGCCTTGCAGCACGACCCCGTGGCCCACCCGACCCATCCGGTGCTGTGCGGGCATGTGCATCCGGTCTGCGTACTGCATGGCAAGGCACGGCAAAGGCTGCGCCTGCCGTGCTTCGTGATCGACGAGCAAGTGAGCCTGCTGCCGGCGTTCGGCGAATTTACCGGCGGTTGGCGGGTGACCCCGGCCACACCGGCCAGGATATTCCTGGCGGGCGCCGGCCGGGTCTGGCCGCTGGCGCGCTGAATCAGGCTACCGGAGCGGGCGGCGGTTCATCGGGAAGGGTGGGTTCGCCGGGTTCCATTGGTGGGTTTTCACCGGGTTGCGGGGTGTCCGGGTCGGGCTGGCCGGGAACACCGCCAGCGTGCATCGCCGGATGCGGATGGGCCAGCAGTGACCATACCGGCAGCCCGATGTGGTTGGGCTGCAGCACGGCCAGCTTGGCGCTGATTGCGGGATCGAGTTTCATTGGCTGCTCCTGACGAGGTCCGGCGCACGTCATGCGCGCCGGGACGGTTCATCTTCTTGGAGTGCCACAAGGCGGCGGAATTCCCACCAGTTCGTCGGTTCAGGTACGCGGCAGGGTGACGCCGCGCTGGCCTTGGTATTTACCGCCACGGTCCTTGTAGGAGACTTCACATTCCTCGTCGGACTCCAGGAACAGCATTTGCGCCACGCCTTCGTTGGCGTAGATCTTCGCCGGCAGCGTGGTGGTGTTGGAGAATTCCAGGGTCACGTGGCCTTCCCATTCCGGTTCCAGCGGCGTGACGTTGACGATGATGCCGCAACGGGCGTAGGTGCTCTTGCCCAGGCAGATGGTCAGCACGTTGCGCGGAATGCGTAAGTACTCGACGGTGCGGGCCAGGGCGAAGGAGTTCGGCGGGATGATGCAGACGTCGCTCTTGACGTCGACGAAGCTGCCGGCGTCGAAGTTCTTCGGATCGACGGTGGCCGAATTGATGTTGGTGAACACCTTGAATTCATCGGCGCAGCGCACGTCGTAGCCGTAGCTGGAGACACCGAAGGAGATCAGCTTGTCGTTGCCGTCATTGCGCACCTGGCGCTCGACGAACGGCTCGATCATGCCGTGTTCCTGCGCCATGCGGCGAATCCACTTGTCCGATTTGATGCTCATGGCGGGGTGTCCTGAAGTAGCGTGGTGAAAAAGGTGAGCGGCATCTTACCGGGACGAGCGCCCGCTTCAAAGAATTAGCCTGCATCCGGCCGTCGATCCGTTAGTGGCGAATGGCTACAGGCCGCAAATGACGCCGTCAGTCATGAATTGCGCAAAAGCCGCGCAAGACCATTGGCACCTCGAAGAAAAACCGGTAAGGTGCCGACACTGTGCTGCACGCTGTCACTGAGAATCTCTACTCGATGCAAGATCTCGATCAACCATCCATGAATTTTCTGTCTTTTTGCACTCAGTCTCGGCCAGGGCGTTCCTGAGCCGGAAAACTTTTGTCCAAGGAGACAGACCATGTCCAATCGCCAAACCGGTACCGTTAAGTGGTTCAACGATGAAAAAGGCTTCGGCTTCATCACCCCACAATCCGGTGACGACCTGTTCGTACACTTCAAAGCCATCAAGGCTGACGGCTTCAAGAGCCTGAAAGAAGGCCAAGCGGTCTCTTTCATCGCTACCCGCGGTCAGAAAGGCATGCAAGCTGAAGAAGTTGAAGTTATCTAACTTCTGCTTCATCGCTTGAAAAAACCCCGCTCTCGAGCGGGGTTTTTTTATGGGCGATCGGTTCTTGCAGGCCCGCCGCGCAACAGCGCAGCGGGCCGGGCCAGCACTCAGTCGTCGCTGACAGTGATATTCGGCATCGCCGGGGCGGCCGCTTCCTGCAACACCAGGCTCGCACCCACCGAGCGGGCCAGTTCCTGATAGACCATGGCGATCTGGCTTTCCGGCTCGGCGATCGCGGTCGGCTTGCCGTTATCGGCCTGCTCGCGGATCAGCATCGACAGCGGCAGCGAAGCCAGCAGTTCGACACCGTACTGCGACGCCAGCTTCTCGCCGCCGCCTTCGCCGAACAGGTGCTCGGCATGACCGCAGTTCGAGCAGATGTGCACGGCCATGTTTTCCACCACACCCAGCACTGGAATGTTGACCTTGCGGAACATTTCCACGCCCTTCTTCGCATCGAGCAAGGCCAGGTCCTGCGGCGTGGTGACGATCACGGAGCCTGCGACCGGCACCTTCTGCGCCAGGGTCAACTGGATGTCGCCAGTGCCCGGCGGCATGTCGATCACCAGGTAGTCGAGGTTGTCCCAAGCGGTCTGGGTCACCAGTTGCAGCAGCGCGCCGGACACCATCGGGCCGCGCCACACCATCGGCGTGTTGTCGTCGGTGAGGAAGGCCATCGACATGACCTCGACCCCATGAGCCTGCAACGGCACGAACCACTTCTGGTCCTTGACCTGCGGCCGCGTGCCTTCGGCAATGCCGAACATCACGCCCTGGCTCGGGCCATAGATGTCCGCGTCGAGAATGCCCACCCGGGCGCCTTCACGGGCCAGCGCCAGCGCCAGGTTGGCGGCGGTGGTGGACTTGCCGACACCGCCCTTGCCCGAGGCCACGGCGATGATGTTCTTGACGTTGGCCAGCCCCGGAATCTGTGCCTGGGCCTTGTGCGGCTCGATCACGCAATCGATGCTCACCTTCGCCGCGCTCACGCCGTCCAGCCCTTCGATCGCGGTCTGGAGCACCTGGGCCCAGCCGTTCTTGAACAGGCCAGCGGCATAGCCGAGTTGCATCTGCACGCTGACGCGGCCGTCCTCGATCTCGATGGCGCGGACGCTGCCGGCGCTGACGGGATCCTGGTTCAGGTATGGGTCGGTGTATTGACGAAGGACGGCTTCAACCGCTGCGCGAGTGACGGCGCTCATGGAGACTCCCGATAAAAAGACTGAGTAAAACAGGCCGCTATGCTAACCCGCGAGCCACCGCCGGGACGTCCACAGGGTGAAATATATTTCCCGGCGCTTTATAGTGGCCGATCACGTTTTCCTCCTGTTTAGCCGAATAAAGTAGCCGAGCCCCCATGTCCGAGCCACGCCAGATCCTTGTCACCAGTGCCCTGCCCTATGCCAACGGTTCCATCCACCTTGGCCACATGCTTGAGTACGTCCAGACCGACATGTGGGTGCGCTTCCAGAAACACCGTGGCAACCAGTGCATCTATGTGTGCGCCGACGATGCTCACGGCTCGGCGATCATGCTGCGCGCGGAAAAGGAAGGCATTACCCCGGAGCAGCTGATCGACGGCGTCCAGAAGGAACATGCCGGCGACTTCGCCGACTTCCTCGTCGACTTCGACAACTTCCACTCGACCCACGCCGAAGAGAACCGTGAGCTGTCCAGCCACATCTACCTGGCACTGCGCGACGCTGGCCATATCGCCACCCGTTCGGTGACCCAGTACTTCGACCCGGACAAGAAAATGTTCCTGGCCGACCGCTTCATCAAGGGCACCTGCCCGAAATGCGCGGCGGAAGACCAGTACGGCGACAACTGCGAGAAGTGCGGCGCCACCTACGCGCCCACCGAACTGAAGAACCCCAAGTCGGCCATCTCCGGCGCCACTCCGGTGCTCAAGGACTCCCAGCACTTCTTCTTCAAGCTGCCGGACTTCCAGGCCATGCTCCAGGAGTGGACCCGCAGCGGCACCCTGCAGGACGCCGTGGCCAACAAGCTCGCCGAGTGGCTGGATTCCGGCCTGCAGGAGTGGGATATCTCCCGCGACGCGCCGTACTTCGGTTTCGAGATTCCGGACGAGCCGGGCAAATACTTCTACGTCTGGCTGGACGCGCCGATCGGCTACATGGCCAGCTTCAAGAACCTCTGCGCCCGCCGCCCCGAACTGGACTTCGACGCTTTCTGGAACAAGGATTCCAAGGCCGAGCTGTACCACTTCATCGGCAAGGACATCGTCAACTTCCACGCCCTGTTCTGGCCTGCCATGCTGCAGGGCGCCGGCTACCGCAAGCCGACCGCGATCAACGTGCACGGCTACCTGACCGTCAACGGCCAGAAAATGTCGAAATCCCGCGGCACCTTCATCAAGGCCCGCACCTACCTGGATCACCTGTCGCCGGAATACCTGCGCTACTACTACGCGTCCAAGCTGGGCCGTGGCGTCGATGACCTGGACCTGAACCTCGAAGACTTCGTGCAGAAGGTCAACTCCGACCTGGTCGGCAAGGTGGTCAACATCGCCAGCCGCTGCGCAGGCTTCATCCACAAGGGCAACGACGGCGTGATGGTCGCGGGCGATGCCGCCCCGGAACTGACCGAAGCCTTCCTCGCCGCCGCGCCGAGCATCGCCGAAGCCTATGAGGCACGCGATTTCTCCCGCGCCATGCGCGAAATCATGGGCCTGGCCGACCGTGCCAACGCCTGGATCGCCGACAAGGCGCCATGGGCCCTGGCCAAACAGGAAGGCAAGCAGGATGAAGTCCAGGCGGTCTGCGCCCAGGGCATCAACCTGTTCCGCCAACTGGTGATCTTCCTCAAGCCGGTATTGCCGGTGCTGACCGCCGAGGCCGAAGCCTTCCTGAACGTCGCGCCACTGACCTGGAACGACCACCTGACCCGCCTGGAAAACCACACGCTGAACCCGTTCAAGGCGCTGATGACCCGGATCGACCCGGTCAAGGTCGAAGCCATGGTCGAAGCCTCCAAGGAAGACCTGGCCGCCAGCCAGGCTTCGTCGGCGCCTGCCGGCAACGGCGAGCTGGCCAAGGACCCGCTGTCTCCCGAGATCGAGTTCGATGCCTTTGCTGCGGTCGACCTGCGCGTGGCCCTGATCCTCAAGGCCGAAGCCGTCGAGGGTGCCGACAAGCTGCTGCGCCTGACCCTGGATATCGGTGACGAGCAACGCAACGTGTTCTCCGGCATCAAGTCGGCGTACCCGGACCCGGCCAAGCTCGAAGGTCGCCTGACCATGATGATCGCCAACCTGAAGCCGCGGAAAATGCGCTTCGGCGTCTCCGAGGGCATGGTCATGGCCGCCGGCCCTGGCGGCGAAGAAATCTACCTGCTCAGCCCTGACAGCGGCGCCAAGCCGGGTCAGCGCATCAAGTAAAACCAACGCCCCGGCCTCACCCGCCGGGGCGTTCTCATTGAACCGTCATTGCCGGATAATGGCGTCCTGCACCCTGCCGCTGGCACCGCCATGACCGAACTGATCCTCGCCCTGATCGGCGCAGCGCTGATCAACAACATCGTCCTGCAACAGACGCTGGCGCTGGATCCCTTGCTGCGTCCGGACGACCGGACGAGCCGCCCACGCGTCCATGCCCTGGGGCTGGCAACGCTGGTGGCGATGACGCTGATCAGCACCCTCGGGCAACTGCTCCACCATTACCTCCTGCTGCCGCTGCAACTCGGCTACCTGCGCCTGTTCGTCTTCCTGCCGCTCTGTGTGTTGAGCGCCGGGCCGATTCTTCATGGTTTGCAGCGCTGGCGGAACAATGCGGCGTTCGACGGGCTCAAGCCGATGCTGATGGGCAATGCCGCGCTGCTTGGCCTGTGCCTGCAACTGGCCGAAGAACAGCGCGGCGTGCTGTTCAGCCTGGCGGTGGGCCTGGGCAGCGGGCTAGGCTTCTGGCTGGTGCTGGCGCTGTTCGATGACCTGCGCCAACGCAGCCAGCATGACGATATTCCACTGGCCTTTCGTGGTCTGCCCATCGAGTTGATGAGCGCCGGGATCATGGCCATGGCTTTTCTCGGGTTCAGCGGATTGTTCACATCATGAGCGCTGTTGCTGATACCGACCTGCGCCTGCGTAGCGCCATGCAACAGGTGCTGCTGGCCTGTGCGCCGGGTGTGTTGGCGCTGTTCTGGGTGTACGGCTGGGGGGTGTTGTTCAATCTGCTGCTGGCTGGCAGCGCCGCCCTGCTCACGGAAGCGCTGTTGCTGCGCCTGCGTCAGCGTCCGGTGCTCCCTGCGCTGAACGATGGCAGCGCGCTGGTCAGCGCGACCCTGCTGGCTGCCGCCCTGCCCGCTCACAGCCCCTGGTGGCTACCAGTGATTGCCGCCGCCAGCGCCATCGCCCTCGGCAAGCAGCTTTACGGCGGCGTTGGTCGCAACCCGTTCAATCCGGCCATGCTCGGCTACGTTGTCGTGCTGCTCTCGTTCCCGGTGCAAATGACCCATTGGCCGGCGCCCCAACCGCTGGACCTGGGCCACAGCCTGAATGCGCTGTTCGGCCTCGGCGAACGTCCCGACGCCTGGGCGCAGGCCACGGTGCTGGACGGTTTACGCCAGAACAAGAGCCTGACCATCGATGAGCTGTTCACCAGCCATCCGGGCTTTGGCCACTTCGCCGGCCGCGGTAGCGAATGGGCCAGCCTGGGCTTCCTGCTCGGCGGCCTGTTCCTGCTGCAACGCAAGGTGATCGCCTGGCAGGCACCGGTCGCCATGCTGGGCGCACTGTTCGTGATCAGCCTGCTCTGCTGGAACGGTTCGGGGTCAGATTCCAACGGTTCGCCGCTGCTGCACCTGCTGGCCGGCTCGACCATGCTGGGCGCGTTCTTCATCGTTACCGAACCGGTCAGCGGCCCGAAAACCCCGTGGGGCCGGCTGTTGTTCGGTGCCGCGGTGGGTGTGCTGGCCTATTTGATTCGCACCTGGGGCAATTATCCGGACGGCACCGCCTTTGCCGTATTGCTGATGAACCTCTGCGTACCGGCGCTGGACCGCTGGGCGGAGCGTCGGCAAGCGGAGGCGACATGAACGCTCGCAGCGTCGTGCTGATCGCCGTCCTGGCGCTGCTGGGCGTGGGTGCCAGTGTCACCTGGCAACAGCTTTTGGCCCCAGGGATCAGCGCAGCTGAAGAACAGCTCAAGGCACACACCTGGCTCAGCGTGTTGCCCGCAGGCAGCTACGACAACGAGCCGCTACGACAGCCACTCGCCCTGCCCGAGCCGGAACTGGCCCACAGCAGCCTGCTTGGCGGCTATCTCGCCACCCTGGCCGGCAAGCCCACCGCGGTGGTGCTGCACAGCCGTGTGCAAGGCTATGCCGGCCCCATTCAACTGTTGATCGCCATCGCCCCTGATGGCCGGGTGATCTCCAGCCATGTTCTACAGCATCAGGAAACCCCAGGACTCGGCGCTCGCCTGACTGAACCTGGCAACCGCTGGCTGCAGGGTTTCGCCGGCCACAGCCAGGCCAACACGCCAGAGGCAGCCTGGGCCCTGAGGCGCGACAACGGCCAGTTCGATCAACTGGCCGGCGCCAGCGTGACCTCCCGGGCGGTGATCCACGCCATCCAGGACGCCCTGCGCTACTTCGACGAACACGCCCAAGGCTGGCTGACGGAGGGCCCCGCCCATGAATAGGTCCTGGCTGGCGGCCCTCAGCCTGGCGCCACTGCTCGGCGCGAGCCAGACACTGCTCCAGGCCAGCGCCATGGCCGGGCTTACCCTGTCGACGGTGCTGGTTCATCTCGCCTGCATGACACCCTTGCGGCGCTGGCTCGATGGGGTCGCGGGCGAGATCACCAGCATTCTGGTCGCCGCTACCCTGGTCACGTGCCAGACCCTGGCCCTGCACGCCTGGGGCCTGGAATTGCGCAACGCGCTCGGCGTCTACCCAGAGCTGATCGCCCTGCAGTGCCTGCTCTTCGAACAAAGCGTCGGCAAGGCCGGGCGCCGGGCGTTCATATTGCTGGGAGGGTTCTGCGTGCTGTACCTGCTGCTGGGCACGATTCGCGAATTGCTGGCCAGCGGCGCCCTCAATCTGACATCCATCAGCGGGCCGGACATTACCGGCCTGCGCCTGGCCAGCCTCGCACCCGGCGCCCTACTGCTGCTCGGCGTGCTGCTGGCCCTGATCAAACGAGCCTGTCCGAAACAGGCCACACCAGACCGTGAAGGAAATAGCTGATCCATGAATGCCGCCAAACGCCTGGAGATTTTTCGCCGGCTACACGAAGACAACCCCGAGCCGAAAACCGAGCTGGCCTACAGCTCGCCCTTCGAGTTGCTGATCGCCGTGATCCTCTCTGCCCAGTCCACCGACGTGGGCGTCAACAAGGCCACCGCCAAGCTGTACCCGGTCGCCAACACGCCCGCCGCGATTCATGCGCTCGGTGTGGAAGGCCTGTCCGAGTACATCAAGACCATCGGTCTGTACAACAGCAAGGCGAAGAATGTCATCGAGACCTGCCGGATTCTGGTGGAGCAACACGGCGGTGAAGTCCCGCAAACCCGCGAAGCGCTGGAAGCTTTGCCAGGCGTGGGCCGCAAGACCGCCAACGTGGTGCTCAACACCGCGTTCCGGCAACTGACCATGGCCGTTGATACGCATATTTTCCGGGTGAGCAATCGCACCAACATCGCCCCGGGAAAGAATGTTGTGGACGTGGAGAAGGCACTGTTGAAGTTCGTTCCCAAGGACTATCTGCTGGATGCGCATCACTGGTTGATCCTGCTTGGCCGCTATGTGTGCCAGGCGCGCAAACCCCGTTGCGGAAGTTGCCGGATCGAAGACTTGTGCGAGTACAAGCACAAGACCTCCGACGATTGAGAACATAGTGAAAACCTTCATAGGGTGATTGAAAAAATCTTTTTTACCCGCTTCAGGAATATCGTTATAAGGAGCGCGAATGGCCCTCTTGTAACGGAGTGACTCGTGAGCACTGAAAAAGAAGACCTTGATGTTGATGACGAAGCCCCGGCGTCCGACGAGTTTGTCAACGACACCCCGGTTGAAGCTGCAAAAACCAATCTGAGCAAGCGCCGCACCATCGACAACCTGCTGGAAGAACGCCGTTTACAAAAGCGACTGGCTGATTACGACTTCGATCTTTGAGACGTTACGGGCCTGGAAAAACAAAAGCCTCCATTGCGGAGGCTTTTTGCGTTTTGGGGGAAGCGGTCAGACCAGGCCGTTGCGCTGCGCCAACTCGATCAGATCGACCAATGAGCGAGCATTGAGCTTGAGTAACAGACGCGTCTTGTAGGTACTTACCGTCTTGTTGCTGAGAAACATGCCGTCGGCTATCTCCTTGTTGGACTTGCCCCGGGCCAATTGCTGCAACACCATCATTTCCCGCCCTGACAGACGCCCCACCATGTCCGCCTCGCTGGAGCCGCCGAGATTGGCGCGTACCGAGTGCAGCGCCTGGTTGGGAAAGTAGCTGTAGCCCGAGAGCACGGCCTTGATTGCACTGAGCAGCTCGGTAAGGTCCTGCTGCTTGCACACATAGCCGGCAGCTCCCGCCTGCATGCAACGCATCGAAAAATGTCCCGGCGCCTGGGAAGTCAGTACGAGAACCTTGATGACGATTCCATTGGCCGTGAGGCGACCAATCACCTCAAGCCCGTCAAGCTTTGGAATCCCGATATCCAGAATCACGATATCCGGCAAATGCTCCCTGGCCAGTTGCAGCGCATCCACCCCGTTATCCGTTTCCCCAATCACTTCATAACCATGCCGGTCCATCAGCATGCGCACGGCCAAGCGAATGACCGGATGGTCATCGACGATCAGCACTTTATTCATGGGCAAGATCCATTCTTTACTATTCGACTTGTTAGAAGCCCGCACAATAGCCCAGTCAGCTTGTTGATTGCAGGGCGTATGTTCTGAACACCCGCACACTCAGACATGGACTACAAAAATAAAAGAAGCTTCTTACAGAAGATTCCTACAGGCAGCGTATTTACCGTTATTGCGAACCTTAATTTGAAGATCAAAAAAGGCATCTCTGGATGCTAGCCTCGCGCGCAGAAAATATCGCTACGAATAACGGAAAAACATATGAAGGAAATATCCTTAATATTCGCCAAACAAGTCCTAGTGACAGACCGTTCACGCCGCAAGGAAACAAATTCCCCCTGAAATGCTTCTTCAATAAGACCCATCACCCTGTGATTGCTGGATCCCATTTGCGGCACACTGCGCCCACGCCCCTTGTACTCCCTGCCCGAGAGCCGGCAGACGAACGCTCACCGCACGCAGAGATCTCACCATGAGCAGCCAGGAACCGAAAAGCCCGCTGACCACTATCGCTATCTTCGCCGGCATTATCGAAGCGTCGGCATTGGCCTCGTTACCCTTTCTCGGGGAAAGTAGCCAGAGTATCTACACGTGGTTCCTGGTCGGTTTTCCGCCTTTTCTCACGCTATTGTTCTTTCTTACACTCAACTTCAATACCAAAAGCCTGTACGGCCCCGATGAACATTCGGGCACAACGGAAACACCTGAAACCAATAACGTTACACAAGAGCCATCACCCATAACAAGTAGCTCAACAACTCCGCTATTACTTCCGCGCGCAGCTTCGCCAATATCTGAAGTTACAATATCGACGGTTGTCATTTCCGGACCCAACGCGCAGACACTACTCGAACTACTGGCCCGACATGCTGTAACGCGGCCAAGCTCGAACCGCCTGATCCTGCAAAACCTGGAGGCCGGCACTCACACGACCATCATTACCGAGTGGCCCAACAATCACTCGCCACCTTTGGACGGATAAAAAAACCCCGGCACTAGTGCCGGGGCTCTTTATCAACGAGGCGTGATCAGACCAGCGAACGACCTTTGTTCGCAGCGATCCGCATACGCAGGGCGTTGAGCTTGATGAAGCCCGCCGCGTCCGCCTGGTTGTAGGCACCGCCGTCTTCTTCGAAGGTGGCGATGTTGGCATCGAACAGCGAATCGTCGGACTTGCGGCCGGTAACGATGACGTTGCCCTTGTACAGTTTCAGGCGAACGACGCCGTTCACGTTGACCTGGGAGGCGTCGATCATTTTTTGCAGCATCAGACGCTCAGGGCTCCACCAGTAACCGGTGTAGATCAGGCTGGCGTACTTCGGCATCAGCTCATCTTTCAAGTGAGCGACTTCGCGGTCCAGGGTGATCGACTCGATGGCGCGGTGGGCGCGCAGCATGATGGTGCCGCCCGGGGTTTCGTAGCAGCCACGGGACTTCATGCCGACATAACGGTTCTCGACGATGTCCAGGCGGCCGATGCCGTTGGCGCCGCCGATGCGGTTCAGTTCGGCCAGAACGGTAGCCGGGGACATCTCGACGCCGTCGAGGGCGACGATGTCACCGTTGCGGTAAGTCAGCTCCAGGTAGGTGGCCTGGTCAGGGGCGTTCTCAGGCGAGACGCTCCAACGCCACATGTCTTCCTCGTGCTCGGTCCAGGTATCTTCCAGGACACCGCCTTCGTAGGAAATGTGCAGCAGGTTGGCATCCATCGAGTACGGCGACTTCTTCTTGCCATGACGCTCGATCGGGATGGCGTGCTTCTCGGCGTAGTCCATCAGCTTCTCGCGGGACAGCAGGTCCCACTCGCGCCATGGAGCAATGACCTTGACGCCCGGCTTCAGCGCGTAGGCGCCCAGCTCGAAACGAACCTGGTCGTTACCCTTGCCGGTAGCGCCATGGGAAATGGCGTCGGCGCCGGTTTCGTTGGCGATTTCGATCAGGCGCTTGGCGATCAGCGGACGGGCGATGGAAGTACCCAGCAGGTACTCGCCTTCGTAGACGGTGTTGGCGCGGAACATCGGGAACACGAAGTCTCGGACGAACTCTTCGCGCAGGTCATCGATGTAGATCTCTTTGACGCCCATGGCCTGAGCCTTGGCGCGGGCCGGCTCGACCTCTTCGCCCTGACCCAGATCGGCGGTGAACGTCACCACTTCACAGTCGTAGGTATCTTGCAGCCACTTGAGAATCACCGAAGTATCAAGGCCGCCGGAATACGCCAGTACGACCTTTTTTACGTCCGCCATGCCATCACTCCACGGGGTTGTACGGAAAACCCCGGATTCTACCGCTCTTGGTGCGGAATTTACAGTGGGGCGACAGCTTGTGACGACAAAGCGACAGGAACTGTCGTGAGCGCGACGGACGGTCGCACTCAGGACTTCAGCGACGTTTTGCCTGGCGTCAGCTGCGTGGCGGGGGTATTCGACTTCGCCGGCGCCACCGGGGTTGCCGCAGGCGCCGAGGCCGCCGGTGCGGCGGGAGTGGCAGTTGGCGTCGGTGCTGGCGCTGCGGGTTTCTCCGCTGCTGGCGTCTCGACCGGGGTCACGCGGTCCAGCTCGATATTCACCCGCCGGTTGCGCGCACGGTTGCCCGCCGAATTGTTGGCTGCAAGCGGATAACGCTCGCCATGGAAACGCACGACGATGTTGCTTTCCGGCACGCCATGGGCCTTGAGGTACTCCATCACCGCCAGCGCACGACGGCGGGACAGGTCACGGTTGGTCAGGCGGTTGCCGCTGTTGTCGGAGTGGCCGTCCAGCTCGATATGGTTGACGGTGGGGTCAGCCTTGAGGAAGTCGAGGATCACGTCCAGGCGGGCGCGGGCATCGGCGTCCAGGTCGATGCCATTGCCGGGGAACCCGATGCGCGCCTGGCGGATCTGGTCGAAGTTCATCGGCAGCAGCTTGGCGGTGCAGGCCTGGTAGTCAGCGAAGGCCTTGTTGAACTTCACCGGCAGCAGGCGGACTTCCATGGCCCGCCCGGCTTCCCCGGCGTAGTTGCGAACCACTGTGCTGCGGCCATCCATCAGCCCGTTGATCAGACGGCTGGCCTGGCCCTGGGAGCTATTGAACAGCACGCCGCTACCGGACATGCGGATCGATCCCAGGTTGATGTCGCCGCGCCCCGGTTGCCACGGCGCGGCCGCGGCCAGCAGGGTGGCCGACCCCGCGCCGAGCATGTTGCTGGACGAGCGCAGGCGGAACGTCGCCTGCTCGCCGGCGCGACGCACGAACTCGCCGCTGCCGAAATCGGCAATCGGCTGGATCAGGCGACACTCGAACTGATCGCCTTCGACCTTCCACTCGATATTTTCCACGCGCGTCTGGAACGTGAGCGCGGCGGCCGGAAGGCTGACAAAGAGGCTGAACAGGGCTAGATAACGCTGGCGCACGGGCGGCTCCACAAAATTCTTTCGACTTACCAGCAGGCTATCGGACGGCTTTGGCAAAACTTGATAGCGAGTGCTCGGCCCAGGCTTTTCCGGTAGCATTCGCCCAGAGTTCGAACCGCCTGGAATCCCCAATGTCCGACCGCCTGACCCTCCTGCGTCCCGACGACTGGCACATCCATCTTCGCGATGGAGCCGTCCTGCCTCACACCGTCGCTGACGTGGCGCGCACCTTTGCCCGCGCCATCATCATGCCTAACCTGGTCCCGCCGGTACGCAATGCCGACGAAGCCGGCGCTTATCGCCAGCGTATTCTCGACGCCCGTCCGGCCGGCAGCCGTTTCGAGCCGCTGATGGTGCTGTACCTCACCGACCGCACGCAGCCGGAAGAAATCCGCGCCGCCAAGGCCAGCGGCTTCGTCCATGCTGCCAAGATGTACCCGGCCGGTGCCACCACCAACTCGGATTCCGGCGTTACCAGCATCGACAAGATTTCCCCGGTGCTCGAAGCCATGGCCGAAGTCGGCATGCTGCTGCTGGTGCACGGTGAAGTGACCCACAGCGAGGTCGACGTGTTCGACCGCGAGAAGCTGTTCATCGACGAGCACCTGCGTCGCGTGGTCGAGCGTTTCCCGACGCTGAAAGTGGTCTTCGAACACATCACCACCGCCGATGCCGCGCAGTTCGTCAGCGAAGCCCCGGCCAACGTCGGTGCGACCATCACCGCCCAGCACCTGCTGTACAACCGCAACCACATGCTGGTCGGCGGTATTCGCCCGCACTTCTATTGCCTGCCGATCCTCAAGCGCAACACCCACCAGGTCGCCCTGCTCGACGCCGCCACCAGTGGCAACAGCAAGTTCTTCCTCGGCACCGACTCGGCACCGCACGCCCGTCACGCCAAGGAAGCCGCCTGTGGCTGCGCCGGCTGCTACACCGCCTATGCGGCGATCGAGATGTACGCCGAGGCCTTCGAACAGCGCAATGCCCTGGACAAACTCGAAGGGTTCGCCAGCTTGCACGGCCCGGCGTTCTACGGCCTGCCAGCGAACACCGACACCATTACCCTGGTCCGCGAAAGCTGGACCGCACCCGACAGCCTGCCCTTCGGTGAGCAGACTGTCGTCCCGCTGCGCGCCGGTGAGCAACTGCGCTGGCGCCTGCTGGAGGAAAACGCGTGAGTGACGATCAGTTCGACGACCAGGAAGGTCTTGGCGGTGGTTCGCGCCACCCGATGGCAGAACGTTTCCGTGGCTATCTGCCCGTCGTGGTGGATGTCGAGACCGGCGGCTTCAACAGCGCCACCGACGCGCTGCTGGAAATCGCCGCGGTGACCATCGGCATGGATGAAAAGGGCTTCCTGTTCCCGGAACACACCTATTTCTTCCGCGTAGAGCCCTTCGAAGGCGCCAATATCGAACAGGCGGCCCTGGAATTCACCGGGATCAAGCTCGATCACCCGCTGCGCATGGCAGTGAGTGAAGAAGCGGCGCTGACCGATATCTTCCGCGGCGTGCGCAAGGCACTGAAGGCCAATGGCTGCAAGCGGGCGATCCTGGTCGGCCATAACAGCAGCTTCGACCTCGGCTTCCTCAACGCTGCCGTGGCGCGCACCGACATGAAACGCAACCCGTTTCATCCGTTCTCCAGCTTCGACACCGCCACCCTCGCCGGCCTCGCTTATGGCCAGACCGTCCTGGCACGGGCCTGCCAGAGCGCCGATATCGACTTCGATGGCCGCGAGGCGCATTCCGCCCGCTACGACACCGAGAAGACCGCCGAGCTGTTCTGCGGCATCGTCAACCGCTGGAAAGAAATGGGCGGCTGGCACGATTTCGACGAGTGAGTCGTTTTCAACGCACAAAAAAACCGGCCACGTGAGCCGGTTTTTTTGTGCGTGGCGAATTACAGCTTGCCAGCGTTCTCGCTCAGGTAAGCAGCAACGCCTTCTGGCGAAGCGGTCATGCCCTTGTCGCCTTTTTTCCAGTTGGCAGGGCAGACTTCGCCGTGCTCTTCGTGGAATTGCAGGGCGTCGACCAGACGCAGCAGCTCGTCCATGTTACGGCCCAGTGGCAGGTCGTTGACGATCTGCGAACGGACGACACCGTTGGTGTCGATCAGGAACGCGCCACGGAAGGCTACGCCGCCTTCGGACTCAACGTCGTAGGCTTTGCAGATTTCGTGGGAGATGTCGGCTGCCAGGGTGTATTTGACCTGGCCGATACCGCCGTTGTTGACCGGGGTGTTACGCCAGGCGTTGTGGGTGAAGTGCGAGTCGATCGAGACGCCGATGACTTCGACGTTGCGCGCCTGGAAGTCAGGGATGCGGTGGTCCAGCGCGATCAGCTCGGACGGGCAGACGAAAGTGAAGTCCAGCGGGTAGAAGAACACCAGGCCGTACTTGCCCTTGATAGCCGAAGCCAAGTTGAAGCTGTCGACGATTTCGCCATTGCCCAGTACTGCGGCGACGGTGAAGTCCGGGGCTTTTTTGCCAACGAGCACGCTCATTCGATTTCTCCTGATGGTGTGAAACTAACTACGCAGGCGATCGAAGTCGCCTGACACGAGTTGGGCATCATACACCGCGCTGCGCGGGACGCCGAGTAATGGCGATCAGACAGTTTGACCTACCGGCGGTCGCTCTATCTCGCGGCTCACAAGAAGAGTTTTGACAAGCATTCTCATTAACATTAAGCTTCGTTCCATTGAGTCCGCCACCCTGATGGTCTTCTTCTATGTATGTGTGTCTTTGTGTTGGTGTAACCGACGGACAGATCCGCGATGCGATCTATGAAGGATGCTGTAGCTACAAGGAAGTCCGCGCCGCCACCAACGTGGCCAGCCAATGTGGCAAGTGTGCGTGTGTTGCCAAGCAGGTCGTCCGCGAGACCCTGACTGAAATCCAGGCCAGCCAGGCTTCTGCCCTGCCTTATCCCGTGGAATTCTCCGCCGCCTGAAAAAATCTTTTCCCCATTTATAAAGAACCGGACCTAGTGTCCGGTTTTTTTATTCCCATAATTCAACTAGTTAGGTGTAAAACGCGGAACACAAACATTCTTATTCCGATTAATTTTCACTTATTATTCAATAACTTAGGTTTGACAGAGAAAGTTGCCAGGCTCAAACTCCTGCTTATTGGCACACTTGAAGAGCAGGACCTCAATCATGAAAGGCGACGTAAGCGTCATCCAGCATCTCAACAAGATCCTCGGAAACGAGCTGGTCGCGATCAACCAATACTTCCTGCATGCGCGCATGTACGAAGACTGGGGCCTGGAAAAACTCGGCAAGCACGAATACAAAGAATCCATCGACGAGATGAAGCACGCTGACAAACTGATCAAGCGCATTCTCTTCCTCGAAGGCATCCCCAACGTCCAGGACCTGGGCAAGCTGCTGATCGGCGAGCACACCCGCGAAATGCTGGAATGTGACCTGAAGATCGAGCAGAAAGGCCTGATCGACCTGAAAGCCGCCATCGCTCACTGCGAAACCGCTGGAGACTTCGGTAGCCGCGAACTGCTGGAAGACATCCTCGAGGCCGAGGAAGAGCATATCGACTGGTTGGAAACCCAGTTGAGCCTGATCGACAAGGTTGGTCTGGAAAACTACCTGCAATCGCAGATGGGTGAGTAGCGCAGCCGCGAGCTTCAAGCTCCCAGTTGCAAGATAAAAGCGCCGCGCGCCTTCAAGGGCCGCGGCGCTTTTTTTCATTCAGAGGCACCAGATATGAAAAAGCCCCGCATCGCGGGGCTCTTCATGACGGCTGGCAGGTGATCAGGCTTCGGAAGCCTTGGCCTTGGCAGCAGCTTCTTTGATCAGGGTCTGCAGCTCACCATTGGCGGCCATCTCGATCATGATGTCGCTACCGCCGACCAGCTCACCGGCCACCCACAGTTGTGGGAAGGTTGGCCAGTTGGCGTACTTCGGCAGGTTGGCGCGAATTTCCGGGTTCTGCAGGATGTCCACGTAAGCGAACTTCTCGCCGCAGCCCATTACGGCTTGCGCCGCTTTTGCCGAAAAGCCGCACTGCGGGGCATTCGGCGAGCCTTTCATGTAAAGCAGAACGGTGTTGTTGGCGATCTGCTCTTTGATTGTTTCGATGATATCCATGAAGCACCTCGGCTGAACTTTCCGACCTGGTTGTCGGCACGGTGGCGAATTGTATCGGAAAGCCGAGCACGACGCTCGGCCTTGCCGACAATCATGCAGCAACCACCTCCACCGGCACACCGTTGAGCACCGCATTGCCGGACAACGCGTCGAGCAGACGGTCATCGGTCAGGTCGTTGGCACTGGCCCCGGACTGCGCCCGCGCGATGTCCAGCAGCACGCCGGGCCTGGCGTGGCCGAAACCGTGGGGCAGGCTGACCACGCCGCGCATCATGTCGGTGCTGGCCTGCACATCCACCTCGATGCTGCCGACCCGCGACGTCACCCTCACCCGCTGCCCATCCTGCAATTGGCGCCCGGCCAGGTCCTCCGGGTGCATCAACAATTGATGGCGGGGCTTGCCTTTGACCAGTCGATGATAGTTGTGCATCCAGGAATTGTTGCTGCGCACATGGCGCCGGCCAATCAGCAGCAACTGCGCGGCGCTGGGTGGCTGTTGCGCGGCAAAGCGCTGCAGGTCGGCGAGGATCTCCGCCGGGGCCGCTTCGATGGCGCCACTCGCGGTTTTCAGGCGTCCGCTCAGATTGGGCTGCAAAGGGCCCAGATCGATGCCATGCGGGTGCTGGTCGAGCGTCTCCAGTGACAGGCCGAACGCCGAACCTTCCCCGTAACGCCCGCCGCGCAGGCCCAGATCAATCATCTGCGCGGGCGGCAGGGTCGGTTTGAGGGGTTTGTCGCTGATCGCCGCGAAGGCCCGTGCCAGGCCGACGAAAATCTCCCAGTCATGCAGCGCGCCCTGGGGCTTGGGCAGGATCGCCCGGTTGAAGCGAGAAACGTTGCGCACCGCGAACAGGTTGAACGTGGTGTCGTAGTGATCGTTCTCCAGTGCGGAGGTCGATGGCAGGATGAGGTCGGCGTAGCGCGTGGTCTCGTTGATATAGAGATCGATGCTGAGCATGAACTCCAGGCCGTCCAGCGCTTGTTCGAGCTGTCGGCCATTGGGCGTGGACAACGCCGGGTTGCCGGCCACGGTCACCAGCGCGCGTACCTGTCCTTCGCCTTCGGTGAGCATCTCTTCAGCCAAGGCTGACACCGGCAGCTCGCCGCCATATTCAGGCAGCCCGGATACCCGGCTCTGCCACTGATTGAAATGCCCGCCGCTGGTGGTCGCCACCAGGTCCACCGCAGGTTCGGTGCACAGCGCGCCGCCGACGCGGTCGAGGTTACCGCTGACCAGGTTGATCAACTGCACCAACCAGTGACAAAGCGTGCCGAACGCCTGGGTCGACACCCCCATGCGCCCATAACACACCGCCTTGTCCGCCGCCGCGAAGTCCCGCGCCAGCTGCCGAATCAGCCCCGCATCGATACCGCACAGCAGGCTCATGATCTCCGGCGTGAACGACTGCAGGGCCTCGCGAACCTGATCCAGGCCGTTGACCGGCAAATGCGTCACGCGGGTCAGGTTTTCCTCGAACAGGGTGTTGAGCACGCCACAGAGCAGCGCCGCGTCGCCTCCCGGACGGACGAACAGATGCTGATCCGCCATCGCCGCGGTTTCGCTGCGCCGCGGATCGACCACAACCAGCTTGCCGCCGCGCGCCTGGAGCGCCTTCAGCCGCTTCTCGACATCCGGCACGGTCATGATGCTGCCGTTGGAGGCCAGCGGGTTGCCGCCGAGGATCAACATGAAATCGGTGTGGTCGATGTCCGGGATCGGCAGCAACAGGCCGTGCCCGTACATCAGGTAGCTGGTCAGGTGATGCGGCAATTGGTCGACCGACGTCGCGGAAAAGCGGTTGCGGGTCTTGAGCAGGCCGAGGAAGTAGTTGCTGTGGGTCATCAGCCCGTAGTTGTGCACGCTCGGGTTGCCCTGGTAGACCGCGACGGCATTCTGGCCGTGTCGCTGCTGGATGTCGTAAAGCTTGCGGGCGGTCAGCTCGAAGGCTTCTTCCCAGGGAATGGGCAGCCATTGGTCGCCAACACGGACGACCGGCCCGCGCAGGCGATTGGGGTCGTTCTGAATGTCCTGCAGCGCCACCGCCTTGGGGCAGATGTGGCCGCGACTGAAACTGTCCTGGGCATCGCCCTTGATCGAGGTGATACGCGGGGCGCCGCCCTCCTCGGTATCAAGCTCGAAGGTCAGGCCGCAGATGGCCTCGCACAGGTGACAGGCTCGGTGGTGCACGGTCTTGGTCATGGCCGCCTCTTGTTCTCGGATCAGGGGGGAGTGCCGTCCCCGACTATGGCCCCGGCATGCGCGGGCTGCCAGCGACCTTCGCGGCGTGAATCCCCGGGCATCAGGAGGAACGATGGTTCCAGATGACCGACAAAGCCTGGCCGATTCATTGCCAAGCCCGTCTGGGGCAGTGTAAAAAGCTCTCTTGCTCTGGAAAAAGAAGCAGACCAACGGCTTGCCCAAATCCCCGGCTCACGCCATGGATGCAGCCCCACTTGGTAAGACGCGACATTTAATTATAGTATTGCGCCTTCCCCTATTTCGTCGCCCCGTGCGGCTTTCGCCGCAGGTCTCATCCGTGTTTCCGAAAAACCGGTTTTTGCTGATCTGCGGTCTGTTGCAAAAAGGTAGTCAATGATGAGCGCTAGGCACTTTCTCTCCCTGATGGATTTCACCGCCGAAGAACTGGTCAGTGTGATCCGCCGAGGGATCGAGCTGAAAGACCTGCGTAACCGCGGCGTACTCTTCGAGCCCCTGAAAAACCGCGTGCTGGGCATGATCTTCGAGAAATCCTCGACCCGTACCCGGCTGTCCTTCGAAGCCGGCATGATCCAGCTCGGCGGCCAGGCCATCTTCCTGTCCCCGCGCGATACCCAACTGGGCCGTGGCGAGCCGATCGGCGACTGCGCCATCGTCATGTCGCGCATGCTCGATGCGGTCATGATCCGTACCTTTGCCCACAGCACCCTGACCGAATTCGCCGCCAATTCGCGGGTTCCGGTGATCAACGGCCTGTCCGACGACCTGCACCCGTGCCAGTTGCTGGCCGACATGCAGACCTTCCTCGAACACCGCGGCTCGATCCAGGGCAAGACCGTGGCCTGGATCGGCGACGGCAACAATATGTGCAACAGCTATATAGAAGCGGCCATCCAGTTCGACTTCCAGTTGCGCATCGCCTGCCCGGAAGGCTACGAGCCGAACCCGAAATTCGTCGCCCAGGCCGGTGACCGCGTGCAGATCGTCCGCGACCCGAAGGAAGCGGTACGCGGTGCACATCTGGTCAGCACCGATGTCTGGACTTCCATGGGCCAGGAAGAGGAAACTGCACGGCGCCTGGAGCGGTTCGCGCCTTATCAGGTCAACCGCGCACTGCTCGACCTGGCAGCCCCCGATGCCCTGTTCATGCACTGCCTGCCCGCCCACCGTGGCGAGGAAATCAGTGTGGACCTGCTCGACGACCCTCGTTCGGTCGCCTGGGACCAGGCGGAAAACCGTCTGCATGCACAGAAGGCGCTTCTCGAATTCCTTGTTGAACCGGCCTACCACCACGCATGAGTCGTCCCCTATTGCTCAACCTGCGCAACCTCGCCTGCGGCTATGGCGAGGCGCGCATCGTCCAGAACCTCAACCTGCACCTGAACGCCGGTGACATCGGCTGCCTGCTGGGCTCCTCGGGTTGCGGCAAGACCACCACCCTGCGCGCCATCGCCGGCTTCGAGCCGATCCACGATGGCGACATCCAGTTGGCCGGCGAGACCATCTCCAAGGCTGGGTTCACCCTGGCGCCGGAGAAACGCCGAATCGGCATGGTGTTCCAGGACTACGCGCTGTTCCCACACCTGACGGTGGCGGACAACGTCGCGTTCGGCATCGGCAAACACCCGCACAAGCAGCAGGTGGTCAAGGAGATGCTCGAACTGGTCAAGCTCGACGGCCTCGGCGGGCGCTACCCGCACGAGCTTTCCGGTGGCCAGCAGCAACGGGTCGCCCTGGCCCGCGCCCTGGCACCCGAGCCGCAGTTGCTGCTGCTGGACGAACCCTTCTCCAACCTCGACGTGGAACTTCGCCGGCGCCTCAGCCACGAAGTCCGCGACATCCTCAAGAGCCGCGGCACCAGTGCGATCCTGGTGACACACGACCAGGAAGAAGCCTTCGCCGTCAGCGACCATGTCGGCGTCTTCAAGGAAGGCCGGCTGGAGCAGTGGGATACGCCCTACAACCTGTACCACGAGCCGGCGACCCCGTTCGTTGCCAGCTTCATCGGTCAGGGCTATTTCATTCGCGGCCAGTTGCTCGACCCGGAGACGGTCCAGACCGAACTCGGCACGCTGCGCGGCAACCGCGCCTATGCGCTGCCGGTCGGCGGCGCGGTGGATGTGCTGTTGCGGCCTGATGACATCATCCATGCCCCGGACAGTACCCTGAGCGCGCGGATCAACGGCAAGAGCTTCCAGGGCGCCTCAACGCTGTACCGCCTGCAACTGGGCACCGGCACCCAGCTCGAAGCGATCTTCCCGAGCCATATCGATTACCAGATTGGCCAGGACGTCGGGATTGCCGTTGCGGCGGATCACCTGGTGCTGTTCGCTGCTTCAGGCAGTGTCGAAGCGAGGTTGCCGGCTGGCGAGAGCGGCGTTCGCCGATACGGCTCGGTCAGCTGATACAAAAAAGGCCGCCACAATCGTGGCGGCCTTTTCGTTGGGGCATCCCCGTTTCTATTCGCGACCAATATCCGCGAACTTGCCCTGGGTGTGCTCAGCAAGTACCGCAGCCGCCAGCTCCACCTCCAGCCCACGCCGTCCGGCGCTGACATGAATCGTCTCGTGAGCCTCGGCCGATTGGTCGATAAAAGTGCGCAGACGTTTCTTCTGACCCAGCGGGCTGATTCCGCCCAACAAGTAGCCCGTTGAACGCTGCGCTGCGGCGGGGTCAGCCATTTCGCACTTCTTCACGCCCGCCGCCTGGGCCAGTGCCTTCAGATCGAGGCTGCCGCCCACCGGCACCACCGCCACCAGCAACTCGCCCTTCTCACTGCTGGCCAGCAGGGTCTTGAACACCCGCTTGGGGTCCAGACCGAGTTTTTCAGCAGCCTCCAGGCCGTAGGACGCGGCCTTGGGGTCGTGTTCATAACTGTGAATGCGGTGTTCGGCGCGAACTTTCTTCAACAGGTCCAGAGCAGGGGTCATGCGGGGCTCCAACATTCGTTCTGTATTCGGCGGCTACTGTAGGACAAATCGTGTGCCACAACCATTGGCCTGTAGGACACGAACATGACAACTCGTAGGCCGGCAGTCAGATTATGAATGACAGTTCACTTTCGACCTTTGACATCAGCGTTTCTTGTCTATATTTTTTCGAATCTGAATATCGGTGATGCCCTTATAAGGTGCATTTCTATCGTCTGCCTGACCGAAATGGGGATTTCGTTCGGGTTTCTGTCGAGCGCTCACTGCGCCTCACAACAACAAAAACCGAGGTATCGAATGACGACTGCTCTACAACAACCGACGTTGTCCAGCCAATGCATGGCCGAATTCTTCGGCACCGCACTGTTGATCTTCTTCGGTACTGGCTGTGTTGCCGCGCTCAAGGTGGCGGGTGCCAGCTTCGGCCTGTGGGAAATCAGCATCATCTGGGGGGTGGGCGTCAGCATGGCGATCTACCTCACCGCCGGGATTTCCGGCGCGCACCTGAACCCCGCCGTGAGTATCGCGCTGTGCCTGTTCGCCGGTTTCGAGAAGGGCAAGCTGCCGTTCTACATCGTCGCCCAGATCGCCGGCGCCTTCTGCGGCGCGGCGCTGGTCTACACGCTCTACAGCAGCCTGTTCTTCGATTACGAACAAACCCACCAGATGATTCGCGGCAGCCAGGCCAGCCTCGAACTGGCCTCGGTGTTCTCCACCTACCCGCACCCGGCGCTGTCCACCGGTCAGGCGTTCCTCGTTGAAGTGATCATCACCGCGATTCTCATGGCCGTGATCATGGCCCTCACCGATGACAACAACGGCCTGCCGCGCGGCGCCCTCGCCCCACTGCTGATCGGCCTGCTGATCGCCGTGATCGGCAGCGCCATGGGCCCGCTGACCGGCTTCGCGATGAACCCGGCACGTGATTTCGGCCCCAAACTGATGACATTCCTGGCTGGCTGGGGCGAAGTAGCCTTCACCGGCGGCCGTGATATTCCCTACTTCCTCGTTCCGGTTTTCGCGCCGATCATGGGAGCGGGCCTTGGCGCCGCCCTGTACCGCGGCGTGTTCGCCCGAAGCCTGCCCAGCGCCGCTGCCAGCACCCCGACCGACGACAAGACCCAGGGCAACACCCAGACTTCCTGATCCGCACGCGGACAGAGCTGCCCTGACTCCAACCTATTTCACTGCAAGGCCAACGACATGACAGACCGTCAGAACAAGAACTACATCATTGCCCTCGACCAGGGCACGACCAGTTCGCGGGCCATCATTTTCGACCGCGATGCCAACGTGGTCGGCACCTCCCAGCGCGAGTTCGCCCAACACTACCCGCAGGCCGGCTGGGTCGAGCACGACCCGATGGAAATCTTCGCCACCCAGAGCGCAACCATGGTCGAAGCCCTGGCTCAGGCGGGCATCAGCCACGACCAGGTCGCCGCCATCGGTATCACCAACCAGCGTGAAACCACGGTGGTCTGGGACAAGGAAACCGGTCGCCCGGTGTACAACGCCATCGTCTGGCAGTGCCGACGCAGCACCGAGATCTGCGAACAGCTCAAGCGCGACGGCCTGCAGGACTACATCCGCGAAACCACTGGCCTGGTCACCGACCCCTACTTCTCCGGCACCAAGCTCAAGTGGATCCTCGACAATATCGAAGGCGCCCGCGAGCGCGCCGAGCGCGGCGACCTGCTGTTCGGCACCGTCGATAGCTGGCTGATCTGGAAATTCTCCGGCGGCAAGGTTCACGTCACCGACTACACCAACGCCTCGCGCACCCTGCTCTTCAACATCCACACGCTGCAGTGGGATGACAAGATGCTGGAAGTGCTGGGCATCCCGCGGAAGATGCTGCCCGAAGTTCGTTCGTCCTCGGAAATCTACGGCAAGACCAAGAGCGGCATCGACATCGCCGGTATCGCCGGCGACCAGCAGGCCGCGCTGTTCGGCCAGATGTGCGTGGAGCCAGGCCAGGCCAAGAACACCTACGGCACCGGCTGCTTCCTGCTGATGAACACCGGCGACAAAGCCGTGCAGTCCTCCCACGGCCTGCTGACCACCATCGCCTGTGGCCCGCGTGGCGAAGTGGCCTACGCACTGGAAGGCGCCGTGTTCAACGGTGGCTCCACCGTGCAGTGGCTGCGCGACGAACTGAAGATCGTCAACGACGCCCACGACACCGAGTACTTCGCCAGCAAGGTCAAGGACAGCAACGGCGTGTACCTGGTGCCGGCCTTCACCGGCCTTGGCGCACCTTATTGGGATCCTTACGCCCGTGGCGCGCTGTTCGGCCTGACCCGCGGGGTCAAGGTGGACCACATCATCCGCGCCGCACTGGAGTCGATCGCATTCCAGACCCGCGATGTCCTCGACGCCATGCAGCAGGACTGCGGCCAACGCCTCAGCGCGCTGCGCGTGGACGGTGGCGCGGTAGCCAACAATTTCCTGATGCAATTCCAGGCCGACATCCTCGGCACCTGTGTCGAGCGTCCGCAGATGCGCGAAACCACCGCCCTCGGCGCCGCCTACCTGGCGGGCCTGGCCTGTGGCTTCTGGAGCGGCCTGGACGAATTGCGCGGCAAGGCGCTGATCGAGCGCGAATTCACCCCGCAACTGGCGGAAGCGGAGAAGGAAAAACTCTACAGCGGCTGGCTCAAGGCCGTTGATCGCACGCGCGACTGGGAACCCCACGAAGAGTAAGCAGTGCGTACAGGGCGCATCCGCAATGGATGCGCCCTGTGCTACGCGGCTGCCGCACTCAGGCTGGTCCCCGGCTACTTCCTACGGCATCATTGCAGCATTTTTCGGCCGCCCCTGAAGGACGCCCATGAATCTGCCTCCCCGCCAACAACAAATTCTCGAACTGGTCCGCGAACGCGGCTACGTCAGTATCGAAGAAATGGCGCAATTGTTCGTCGTCACCCCGCAAACCATCCGCCGCGATATCAACCAACTGGCGGAGGTCAATCTGCTGCGGCGCTATCACGGTGGCGCGGCCTACGACTCCAGCATCGAAAACACCGCCTACGCCATGCGCGCCGACCAGATGCGCGATGAGAAACAGCGCATCGCCGAAGCCGTGGCCCGGCAGATCCCCGATAACGCCTCGCTGTTCATCAATATCGGCACCACCACCGAGTCCATCGCCCGCGCCTTGCTCAACCACAATCACCTGAAAATCATCACCAACAACCTGCATGTCGCTTCGATCCTCAGTGCCAAGGACGACTTCGAAGTGCTGCTGGCCGGCGGCAATGTGCGCCGCGACGGCGGTGTGGTGGGCCAGGCCAGCGTCGACTTCATCAACCAGTTCAAGGTCGATTTCGCCCTGGTGGGCATCAGCGGCATCGACGAAGACGGCAGCCTGCTGGACTTCGACTACCAGGAAGTGCGCGTTTCCCAGGCGATCATCGCCAATGCCCGGCAAGTGATCCTCGCCGCCGACTCCAGCAAGTTCGGCCGCAACGCCATGGTCCGCCTCGGCTCGATCAGCCTGATCGACTGCCTGGTAACCGACCAGGCTCCCGTCGCCGCCCTGAGCCAGTTGCTCAACCAGAACAAGATCCGCCTCGAAGTGGTGTGACGGCCCCGCAACCGCCATCGTAAGGGTGGCGGTTTCAATGTTCGGTTTTTTTCACTTATTTGTAACCAGATCAGTATTTTCTATGGAAAGTCACTGGTCGGCGGCTTTCCGTTCGGCTAACATTTTCGAATACGAACATTAATGTTCAGAAAAGATACCAGAACGACTTTACAAGAGGCCGCGCCGTGTCCAATTCCAGCTCCCCCATCCTTGCCGAAATCTATGACGTTGCCGTCATCGGTGGTGGCATCAATGGTGTCGGCATCGCCGCCGACGCTGCCGGACGCGGTCTTTCGGTGTTCCTCTGCGAAAAGGACGACCTCGCCAGCCACACCTCATCGGCCAGCAGCAAGCTGATCCACGGTGGCCTGCGCTATCTCGAACATTACGAATTCCGCCTGGTGCGCGAAGCCCTCGCCGAACGCGAAGTGCTGCTGGCCAAGGCTCCGCACATCGTCAAGCCGATGCGTTTCGTTCTGCCGCACCGCCCTCACCTGCGTCCGGGCTGGATGATCCGTGCCGGCCTGTTCCTCTACGACAACCTGGGCAAGCGCAAGCAACTTGGCGCCTCGCGCAGCTTGCGCTTCGGCCCGGGCAGCCCGCTCAAGCCGGCCATCACCCGCGGTTTCGAATACGCCGACTGCGCGGTGGACGATGCCCGCCTGGTGGTGCTCAACGCCATGGCCGCCCGTGAGCGCGGCGCGCACATCCTCACCCGCACCCGCTGCCTGAGCGCGCGTCGCAGCGGCAAGCTGTGGAACGTGCAGGTCGAACGCGCCGACGGCAGCCAGCAGACCATCCAGGCCCGCTCGCTGGTCAACGCCGCCGGCCCGTGGGTGGCCAAGTTCATCAAGGATGACCTGAAGCTCGACGCGCCCTACGGCATCCGCCTGATCCAGGGCAGCCACCTGATCGTGCCGAAGCTGTACGAAGGCGAACATGCCTACATCCTGCAGAACGAAGACCAGCGCATCGTGTTCTGCATTCCTTACCTGGAACGCTTCACCCTGATCGGCACCACCGACCGCGAATACAGCGGCGATCCCGCTCAGGTGGCAATCACCGAAGCCGAGACCGACTACCTGCTCAACGTGGTCAACCAGCACTTCAATCATCAACTCAGCCGCAGCGACATCCTCCACACCTATTCCGGTGTGCGTCCGCTGTGCAACGACGAGTCGGACAACCCCTCGGCGGTCACCCGCGACTACACCCTGGCGTTGTCTTCGGAAAACGGCCAGGCGCCACTGCTGTCGGTGTTCGGCGGCAAACTGACCACCTACCGCAAGCTGGCCGAATCGGCCATGGGCGAACTGGCCCCCTGGTTTACCCAAATGACCGGAAGCTGGACCGCCACCGCACCGCTGCCCGGCGGTGAAGGCATGAGCACGCCGCAAGCCCTTTGCGACGAAATCCTCGCCCGCCACGGCTGGCTGCCTGCCGCCCTGGCCAAACGCTGGGCGCTGACCTACGGCAGCCGTACCCTGGCGCTGCTGGAAGGCGCGCAAGGTCCGGAAGATCTGGGCGAAGCCATCGGTGGTGGCCTGTTCAGCCGTGAAGTGGATTACCTGTGCCGCGAAGAATGGGCGCTGAACGCCGACGACATTCTGTGGCGCCGCAGCAAACTGGGGCTGTTCCTGAGCGCCTCGGAACAGCAGGCGCTGCGTGAGTATCTGCAGCGGGTCGAGCTGAAGCGTGGTCGGGTGCAGGCTGCCTGAATCGCGGCGGTTGACACGGAACCCGTGGGAGCAGCCCATCGCGGCTAACAGCCACTCTCACAAGTTCCGCGTCAACCCCATCGCCGCCTTCGTTCGGCTTTCCGAACGCCAACCTTCGTAAGATTCGGCCTACCGTACACAGCCTCCTGTCAAACGCCCGTCAAATAACCCTGCTATCCAGTAAAACCGGGCCTTCATGACCGAAGTCAGCGCCTGGCACGACTCATGCTCTACACTCAGTACCCGAATGCGCAAACGCTTTATTGCAGTGTTCGCTGAACGAAACGGCCGACAACGGCCTCATAAAAAAAACAACGTCGAGGAAAATTAGATGCGTATCGTTCGTCATCTGTTGGGCGCCGCTATCGCGGCCGCTGTGATCGCTTCGCCCGTCATGGCCGAAGAACTGACCGGCACCCTGAAGAAGATCAAGGACTCGGGCACCGTTACGCTGGGGCATCGGGACGCTTCCATTCCGTTTTCTTACATCGCCGACGCTTCGGGTAAACCGGTCGGTTACTCCCACGACATCCAGTTGGCAATCGTCGAGACCCTGAAAAAGGATCTGGACCTTCCCAACCTGAACGTCAAATACAACCTGGTCACCTCCCAGACCCGCATCCCGCTGGTCCAGAACGGCACCGTTGACGTCGAGTGTGGTTCCACCACCAACAACGTCGAGCGCCAGCAGCAGGTCGCCTTCTCGGTCGGCATCTTCGAAGTCGGTACCCGCCTGCTGACCAAGGTCAAGGACGGTCAACCCGCCTACAAGGACTTCCCGGACCTGGCCGGCAAGAACGTGGTGACCACCGCCGGTACCACCTCCGAGCGCATCCTCAAGGCCATGAACGCCGACAAGCAGATGAAGATGAACGTCATCTCGGCCAAGGACCACGGCGAGTCGTTCCAGATGCTCGAATCCGGTCGCGCCGTTGCCTTCATGATGGACGATGCCCTGCTCGCAGGCGAAATGGCCAAGGCCAAGAAGCCGACCGACTGGGTCGTTACCGGTACGCCGCAATCCTATGAAATCTACGGCTGCATGGTCCGCAAGGACGACGCACCGTTCAAGGCGGCGGTCGACAAGGCCATCGTCGCGCTCTACAAGTCGGGCGAGATCAACAAGATCTACGACAAGTGGTTCCAGCAGCCGGTCCCACCAAAAGGCCTGAACCTCGGCTTCCCGATGAGCGAAGAGCTCAAGGCGTTGATCGCCAACCCTACCGACAAAGCCGCGGACGAAAAGAAGTCCTGAATCCCGTTTAGTTAGTGTCTAACCTTTCATCCGAGGGCGCCCGCGCCCCCGGATGCTCGAAGGTGCCCGTGAAACAACTGATCTGAGGGGAGACCCCGATGAATTACAACTGGGACTGGGGCGTATTCTTCAAGTCCACCGGCGTGGGCGACGAGACCTACCTCGACTGGTACATCACCGGTCTGGGCTGGACCATCGCCATTGCGATCGCCGCCTGGATCATCGCGTTGCTGCTGGGCTCGGTCCTCGGCGTCATGCGCACCGTACCGAACCGCGTGGTATCGGGTATCGCCACCTGCTACGTGGAACTCTTCCGCAACGTACCGCTGCTGGTGCAACTGTTCATCTGGTACTTCCTGGTCCCCGACCTGTTGCCCGAAGGCCTGCAGGAATGGTTCAAGCAGGACCTCAACCCGACGACCTCGGCACTGATCAGCGTGGTCATCTGCCTCGGCCTGTTCACCGCCGCACGGGTCTGCGAACAGGTCCGCACCGGCATCCAGGCCCTGCCCCGCGGTCAGGAAGCCGCCGCCCGCGCCATGGGTTTCAGCCTCTCGCAGATCTACAGCAACGTGCTGCTGCCCCAGGCCTACCGGATCATCATTCCGCCGCTCACCTCGGAGTTCCTCAACGTCTTCAAGAACTCGTCGGTCGCCTCGCTGATCGGCCTGATGGAGCTGCTGGCGCAGACCAAGCAGACCGCCGAATTCTCCGCCAACCTGTTCGAAGCCTTCACCCTCGCCACGCTGATCTACTTCACCCTGAACATGGGCCTGATGCTGCTCATGCGCATGGTCGAGAAGAAAGTTTCGGTACCGGGCCTGATCTCCGTGGGAGGTAAATGATGGAACTGGACTTCAGCGGGATCATTCCCGCCCTGCCGGGCCTCTGGAACGGCATGCGCATGACCCTGCAACTGATGGTCATGGGCATCGTCGGCGGTATCGTGCTGGGCACTATCCTGGCGCTGATGCGGCTGTCATCGAACAAGCTGATGTCGAACCTGGCCGGTGCCTACGTCAACTATTTCCGCTCCATCCCGCTGCTGCTGGTGATCACCTGGTTCTACCTGGCGGTCCCCTTCGTGCTGCGCTGGATCACCGGCGAAGACACCCCGATCGGCGCGTTCACCTCCTGCGTCGTGGCGTTCATGATGTTCGAGGCGGCGTACTTCTGCGAAATCGTCCGTGCGGGCGTGCAGTCGATCGCCAAGGGCCAGATGGGCGCGGCACAAGCGCTGGGCATGACCTACGGCCAGACCATGCGCCTGATCATCCTGCCCCAGGCATTCCGCAAGATGACCCCGTTGCTGCTGCAACAGAGCATCATCCTGTTCCAGGACACCTCGCTGGTTTACACCGTCGGCCTGGTGGACTTTCTCAACTCGGCACGGGCCAGTGGCGACATCATCGGACGCTCGAATGAGTTCCTGATCTTCGCCGGCGTCGTGTACTTCGTCATCAGCTTCTCCGCTTCCTTCCTGGTCAAGCGTCTGCAGAAAAGGATAACCGTATGATTTCCATCAAGAACGTCAACAAGTGGTACGGCGACTTCCAGGTACTGACCGACTGCAATACCGAGGTCAAGAAAGGTGAAGTGGTGGTGGTCTGCGGGCCGTCCGGCTCGGGCAAATCGACCCTGATCAAGTGCGTCAACGCGCTGGAACCGTTCCAGAAAGGCGACATCATCGTCGACGGCACCTCCATCGCCGACCCGAAGACCAACCTGCCGAAGCTGCGCTCGCGGGTGGGCATGGTGTTCCAGCACTTCGAGCTGTTCCCGCACCTGACCATCACCGAGAACCTGACCATCGCCCAGCGCAAAGTGCTGGGTCGCAGCGATGCCGAAGCGAAAAAGAAAGGCCTGGCCCTGCTCGACCGCGTCGGCCTGAGCGCCCACGCCGGGAAGCACCCCGGCCAGCTTTCCGGCGGCCAGCAACAACGTGTCGCGATTGCCCGCGCACTGGCCATGGACCCGATCGTCATGCTGTTCGACGAACCGACCTCGGCCCTGGACCCGGAAATGGTCAGTGAAGTACTGGACGTCATGGTCCAGCTCGCCAACGAAGGCATGACCATGATGTGCGTGACCCACGAAATGGGCTTCGCCCGCAAGGTCGCCAACCGGGTCATCTTCATGGACAAGGGCAACATCATCGAGGACTGCACCAAGGAAGAATTCTTTGGTGACCAGAGCGTGCGTGACCAGCGTACCCAACACTTCCTCAGCAAGATCCTGCAGCACTAAGCAGACCGCAGCCCGCTGTCCGGTGTTCGCCGGGCAGCGGGCGCTGGTCGTCATAAGGCCACTGTGATGAAATGCGATCCCACGCTCTTTCGCCCAGCCAAGCCTGCCCTTGCCGTGAAACCCCGCCTGATTCGCCAGCTCATCATTCCCCCACTGATCCTCCTGCTGACGATCGGCCTGGGCGTCGCCGGCTTCATGGTCAGCGAACACAACGGCATCCGCACCTTGAGCGACAACGGCGAGCGCCAGCTAGAGCTGCACGCGCGAACCGTCGAGAGCGAAATCAGCAAGTACACCTACCTGCCCAGCCTGCTGGAGCTGGAAGACAGCGTGTCGAAGCTGCTGACCGAACCGGATGGCGAACACCGGCAAGTGGTCAACGAATACCTCGAAGGCCTCAACCGGCGCAGCCGCAGCCGGGCGATCTTCGTCCTCGACACCAGCGGCCGGGTCCAGGCCTCCAGCAACTGGCGCGATGTCGACAGCTTCCTCGGCGAAGACCTGTCGTTCCGTGCCTATTTCCAGGACGCCGTGCGCGGCCAGCCGGGACGTTTCTACGGCATCGGCAGCACCACCGGCGAGCCGGGCTACTACCTGGCCCACGGTCTTGAAGAACACGGCAAGATCATTGGCGTCGCGGTGATAAAGGTGCGCCTGGAACCCCTCGAAGAACGCTGGCAACGCGCCCGCCTGGAAGCCTTCGTCAGCGACGAGAACGGCATCATCATCCTCTCCAGCGACCCGGCCCGACGCCTGAAGTCAGTGCGTCCGCTCAACCCGGAACTCAAGGAACGCCTGGCCCGCAGCCTGCAGTACTACTGGTTCTCGCTCAACGAGCTGCAACCGCTGGGCCGGGAAAAACTCGGCGACGACCTGGAGAAACTGACCTTCCCGGCCAACGCTCGGCTCGATGACGGCACCCATGAAGTCGCTTACCTGGCGCAGACTCGCCGTCTGGTCGACACGCCCTGGCACTTCACCCTGCTGACGCCGCTGCAGGACCTGCGCCGCGAATCGATCATCCAGGGTGTTCTGGTAGCCGTGGCTTTCGCCCTGCTGGCCATTCTCGCCATCGCCTGGAACGAGCGACGCAAGGTGATCGCCACCCGCCTGGCCGCCCGCGAGGCGCTGGAAGAAGCCAACAACCAGCTCGAACGCAAGATCGCCGAACGCACCGCCGACCTGCGCGCCAGCAACGACCGCCTGAAAGCGCAGATCCGCGAACGTCGCCAGGCCGAGCAGACTCTGCGCCACGCTCAGGACGAACTGGTGCAGGCCGGAAAACTCGCGGCCATCGGCCAGATGTCCACCAGCATCGCCCACGAACTGAACCAGCCGCTGGCCGCGCTGCGCACCTTGTCCGGCAACACCGTGCGCTTCCTCGAACGCGGCTCGCTGGAAATCGCCAGCGCCAACCTGCTGACCATGAACGACCTGATCGACCGCATGGGCCGCATCACCGCCAGCCTGCGCTCCTTCGCCCGGCGCGGCGACGACCGCGGCCAGGCCTCGCTGAGCAAGGCCGTCGAGGCTACCCTGCAAGTGCTCAACGCGCGCATCGAAGGGTGCCACCTGAAGCTGCACAGCAACTACAGCGACCAGCAACTGGCCATCGACCAGACCCGCCTGGAACAGATTCTCGTCAACCTCATCGGCAACGCCCTGGACGCCATGGCCACGGTGCCGCTGCCGCAGCTCTGGCTGGAAGGCGAGCGCCAGGACGACAAATACCGCCTGCGGGTCCGCGACAACGGCCACGGCATCGACGACGAAGCCCGCAAGCACCTGTTCGAACCGTTCTTCACCACCAAACCGGGCGAGCATGGCCTCGGCCTGGGCCTGACCCTGTCCGCCAGCCTCGCGGCCGCCGCCGGCGGCAACCTGAGCGTCGAACACCCCGCCAACGGCGGCACCGCGTTCGTCATCAGCCTGCCGCTGGTCAAAACCGCCACTGAACCCGCCGAGTCCTTATGAACCCATCGCCCCTTACCGTCCTGATCGTCGAAGACGACCCGCATGTGTTGCTTGGCTGCCAGCAGGCCCTGGCCCTGGAAGACATCGCCAGCGAAGGCGTGAGCAGTGCCGAACAGGCCCTGGAGCGGATCGGCGACGACTTCGCCGGGATCGTCGTCAGCGACATCCGCCTGCCCGGCATCGATGGCCTGGAATTGCTCAGCCGCCTCAAGGCCCGCGACAGCAGCCTGCCGGTGGTGCTGATCACCGGCCACGGCGACATCGACATGGCCGTCGGCGCGATGCGCAACGGCGCCTACGATTTCATGGAAAAACCCTTCTCGCCGGAGCGCCTGGTCGACGTGGTCCGCCGCGCGCTCGAACAACGTGGCCTGGCCCGGGAAGTGTTCGCCCTGCGCCGCCAACTGGCCGAGCGCAGCACCCTGGAAGGCCGCATCATCGGCCGTTCGCCGGCGATGCAGAACCTGCGCGAGCTGATCGCCAACGTCGCCGACACCTCGGCCAACGTGCTGATCGAAGGCGAGACCGGCACCGGCAAGGAACTGGTCGCGCGCTGCCTGCACGACTTCAGCCGGCGCCAGTCCCAGCCTTTCGTCGCGCTGAACTGCGGCGGCCTGCCGGAAAACCTGTTCGAAAGCGAAATCTTCGGCCATGAGGCCAACGCCTTCACCGGCGCGGGCAAGCGGCGGATCGGCAAGATCGAGCACGCCAATGGCGGCACGCTGTTCCTCGACGAGGTCGAGAGCATGCCGATCAACCTGCAGATCAAACTGCTGCGGGTGTTGCAGGAGCGCACCCTCGAACGCCTCGGCTCTAACCAGAGCATCGCCGTGGATTGCCGGGTGATCGCCGCGACCAAGTCCGACCTCGACGCCCTCGGCCAGAGCGGCCAGTTCCGCAGCGACCTGTACTACCGCCTCAACGTCGTCACCCTGGAACTGCCGCCGTTGCGCGAGCGCCGCGAAGACATCCTGCAATTGTTCGAACACTTCCTCCAACTGTCGTCCCTGCGCTTCGACCGCGAGGCGCCGCAACTGGACAGCCAGACCCTGTCGCGCCTGATGAGCCATGACTGGCCGGGCAACGTGCGCGAACTGCGCAACGTCGCCGAGCGCTTCGCCCTCGGCTTGCCGGCGTTCAAGAAGAGCGGCACCAGCCCGTCCCAGGGCGTGGGCTTTGCCGAGGCGGTGGAAGCCTTCGAGCGCAACCTGCTCAGCGACGCGCTGCAACGCACCGGGGGCAATCTCAGCCAGGCCAGCCAGGAGCTGGGCATGGCCAAGACCACCCTGTTCGACAAAGTGAAGAAATACGGCCTCGGCTGACAAGGCGGAAAACCACATGGACCTGATACTCAAAGCCTGTCTTGGCGCCGCCGTGGTGGTGATCCTCGCAATGCTGGCCAAGACCCGCAATTACTACATCGCCGGGCTGGTGCCGCTGTTTCCCACCTTCGCCCTGATCGCCCACTACATCGTCGGCAGGGGCCGCTCGCTGGACGACCTGAAGACCACCATCGTGTTCGGCATGTGGTCGATCATTCCGTACTTCGTCTACCTCGCGGCGTTGTATTTCCTCGTCGACCGCCTGCGCCTGGAAGCCTCACTGGCCCTCGCCGCGCTGGCGTGGCTGGTGGCGGCGGCGATTCTGGTGAGTGTCTGGGTACGCCTTCATTAACGTTGGGCGAGATGCCTGAAATCATTGCGGTGCGCCTGTAAATACGGCAGCACCGCCGCCAGCAACGCGGCCTTGAACGGTTCCTGGAATCGGTGGGCCAACCCGGGAATCAACGCCAACTGGCTGCCCTGGATATGCGCCGCCAGGTGCACCCCGTGCATCACCGGCAACAGCGGATCGGCGGTGCCATGCACCACCAGCGCCGGCACCCGCAGGCGGTTGAGCAACTCGACCCGGCTGGGTTCGGCGAGGATCGCCATGATCTGGCGCTTGACCCCTTCGGGGTTGAACGCGCGGTCGTAGGACACCGCCGCCTGTTGCAGCAACGCCTGACGATCATCCTGCACCCGCGGGCTACCCAGCGCCGCCAGCAGGTCCGCCTGTTGCTCGATCGCCACCTCGCGGTTGGGCGCGCCGCGCCGCGCCAATTGCTGGATCAGCGCCGCGCTTGGCGCCGGCAGGCCCTGGGCACCGGAACTGGACATGATCAGCGTCAGGCTCTCGACCCGCTCCGGCGCCATCGCCGCCAGGTGCTGGGCGATCATCCCGCCCATGCTCACGCCCAACACATGAAAGCGGCTTTCGCCGAGATACTGCATCAGCTCCAGGCCGTCCTCGGCCATGTCTTCGAGGGTGTAGGGCGCACTCACCGACAACCCGAGGCGATAGCGCACCAGTTCGTAGGTCAGGCTGGCATCGGCGGGCGGCCGGTTCCAGCGCGACAGACCGACATCGCGGTTGTCGTAGCGGATCACCCGGAAGCCTTGGCGACACAGGGCCTCGACCACTTCATCAGGCCAGTGGATCAACTGCCCGCCCAGCCCCATGACCAGCAACAGCGCCGGGTCGGTGCTGCGCCCGACACTCTGGTAGGCCAGGCTGACCTGCTTCAGCTCGGCCTGCTCGACCGGCGCATGGACGTCGCAACGCGGCGCGGCGAACGACGGAAAGGCGCTCAGCAGCGCCAGGAGAAATAAATACAACCGCATGGAAAAACACCGAAAACGAAATCCCCAGTAGAGCGCGAGTGTGATGATGTTTGTGCCGGCGCGCTGCCACAGTTCCGTGACAATTTCATGAACCTCGCCGAGCGGATACCTATGTACCGCCCGTCCTTCCCCGGCTTGACCTCAAATCCGCCGACCACAGCGCCAGTACGGCCTGTTTTCGCCGAGCCCGAGGTAAACCCGATGCCCGCCCCAGACCACGTCGACACCTTGACCGTGATCGACTTCGCTTTTGAACAGAATCTCGACGCCCCCCTCCCCCACGATGAAAACCTGTTTTCCAGCGCCTCGGCGCGTTGGCACGAATGCCGTAAGCACATGCTCGAGCTGTTCAGCGAGCTTCCCGCAATCCGTGGCGCGATCAGGCAACAGATCACCGAGCGTTGGGGCCTGGACAGCGATCTTGCCGGCCTGCGCTTCCACACCGGTCAGCGCCTGTGCCTTGATGAAGCCGCCGTATTCGTCCTGCAGTTTCCGCTGGATCCGACCCTGAACCAGCCCAGTGACGTCTTTGGCTTGCCCACGGATCACCCGCTGCATGGCCTGTCGCCAACGGCGCTGCTGGAGACACTCAAGACCCTGGAACTCACCAGCAGCCTCAACAGACAGTGGATCGTCTACTGGAATGGCCGGGCGCCCGGCACCCCGCTGTCCCGGCGCAGTTGGGCGGCGCGGCAGTACCACGCGCACTTCCAGGCGGCCTGCGATCTCGCCGTGGCCGATGGCACGCTGACCGCACGCCAGTGGCAAGCGCTACAAACGGCGCTGCCGCGCCCCGATACACCAGCCGTGTCCAGCGGTTTCGAGACGCTGCAACTGGTTCTGGCCGATGGCAGCAGGCTCAGGCTGCCGGGCGCGCTGGTCATCACCGTCGCCAGCGAGGGCACCGACCACGTGCTCTACCTGCCGTCGTACACCCCCGCGCTACAGGTGTTTGCCGATCGGGCAGCGATGGAAAGCGAGCTTCTGCACCGCCAGCGCCTGCTGTGGTCCTATACCAGCAACGAGCTGCGACCGCGCAACACCATCGACTACCAAGTCCAGGACGCGCCGCTGGATGCCGCCTTCCGGCAATTGATGGGGCATCTGCGGGCTGGCTATCTCACTCCCCTGCAACAAAACAGCGACGCCGCGCCGGCGGCCACCGCGAGCGCCCCCCTTGCCGCCGTCGACGCCTACGACAACGCGCGAGCGAGCAACACCCTGTTCGCCGAACCGCCGCTGTTTCACTCGCAGGCCAACGCTGCCGACGATGGCGAATCCCCTCGCCACACCGACTTTGGCAACCTGTACCAGGACATCGCGCTCAGCACCCGCCTGGGCATGGTCAAACAGCAACTGCGGGCCTTCGAAACCCTGGCAGGCGAGCAGGACGACCCTGATTCGCCAACACTGCAATCGCTCAGAGAAACGCTCAACGCCCTGTCCATGGCGCAGAGCCGCGCCGACAGCGCGGCCTCTTCGTTACTCGACACCGCCTGGCTACACGAATTGCGCAGCCGGGCCCAGGACGCCTACGCCGACCTGAAACAGGCGCGCCAGGACGGCCTGCGCGCCGAGGCCGCTCTCCAGCACGCCATGAAACAGCTCGGCGACGACGAGTGGCACATGCTCGAAGCGCTGCTCCGCTCACCCACCGCGGCGCAGCGCGGCATCCCGGTGGTTGCGGCCGCGCTGACCCTGCAAATGACCGGCGACGACCAACAGATCACCTCACAACCGCTGGACGGTGTGCTGGTCATCGCCCACGGCACCGAGGCCAACACCGTCGTGACTGACCGTCCGCTGTTGCTGTTCTGGCCTGGCAGCGCGGGCGGCTTGCAGCAGTTCGCTTCAGTGACGGCGCTGGAGCGGGAATTCTTCAAGCTGTCGGCGAGCGACGACGCCCGCAAGCTGCTGCTCACGCCCTTGGTCGGGGACGCGTTCGACTATGGCCTGCAACGCCAACTGGCCGCTTGCGAACAGGCCGCGCTCGAACTGCGCCAGCGCTTTGCCGCAAACGATGAAGCGCAGTACCAGAGCGCACGGGAGGAACTGCGGCGCACAGTCCTCGATGAACTGAACGTCCCGGTCAATACCGCTCGCGACCTGGCCTATGAGCGCTTCCTTGAACAAAACCGATCCCTGGCCCTGAACCGCGGACAACCCGAATGGCTGCGTCAGTTGGCGCCTTCCGAACGTCAGTCATTCAGGGCCCTGATCAAGGCCTGCGTCCCTGCCGCGCGACGCTCCCAAGCCTTGCTGGAACGCGAACTTCCCCGCCGCGAGGACTTCGCCACGCGACAGGTCACGGCCCGCCTGATCCGCGATTTCGCCCTGGGCAGCGCCGTGCAGGTTCATCTCGACTTGCCCGATTCGACCCAGTTCGTAAGGGAAGCGATTGCAGGATCAGGCGCCCCGGGGACGCCGCTCACGCTCGTCCTCAAACCCAGTAAAAGCAGAAGCCTGATAAGCCTCCAGGAACTGGCCCTGGGCAACATCGACCACAGCATGTCCAACCGCCTGCAGTTCATGGGGCTGGTACTCACGGAGGGTGACTCCGCTGACCAGTCCACGCTCGCCTCCGGCCTGGATGCCATATACCTGCGCCGCTTCGTCAGCGAACTGGACCTCGCCGGGCGTTACGAGCAACGCATTCGCGATGCCTTGCTGGGCGCCGCGGACGCGCCCCTTTTCCATCAGCAATACCGTCAGGAATGCTTGCTGGCGCCTATCCGGCTGATGCTGGCGATTCGCGGCGAAGCGGCCCGGCACCAGCGCCATATCACCCAGGCCGGGCATGAACTCCTGTCGCTGACCATCGATGCCAGTTCAAGCGAAGCGTTCAATACCGGCGGCAAACGCGTCAGCCTGTTGCCGGCGATGCTGATGCCGGGCGGTGAGGACACCGGCGATCGCAATACGCCGCTGTCCGGCGTGACGTTCATCCACGAAAGCGTCAGCGGCCTGACCCTGCTGTATTTGCCTGACTGCCCTGACGCGATCTTCCTGCGCCAATACGACAGCCTGGAAAGTGCGCGCATCGCGCTGTTCAACCTGGCGTTCGACAGCAGCATCGCGGCGTACCTGGCCGACCGGGCGCTGGAGGGCGAGGTGGACTACCACGTCAGCCGTATCAACGAGGCCTGCGTTCGTCATTTCGACGGCTTGATCGGTATCGAGCAGGCCTGGCCGGCCACGACGTCGCTGGCGGCGCTGCAACTCAACGCGCACCTGGGCCGCCTGATCCAGGCCCACCGCAGCACCTCGCGCTCCAACCGGGAACTGCGCCTGGAGCTGGCCGCGCTGGAGAGCGGGAGGGTTTTCGACTACATCAAAATGGCGCTGGGCGTGCTGCCTTTCGCGGGCACGGTGATCGCACTCTATGACGCCTGGACCAGCGCCAACCGGGCCGTGGCGGCCTTTCTCCACAACCAGGTCGCCGAGGGCCTGGAGGCGCTTGAATCGCTCCTGCAATCGCTGATCGACGCCGCCATGGACCTGCTGCCCGGCGCCAGCCTCAAACCCGGCCCGGCACGTGCGCGGATCCACCAACGGCAACTGAAACAACTGGTCGCCAGCGGCCACTTGCATGCCGCGCCGGGCGGGCGTCGACGTACCGCCGTGGATCGCTTCAGCGGCTACGAATACGCGGGGGAGCTGTCACTGGTCGGCCTGACGCCAGGCACCGAGGGTATCTATCGCGGTATCTACCGCCACACCGAAGGCACGTTCATCCTCAACAGCGGCCGGGTTTATCCGGTGATATTCGATGCAAGCCGGCATACCTGGCGCCTGACCGGCAAAGCCAACTCCGCGTACAAACAGCCGGTTGCCCTCGACGGTTTTGGCAACTGGGACACCCACGGCGCGCTCTACGGCGTCAATATCATCAGCCCCGCAGCCGGGGGCGGCGCCGCGCTGGGGCATTTGGCCGAATTCGCCGACCCGCTATGGCCTGCGGCCATCCGCCGACACCTGCCACGCTGGTGGACCGACCCGGTCCTGCGTCGCCAGCAAGCCCTCAAAATCAGCGCCGACCGGAGGCTCTACGAACTGCAAAACCTCAACTCGGGCACCCAGGCGCAGCAGAACCGCTTCAACCAGACAGTCGACCCGGAGGCGCGCAACGCGCTGACCATCGAATTGCGCGCCCGCTACCTGAAGGAAAGAGAAATCGCCACCGAGCTGTACCCCGACCTCGAGGCACTGGTCCAGTTGAGCACCGGCAACAATCGGACCCGCCTGAAGGGGCTGCAAAGCCGCGTTGCCTGGCTGCAGGTCGATCGCAGGCTCAACGAGCTGAACATCATCAAACCCAAGGCGCTGGCGCATCTGGAGCGAATCGATGCGATTGGCAGCGAGATAGAATCCACCCCCGTCATGGACATCCAGCGCCACCTGCAGCTCTTGCAACAACGCAAACAGGTGCGCCTGAAACTGGTGAAGAAACTCGACGAAACCAGCAGGGTGATGCAAGAGGTCGAGGCCTGGAACAAGCGCATCACCGTGGCCGAACAGCGTGCCAACGTGCAGGAAGACGTAGAAGTCGTGCAGCAGAAATTCAGCCAGGCCACCACCGAGCTCCTGAAGGTCGGCAACTACCTGGAAATCGTCAACCGTTACGAAGCCGCCATCGATGTTTCCTGGATCCTGCTCCAACGGGGCATCGCCGGAAGCCGAAGCCGGCTTGACCGTGCACTGAACAACCAGCTCCATCTGACGGAGGTGCGCGCCAGTGCGACCCAGCGCGAGCGCGTACTTCAGGACTGCCACGCAACCTACCAGAACTATCACCGCGACTTTCTGGCCTGGAACGCCAGCTACCCGCAATTCTTCGATCAGCCCCATGTCGAGCCGTTCCTGGAAGGCCTGCGCCATATCACTGAACTGGCCGAACGCTGGAGAAAGAAGTCCGCATTCCCGACGCAGACGCGCCAACCCGGCCCGGCGCAACCCGCGCGTCGACTGTTCGAAACCGAGGACAACCAAGTGCTGATGGGGATCGAGGAGCATGCCGACAGGCAGCGGCGCATGACCATTCCCGGGATCAACAACAACACCGAAATCTATGTCGAAGGCGCGCAAGGCCGCTGGCGCCTGGAAAATCCCAGGCCCGCGCCCGCGAGCGCGCCCAGTGACCTCAAGCAACTCATGCGCGAAGCCCGGGAGCGCCTGGACAACCTCCCCGCCTACACCGCCAAGGTGCAGGGTTACGCCCGCCAGAACATGTTGCCGGTAGACCTGGAACACCTGCTGGTCAGCGAAGCCGGCGAGCTTCGCACCCGCGCCACGCTCATCGCCGAACAGGACCCGCAGGCGCCGCTGCTCGACACACTCCGGGCCAAGGCGGATGAGCTGGTGACACAAGGACGGGAACTGCGCATCCGTCAGACGCTGGCGAGCAAGACCCCGAGCGAAGGGATGCTGGACTACCTGCTGGAGCACCAGTCGGTGGACATCATCAAGGTCGGCGAAATGACTCAAATGCCCAAGCGCGCCGAGGGCCGTGCCGAATACCTGCTGGAGTACGAAATACGCGACCTGACCCGCACCCCACCGTGTCCCCTGTGGTACGCGCACTTTCACTACACCTCGGCGAATCCGGGGTTCGCCAGCTTCGCCAAGGCCCACCTGAAGATTCCTGAACAACGCCGCCGTGGTCTGCAATGGCAACAAGGCCAGGGCGAGTCGGCGGAACGGATCTGGCGCGGAGATATCGGCAAGGTGCTGGCGCACAAGCACTTTGCCGCGCTGTTCGACTGATCGACGGCACATCGCCAAAACCCGAAGCCGGACCGTTGCAGAGCGGTCCGGCTTGCTGGCGTCTCACTGGCGCCTACAACGTTGTGGTCGACAGCCTGCTCATCATGAGACAAACTCAACCAATTCGACTTTCACTCAAATATTACTCATGGAGAAGCCGGGTGCTCGAAATCCGCCACCTGAAAACCCTGCACGCCCTGCGCGAGGCCGACAGCCTGGTCGATGCCGCTGACCGCCTGCACCTGACCCAGTCGGCACTCTCGCACCAGTTCAAGGAACTGGAAGAGCGCCTGGGCATGCAATTGTTCGTGCGCAAGACCAAGCCGATCCGCTTCACCAGCGCCGGCCTGCGCCTGCTGCAACTGGCCGACGCCACCTTGCCGCTGCTGCGCGGCGCCGAGCGCGACATCGCCCGGCTGGCCGGCGGCACCGCCGGGCGCCTGCACATGGCGATCGAGTGCCACAGTTGCTTCCAGTGGCTGATGCCGACCATCGACCAGTTCCGCGATGCCTGGCCGGAAGTCGAACTGGACCTGGCCTCGGGCTTCGCCTTCGCCCCGCTGCCGGCCCTGGCCCGCGGCGACCTCGACCTGGTGGTGACGTCCGACCCGGTGGACCTGGCCGGGATCACCTACGTTCCGCTGTTCACTTACGAAGCCATGCTGGCGGTAGCCAACCAGCATCCACTGGCGAGCAAACCCTATGTGGTGCCGGAAGACCTGGCCACGGAAACCCTGATCACCTACCCGGTGGAGCGCGACCGCCTGGACATCTTCACCCGCTTCCTCGAGCCGGCCGATGTCGAACCGGGGCAGGTGCGCACGGCGGAACTGACGGTGATGATGATGCAACTGGTGGCCAGCGGCCGCGGCGTCTGCGGCATGCCGCACTGGGCGCTGCACGAATACAGCTCGCGGGGTTATGTGAAGGGCAAGCGCCTCGGCGACAAAGGCCTGTTCGCCACGCTGTACGCCGCGATCCGCACCGACATGCTGGACGCACCGTACATGCGCGACTTCCTGCTGACCGCCAAGGACACCTCGTTCTCCACCCTCGACGGGGTGAGTGTGGTCAGGTAAGGCGCCCCGCCCAGTCAAACGCCTCGGTAGAGCGGCAGGATCAGGTCCCGCGTCAATGGCGCCAACACCAGCCGCTCGGCCGCCTCGGCATCCACCCACAGGGCTTCCTCGATTTCCGCGGCCGGCACCACCGCCACATCGGTCTCGACGCGGAACAGCTCGCACACTACCTCGAACCCCGGCTCATTGGCCGCCGGCGCGCTGAAATTGCCGAGATAACCGGCCTGCTCCTCGTCGATGCGCAGCCCCAACTCCTCGAACAACTCCCGCGCCAAGGCCGCCACCGGCGCCTCGCCCGCCTCGATCTTGCCGCCCGGCTGCATGAACGCCTGCGTGCCGCGCTTGCGCACCAGCAGGGTGTGCCCGCGCGGGTCGATCAACAGGGCGGCGGCGATGCGGATGGTCTTGCTCATGGCGACAGCTCACAGCGGAAAAAAGGCCGGCAAGGATCCCACGGTCATGCCGCAACTGACCAGTGGCCCCTTGCAAGCATCCAGCGCAGGACGCATAAACAGGGGATGAATCTGCCCGCCCACAACCATCCGGTGCTGGACCTCTTCCACCCGGCTGTCCGCCACTGGTTTCGCCGCCATTTCCCCACGGTGACGGCCGCGCAGGCGCAGGCCTGGCCGCTGATCCGCAACGGTGAATCGCTGCTGGTGGCGGCGCCGACCGGTTCCGGCAAGACCCTCACCGCCTTTCTCGCCGTGCTCGACGAGCTGTTCGAACAGGGCCTGGCCAACGACGGCCAATTGCCGGATGAAACCCGGGTGGTCTACGTCTCGCCACTCAAGGCGCTGTCCAACGATATCCAGATCAATCTGCAGAATCCGCTGGCCGGCATCAGTGCCGAACTGGAGCAGCTCGGTCTGCCGGTTCCCGCCATCCGCACCGCCGTGCGCACCGGCGACACCCCGCAGAAAGAACGCAGCGCCATGCGCCGGCAAGCGCCGCACATCCTGGTGACCACGCCCGAGTCGCTGTATGTGCTGCTCGGCTCGGAGTCCGGGCGCAAGGGCTTGGCGACCGTGCACACGGTGATCGTCGATGAAATCCACGCCATCGCCGGCAACAAGCGCGGCAGCCACCTGAGCCTGACCCTGGAGCGCCTGGAATCCCTGTGCGGCAAACCGTTGCGACGCATCGGCCTGTCCGCAACGCAGCGGCCGGTGGAACGTGTCGCGGAGTATCTGGTGGGCACGGGACGCTCCTGCGCGGTGGTCGACATCGGCCATGCGCGCCAGCGCGACCTGGCCATCGAAGTCCCGCCGCAGCCCCTCGGCGCGGTGATGGCCAACGATGTCTGGGAGCGCGTCTATGACCGCCTCGCGGCACTGGCCCGCGAACACCGCACTACCCTGGTGTTCGTCAACACCCGGCGACTGGCCGAGCGCCTCGCCCGGCACCTGAGCGAACGGCTGGGCCGCGAAGCGGTGGCGGCGCACCACGGCAGCCTGGCGAAAGAGGCGCGGCTGGACGCCGAACAGCGCCTCAAGCGCGGCGAGCTGCAAGTGCTGGTGGCCACCGCGTCGCTGGAACTGGGCATCGATATCGGCGAGGTGGAACTGGTCTGCCAGATCGGCTCGCCCGGCTCCATCGCGGCGTTTTTGCAGCGCGTCGGCCGCTCCGGTCACCAGGTCGAAGGCACGCCCAAGGGCCGACTGTTCGCCACCACCCGCGACGATTTGATCGAATGCGTCGCCCTGCTCGACTGCGTGCGCCGCGGCGAGCTGGACGAACTGCATGTGCCGAAGGCGCCGCTGGATGTCCTGGCCCAGCAGATCATCGCCGAGGTCAGTTGCCAGCCGTGGCCGGAACACGCGCTGCTGGACTGTTTCCGACGCGCCCGACCCTACGCCGAACTCGACGAAGCACATTATCAAGCGCTGCTGCGCATGCTCGCCGAAGGCTACAGCGGTCGCCAGGGTGTGCGCGGCGCCTACCTGCACCGCGACGCCGTGAGCGGCGAATTGCGTGGTCGGCGCGGCAGCCAACTGACCGCGCTGACCAGCGGCGGGACCATCCCCGACAACGCCGACTACGCGGTGATGCTGGAGCCGCAGGCGCTGAACATCGGCAGCGTCAACGAAGACTTCGCCGTGGAAAGCATCGCCGGCGATATCTTCCAGCTTGGCAACGCCTCATACCGCATCCTCCGCGTCGAGCCGGGCAAGGTGCGGGTCGAGGACGCCCAGGGCTTGCCGCCGAACATCCCCTTCTGGCTCGGCGAAGCGCCGGGGCGCAGCGATGAACTGTCCCGCGCCGTGGCCCGCCTGCAAGGCGAAATCGACCACTGCCTGCAAGACCACCAGGGCCGCGAACAACCCCTGCTGGACTGGCTCGCCGCAACCCTCGGCCTCGGCGCGGATAGCGCCGCGCAACTGTTCGATTACCTCGGCCGGACCCGCCAGGTCCTCGGCGCCCTGCCGTCCCAGGACACCCTGGTGATGGAGCGGTTTTTCGATGAATCCGGCGGCACCCAACTGATCATCCATTCGCCGTTCGGCAGCCGCATCAACCGCGCCTGGGGCCTGGCCCTGCGCAAGCGTTTCTGTCGCACCTTCAACTTCGAATTGCAGGCGGCGGCCAGCGAAGACGCGATCATCCTTTCGTTGTCGGCGGGCCACAGCTTTCCGCTGGAAGACGTCTGGCGCTTTTTGCCCAGCGCCAGCGCCGAGCAGGTGCTGATCCAGGCGGTGCTCGACGCGCCGCTGTTCGGCGTGCGCTGGCGCTGGAACGCCGGGGTCGCCCTGGCCCTGCCGCGCTTTGCCGGCGGCAAGCGAATCGCCCCACAGATCCAGCGCATGCGCAGCGAAGACCTGACCGCCGCGGTGTTTCCCGATCAACTGGCCTGCCTGGAAAACCTCGCCGGAGAGCGCGAAGTCCCCGAGCACCCGCTGGTGGAACAGACCCTCGATGACTGCCTGCACGAAGCCATGGACGCCGACGGCTGGCTGGCCCTGTTGCGGCGCATCGAAGCGGGCGGCATCCGCCTGATCTGCCGCGACCTGCCCGCGCCGTCGCCGCTGGCGGCGGCGATCCTCAATGCCCGTCCCTACACCTTTCTTGACGACGCCCCGCTGGAAGAGCGGCGCACCCAGGCCGTGCTCAACCGGCGCTGGAGCGAGCCGCAAAGCGCTGATGAACTGGGCGCCCTCGACCGCGATGCCATCGCCGCCGTAGCGCTGGAAGCCTGGCCGGCACCGGCCAACCGCGACGAAATGCATGAAGCGCTGATGAGCCTCGCGGCGATCAACGACGCGGAAGTGGCCGCCAATCCCGACTGGGCGCAGTGGCTGGGCGCCCTCGCCGAAAGCGGCCGCGCCTGCCACCTGCAACTGGCGGACGGCGCCGGTCTGTGGCTTGCTCGCGAGCGCCTGAACGGGCTGCTGGCGGTGTATCCGCAAGCCGAACTGCAACCCGCCGTGGCGCCGCTGCCAGGCTTCGATGCCGCGGTGGATGAAGACAGCGCCGTGCTGGAACTGCTGCGCGCCCGGCTGAGCGGTTTCGGTCCGCTGACCCCGGAACAGATCGCCGCGCCGCTGCACCTGAACCTCGCCGTCATCCAGCAGGCCCTCGCCCGCCTGGAAGGCGAAGGCTATGTCATGCGCGGCCGGTTCCACCCCGATGAACCCCGCGAGCAATGGTGCGAACGGCACCTGCTGGCGCGTATCCACCGCTACACCCTCAAGCGCCTGCGCCGGGAAATCGAGCCGGTCAGCCTGCAGGACTTCATGCGTTTCCTGTTCGACTGGCAGCACCTGTCCAGCGGCAGCCGCCTGCAAGGCAACGCCGCCCTTGGCGAAGTGCTGGAGCAATTCGAAGGCTACGCGGCGGCGGCCGGCGCCTGGGAAAACGACCTGCTGCCGACGCGCCTTGGCGACTACAGCCCGCGTTGGCTGGACGAAGCCTGTCGCGCCGGCAAATTCGTCTGGGCGCGCCTGGCCCCCAGCGGCAAAGCCGCCGCCAGCACCTTGCGCAGCACGCCGCTGGTGCTGCTGCCGCGCAGCCGCCTGGGGATCTGGCAGGGCCTCGGCCAGCCCTTCGACCTCGAAGCGCTGTCGCCGCGGGCACAGAAAGTCCACGGCGCCTTGAGCCAGCACGGTGCGCTGTTCTTCGACGAGTTGCGCGACGACGCCCACCTGTTGCCCACCGAACTGGAAACCGCCCTGCAAGAGTTGGTGGCGGCCGGGTTGGTCAGCGCCGACAGCTTCGCCGGCCTGCGCGCGCTGATCACCCCCGCCAGCAAACGCCAGGCCCACAGCAGCCGGCGCGGACGCGGGCCGCTGTTCGGCGGCATGGACGACGCCGGGCGCTGGTCGCTGCTGCGCCGCAGTGCCGCGTCCGACGACAGCGAAGCGGTCCGCGAACACATCGCCCGGACCTTGCTGCGCCGCTACGGCGTGGTGTTCTGGCGCCTGCTGGAGCGCGAAGCCGACTGGCTGCCGAGCTGGCGCGAGCTGCTGCGCACCTTCCACCGCCTGGAAGCCCGCGGCGAAATCCGTGGCGGCCGCTTCGTCAGCGGCCTGGCCGGCGAACAGTTCGCCCTGCCGGAAGCCATCGCCGTGCTGCGCGGGGTGCGCCGGCGTCCGCTGGACGGCAGCCTGGTGGCGGTCAGCGGCAGCGACCCGCTCAACCTCAGCGGCAGTTTGCTGCCCGGCAGCAAAGTCCCGGCGCTGGCCGGCAACCGGCTGCTGTATCGCGATGGCCTACCGGTCGCGGCGTTGGTGGCCGGGGCGGTGCAGTACTGGCCGGAGGTCGCGGAGGAGGATCATGCCGCGCTGCGCGACCGGTTGATTCGCGGCGTCTGACTGGCTTCATTTCCTTATCGGCTATATGGTTAACGGCTTGCCTGACCGTGCCAATACAAAGGAAACCGTATGAGCCTGTCACTTCTGAGCCGCTACGCCTTTTTCGCTGCCTGCATCCTGTTCACCCTCGCCAGCCTGCCGTTCCTGCACCATGAATGGCTCTGGCCCTTCACCCTCGCCACCGCGATTCTCAGCCTGGTCGGCCTGTTCGACCTGCTGCAGAAGCGCCATGCGGTGCGCCGCAACTACCCGATCCTCGGCAATATCCGCTACCTGGTCGAAGGTATTCGTCCGGAGATCCGCCAGTACCTGCTGGAATCCGACAGCGATGCCCTGCCGTTCTCCCGCGCGCAGCGCTCGCTGGTGTACGCGCGGGCCAAGAACGAAGGGGCGGACAAGCCGTTCGGCACGCTGATCGATGTCTATCAGTCCGGCTTCGAGTTTATCGGCCACTCCATGCGCCCGGCGCCGCTGAGCGATCCGTCGGCGTTCCGGGTCATCGTCGGTGGGCCGCAATGCACCCAGCCGTATTCGGCGTCGGTGTTCAATATCTCGGCGATGAGCTTCGGCTCGCTGAGCGCCAATGCCATCCGCGCGCTGAACCTCGGCGCCAAGCTGGGCAACTTCGCCCATGACACCGGCGAGGGCAGCATCAGCCCCTATCACCGCGAACACGGCGGCGACCTGACCTGGGAACTGGGCAGCGGCTATTTCGGCTGCCGCACCGCCGACGGCCGCTTCGACCCCGAGCGCTTCGCCGAACAGGCGCGCAACCCGCAGGTGCGGATGATCGAAATCAAGATGAGCCAGGGCGCCAAGCCCGGCCACGGCGGCATCCTGCCCAAGCACAAGGTGACCGAGGAAATCGCCGAGACCCGTGGCGTGATGATGGGCGAGGACTGCGTTTCGCCGTCGCGGCACAGCGCCTTTTCGACGCCGATCGAGATGATGCATTTCATCGCTCAACTGCGCGAACTGTCCGGCGGCAAACCGGTGGGCTTCAAGTTCTGCCTGGGCCATCCGTGGGAATTCATGGGCATCGCCAAGGCGATGCTGGAAACCGGCATCCTGCCCGACTTCATCGTCGTCGACGGCAAGGAAGGCGGCACCGGCGCGGCGCCGGTGGAGTTCACCGACCATATCGGCGTGCCGCTGCGCGAAGGCCTGCTGTTCGTGCACAACACCCTGGTCGGGCTGAACCTGCGCGACAAGATCAAGCTCGGCGCCAGCGGCAAGATCGTCAGCGCCTTCGACATCGCCAGCGTGCTGGCCATCGGCGCCGACTGGGCCAACGCCGCGCGTGGCTTCATGTTCGCCATCGGCTGCATCCAGTCGCAAAGCTGCCACACCAACAAGTGCCCTACCGGCGTCGCCACCCAGGACGGTCTGCGCCAGCGCGCCCTGGTGGTGCCGGACAAGGCCCAGCGGGTGTTCAATTTCCACCGCAACACCCTCAAGGCCCTGGCCGAAATGCTCGCCGCCGCCGGCCTCGACCACCCGGCGCAACTGGAGGCCAAACATCTGGTGCGGCGCAAGTCCGCCACCGAGATCAAGCTGTTCTCGCAACTGCATGTGTTCCTCAAGCCGGGCGAGTTGCTCAGCGGCGAGGTCAGCGGCGAGTTCTACCAGCACATGTGGGCGATGGCCCGGGCGGACAGTTTCGAGCCGAACGCCGAGGCCGCCTGAGAGACATTCGGTAACACGCCGTCGTTGCAATATCCGGCAAAACTCCCCACCCTCCGCGCCACTGATCGGCAAAGGTCAGCGGCGCGGAACCGCAGATCGCCTGCGCTGATCCTCTACTGAAACACCCTTCTTCAAGAGCCTTCATCATGATTAACGGGCGCGATCACCGGATCGACTTTTTTCGAGGGCTGGCGCTGGTCTTCATCTTCTGGGACCACATCCCCGGCAACCCGCTGGCCAACCTCACCGTGCGCAATTTCGGCTTCAGCGATGCGGCGGAAATCTTCGTGTTCCTCGCCGGCTACGCCGCGGTGCTGGCCTACGGCAAGGTGGCGCTGCGCGACGGCTGGGTCGTCGCGTGCGTGCGCATCCTGCGCCGCGCCTGGGTCCTGTATGTGGTGCACATCTTCCTGTTGGTGTTGTTGATGGGCATTGTCTTCGTCGCCAACAACCACGTCGAAACCCGCGACATGATCGAAGAAATGGGCCTCTATTATTTCCTCGGCAATCCGCAGCAGGCGCTGGTGGACGAGTTGCTGCTGCGCTTCAAACCTAACCTGATGGACCCGCTGCCGCTGTACATCCTGCTGTTGCTCGGGTTGCCGTTGGTGCTGCCGTTGATGCTGCGCCGGGCGGAATACGTGGTGGGCTTTTCGGTGGCGCTGTACCTGATGGCGCCGATGTTCCAGTGGAACCTGGCGGCGCAGGAAGGCGGGGTGTGGTTCTTCAATCCGCTGGCCTGGCAACTGCTGTTCATTCTCGGCGGCGCGGTGGCGATTCATTCCCAGCGCGAGCACACGCCGGAGCTGCGGCCGGTGTGGCGGCAGCCGTTGTTCATGGTCGCGGCGGGCTACTTGCTGTTGTGTGCGCTGATCGCCTTGTCGTGGCGCTGGCCCGACGTGCACGACGCGTTCATGCCGAAGGTGCTGGCCGAGTGGCTGTACCCGATCAGCAAGACCAACCTGTCACCGGCGCGACTGCTGCACTTCCTGGCCCTCGCCTACTGCACCGCACGTTTGCTGCCCGCAGGCGCATGGCTGGAAAACTGGCTGGCGCGGCAAAGCTGCCGGATGGGTCGGTATTCGCTGGAAGTGTTCTGCTTCGGCGTGCTGCTGGCGCCGCTGGCGGACATGGCCAACGCGCTGGGCGATGAACACTGGTCGATGCAGGTGTTCAGTGCACTGGTGGGGGTGGGATTGATGATGCTGCTGGCGGTGTGGCTGGACTGGAACAAACGGCTGACGCGGGTGGTGCCGGCCCCCGCAGCCTGATCCGTGCAGGAGCGCCCGGACCAGCGCGCTCCTGCAGGTTTTCGATGTTATGAGGCCGGGCGTACCAGCCCGCCTTCTTCACCCTTCGGCGCCAGCTTGAACCCGTAATACAGGGCCGTCAGCAACACCAAGAACGCCGGGCCGATATACAGCGCCACGCGGGTGTCTTCGAAGTACGCCATCAAGCCCACCACCAGCATCAGGAACGCCAGCGCCAGATAGGAGCTGAGCGGCCACAGCCACATGCGGTATTGCAGGCGGTCACGCTCGGCGTCGCTCAGGCCGGCGCGGAATTTCAGTTGCGCCAGCAGGATCATCGCCCAGGTCCAGATCGCGCCGAAGGTGGCAATCGAGGTCACCCAGACGAAGACTTTTTCCGGCACCAGATAGTTGGCCAGCACACCCAGCAGCAAGGCGGCGATGGACAGCAGCAGCGCATTGCGCGGCACGCCGTTGCGCGAGGTGCGGGCGAAGGCGGCCGGGGCCTGGCCGTTCTGCGCCAGGCTGTAGAGCATGCGCCCGGTGCTGAAGATGCCGCCGTTGCAGGACGACAGCGCGGCGGTGATTACCACGAAGTTGATGATGCCGGCGGCGGTCTTGATGCCGAGGCGCTCGAACGTCATCACGAACGGGCTGCCCTGGCTGCCGATTTCGTTCCACGGGTAGATCGACAGGATCACGAACAGCGCGCCGACGTAGAACAGCAGGATGCGCCAGAACACCGAGCCGATGGCCTGGGGGATGGTCTTCTGCGGGTTGCGCGCTTCACCGGCGGTGAGGCCGATCATTTCCACGCCGAGGTAGGCGAACATCACCATCTGCAGCGACATCAGCACGCCGGTCACGCCGTTGGGCATGAAGCCGCCGTTGCTCCACAGGTTGCCGATGCCCAGCGCGACACCGTCGTTGCCGAAGCCAAAAGCGATGACGCCGATGCCGCCGATGACCATGGCTATGATGGTGACGATCTTGATCAGGGCGAACCAGAACTCGAACTCACCGAAAGCCTTGACCGCGATCAGGTTGATCGCGCCCATGCTGCCCAGCGCCGCCAGGGCCCAGATCCAGCGCGGTACATCGGGGAACCAGATGCCCATGTAGATGGCCACCGCGGTGATTTCCGCGACGCAGGTCACCAGCCACAGGAACCAGTAGTTCCAGCCGGTCAGGAAGCCCGCCAGCGGGCCGAGATAATCTTGCGCGTAGCGGCTGAAGGACCCGGCCACCGGGTTGTGCACGGCCATTTCGCCGAGCGCCCGCATGATCACCAGGATCGCCAGGCCGCCAATGATGTAGGACAGCATGATCGCCGGACCGGCCATTTCAATGGCCTTGGCGGAACCGAGGAACAGGCCGACGCCGATGCAGGCGCCAAGGGCCATGAGGCGAATGTGGCGTTCGCCGAGTTCCCGTTTGAGTGGACCGCCCTGGACGGTCTCGGCAGGAGAAGGGTTGCCGACTGGCATGGTGATACAACCTCATTTTGTTATTGGATATGAGCAATCACGCAGGCAGGCGCATCGCCGGTAGGCAGGACGCGGTGCCTCGCCGGGCTCGACCTTGTGGGTGAGCCCGTCCGCGGGCAGTCAAGGTGCCGGCAGAGCGAAAGGGCCAGCAGTATAGGGAGGCGAATGCAGGTGTTTTCACTGTAAACAGCGGGATATTTGGCGGGAAGTCTCGGCCAGAACAGCTTTTGTGGAGTGGCTTTCACCACAAAGCGCGGATCGCTCATTGATTGCGGGAAGTTTGGCACCCAAATAGGGCGGCCAATATGACGTGCAAAACCTATGATTTCTGACTCGTTTTTAGGAATTAACTGACAGCTCTCAACAATTTTTTCACCGCCTCCGGTCAGCGTCTAAGCTTCAGGCAAGCAAGACGAAAAAGACAAAACCGGGCTTAAGACTATGGGCGCACAGTGGCACTCGGATCACGGAAATACCCTAGCCCCCGCAGAAAACACGGAAGAAACGCCATCGCCTCGCCGCTCCCGCCTACGCTATTTGTGGTGGTTGATCGCCCTGATCGTGCTGATCACGCTGGCGTTGCTGGGCTATGCCGCCACCAAGGAAATGCAGAGTTCGCGCCTGCAATCCCGCGAGTTCAGCAAGTTCGCCGCGACCCTGAGCTATTCGATGCACAAGGGCCCCACCGACGCCATGGTCTACCCCGGCGAAGGGCCGTTCGATAAGCGTCTGGGCTACAGCGCTCTCGGAGAATTCATTCCTCGCCTGCTGAAGCGGGACTACGTGGTGGTGGAGCAGACTCGCTTTTCTCCAGCACTGATGAACTACGTTGATCGCGGCTTTTTCGTACCCTACACCGAGAAAATTCAGGCCGGCCTGAGCATCACCGACTGCAAGGGCGATGTGCTCTATCAGTACCAGTACCCGCAACACCTTTATCCGGACTTCGCCTCTATTCCGCCGGTGATGGTGCACAGCTTGCTGTTCATCGAGAACCGAGACCTGCTCGATCCCAACGACCCCAACGGCAACCCGGCGGTGGACTGGCCGCGCTTCGCCAAAGCGGCCTACACCCAGATCGCCAAGTACCTCGCCCTGCCCGGCCAGTCGGCGGGCGGCAGCACCCTGGCCACCCAACTGGAGAAATACCGTCATTCGCCGGACGGCCTGACGGTGTCCGGCGGCGAGAAGATCCGCCAGATGATTTCCGCCAGCGTGCGCGCCTATCAGGACGGCCCGCAAACCCTCGAAGCGCGCCAGCGTATCGTCCGCGACTACCTCAACAGCGTGCCGCTTTCGGCGGTGCCGGGCCACGGTGAAGTGCACGGCATGGCCGAGGGCTTGCGCGTCTGGTACGGCGCCGACTTCGCCGAGGTCAACCGCCTGCTGGCCTCCTCCGCAACTGACCCGGAAACCCTCGCCGCACGTGGCCTGGCGCTGCGCCAGGTGCTGTCGCTGATGATTGCCCAGCGCCGCCCTTCACACTTTCTCGCCAAGGGCCGCAATGAACTGGCGGTGCTGACCGACAGCCATGTCCGCCTGCTGGCGGCGAACAACATCATCGACCAGCAGCTGGCCGACGCCGCCCTGGCGAGCAAGGCGATCTACCGCGACTGGGTCGCGCAGCCGACCATCGTGCCGATCGTCACCAACAAGGGCATCAGCGTCGCCCGCAGTCGTCTTTCGAGCATGCTCGCGCGGCCGCTGTACGACCTCGACCGCCTGGATCTGTCGGCCACCAGCACCCTGCAATCGGGCTTGCAGACCCAGGTCAGCGACTACCTGAAAAACCTCGCCGACCCGGCCTTCGCCGAAAAAATGGGGCTGTTCGGCGAACGCTTGCTGACCCCCACCAGCACCACCCAGGTGCGCTACAGCTTCACCCTGATGGAGCGCACCGCCGACGGTTCGCGGGTACGGGTACAGACCGACAGCACCGACCAGCCCTTCGACATCAACGAAGGCAGCAAGCTGGAGCTGGGCTCCACCGCCAAGTTGCGGGTGCTGACCAGTTACCTGGAAATCATCTCCGAACTGCACGACCGCTACGGCGGCCTGTCGGTGCCGGAACTGAAGAAAGTCGAAGTGACCGATGTCGACTTCATCACCCGCTGGGCCATCGACTACCTGATCCAGAACAAGGACCGCAACATCACCGCGATGCTCGATGCCGCGCTGGAGCGCAAGTATTCGGCCAGCCCCGGCGAGGCGTTCTTCACCGGTGGCGGCCTGCATGTGTTCAACAACTTCCGCAAGGAAGACAACGGTCGTATTCCGACGCTGAAAGACGCCCTGCGCGAGTCGATCAACCTGCCCTTCATCCGTCTGATGCGCGATCTGGTGCGCTACAGCACTTACCAGGCGCCGGGCAACAGTTCCGCGCTGCTCAAGGACGATGCCGAGCCGCGGCGTCAGGAATACCTGGCGCGCTTCGCCGACCGAGAAGGCACCGACTTCCTGCGTCGATTCTGGAAAAAGTACCAGCGCAAGACCTCGCAGGAACGCCTCGACACCTTCCTCGACGGCCTGCGGGCGACCCCGATTCGCCTGGCCGCCGTGCACCGCTACCTGTTCCCCGAAGCGGACCAGAGCACCTTCAACGCCTTCGTCCGTGCCCACATGAAAAAAGAAGGCCTGGTCAGCAAGCCACTGGCCGGCAAGAAAGATCCGCTGAGCGATGGGCGCCTCGAAGACCTGTACCTCGCCTACGGCCCCGGCAAGTACGACCTGCCTGACCAGGGCTTTATCGCCAAGTCCCACCCGCTGGACCTGTGGCTGGTCGGCTACCTGCTCAAGCACCCGGGCGCCAGCTTCCAGGAGGCGGTGCTGGCCAGCCATTTCGAACGCCAGGAAGTCTACGGCTGGCTGTTCAAGAGCAAACACAAGGGCGCCCGCGACAGCCGCATCCGCACCCTGGTGGAAGTCGAGGCATTCCTCGATATCCATGCGCGCTGGAAACGCGTCGGCTACCCGTTCGATCATCTGGTGCCTTCGCTGGCGACCGCCATCGGCAGCTCCGGCGACCGCCCGGCAGCGCTCGCCGAACTGGTCGGGATCATCCAGAACGATGGCGTGCGCCTGCCGGTGCTTCGCATCGACACGCTACATTTCGCCGCGGGCACCCCCTACGAAACCAGCCTGGCCGGTGACCCCGACCGCGGCGAACGGGTGCTTTCGGTGGAAGTCGCGCAGGCCCTGCGCGGGGCGATGTCGCAAGTGGTCGATGCCGGTACGGCGCGGCGTGTGTCCGGGGCGTTCAAGCTCGATGACGGCACCGTGCTAACCATGGGCGGCAAGACCGGCACCGGCGACAACCGCATCGAAAGCTTCGGCGCCGGTGGCCGGCTGATCGGCTCGCGTTCGCTGAACCGCACGGCGACCTTCGTGTTCTACCTGGGCGACAACCACTTCGGCACCCTCACCGCATTCGTGCCGGGCCGGGCGGCCGAAGCGTTCAAATTCACTTCGGCGCTGCCGGTGCAAGTGCTCAAGGGCATGGCGCCGATTCTTCTGCCATACCTGAAACCGGGCGGCAACACCCTCTGCGCGCCGCCGCTGATGGCTGAGCCAGGGTCGAGTGTTACCCAGGCAAATTGAGTTCTCCGTCGTCCTTTTAAGCCGCATGAGGCCTGACCAAACCAATCTCCCGCTTGCAATAAGATATATCTTGAGTAATATCTTGAGACATATCGTAAGCACACAGGAGAAACCTCATGCGCGATTTCCCTCACGGCCCTCGCGAATCCGAGGGCTTCGAACGCCGTCGCGAACGCGGCGACCGCGGCCCCCGGGTCTTCGCTCCGGGTGACCTGAAACTGCTGCTGTTGGCGATGCTCGCCGAGCAGCCCTGCCACGGCTACGACCTTATCCGCCAGATCGAAAGCCTGTTCGACGGCAACTACAGCCCGAGCCCGGGCGTGATCTACCCGACCCTGACCTTTCTCGAAGAAAGCGAACTGATCAGCGGCGAAATCGACGGCAGCAAAAAGCTCTACCGCGCCACCGACGCCGGGCGCCAATCCCTCGAAGATCAGGCCGTGGCGCTCGACGGCGTGCGCATGCGCATCGAAGTCAGCAAGCGCTCGCTGCGCGGGCATGACCGTCCGCCGGAGATCCACGAAGCCGTCCACAACCTGCGCCATGCCCTGCAGATGCACAGCGGGCGCTGGAACCCACAAGAAATCGAGCGGGTGCGCAACCTGCTCAACCAAACCGCGAAAGCCATCGTTGCCGGCCCGGCAACCTCCCCTTCCCAGGAGCCATCCGAATGACTGTGAGCGAAAACACCATCCACCGCGTCATGCACGAGATCAAACACCGCCAGTTGACCGTGCTGCGGGTCACCGACCTGACCCCGCGCATGCGCCGCATCACCCTTGGCGGCGCGCAACTGCAAGGCTTCATCAGCCTCGGCAGCGATGACCACGTCAAACTGCTGTTCGCCAACAACGCCGAAGAGCAGGCGGCCATGGACGCCGTCGACCTGCCCAAGGAAGGCGTGAAGCCGACCATGCGCGAATACACCCCGCGGCGCATCGACCTGGCCAACAACGAGCTGGACCTGGACTTCGTCCTCCACGGCGACGGCCCTGCCTCGACCTGGGCCGCCCAGGCCGCGCCCGGTCAGAAACTGAACATCGCCGGCCCGCGCGGCTCGCTGGTGGTGCCGGACATCTTCGACAGCTACCTGCTGGTGGGCGATGAAACCGCCATTCCGGCCATCGGTCGCCGCCTGGAAGAATTATCAGCCGGTCGCAAAGTGCTGGTGCTGGTTGAAATTGAAGACGCACAAGAACGCCAGCCGCTGCCGAGCAAGGCCGAGGTCGAGGTGATCTGGATCGAGCGGCACAAGCAGAATGTGCTGGATGTGTTGGCCGAGGTGAGCCTGCCGCCAGGCGAACTGTACGCCTGGGTGGCGCTGGAAAAAGGCCTGACCCGCAAGGCCAAGGCGCTGCTGCTGGAAGAAAAAGGCGTGTCGGAAGACCGCCTCAAGGCTGCCGCCTACTGGCGTCTGGACGGCACCGCCGACGAGTGACGGCGTAAGTCAATCAGGGCTGCGTCCTGGCTCGCGCCAGGCGCTTGCCCTGCCAGCGGTCCAGGCCAATGACACACACGCCGAGGACGATAAACGCGCCGAGCATCGTCAGCGCATTGCGCACTACCTGGGGGTAGCCCAAGGTCGCCACATCGATGAACGGGTACGGGTAAAACCCGACCCAATGGCCGCGCAACAGCGCGTAGCCGAAATACCCCAGCGGGTACAGCAGCCAAGCCGCCAGATGCCTGAGCCGCAACGTGCCCTTCTCCACCCGCAGCCACCAATACACCGCGAACAACGCCGGCATGACGTCGTGCAGCAAGCCGTCCGCCAGCCATTGCCAGCCCTCGGGCTGCCAGAGATGGCGCAGCAACAGGCTGTAGGCCACAGCGACGAAGACAATACTGACCAGCACGCCGGAACCTACCCACGGCGACAACCAGAATCGCCGCGCCGCCGACTCACGGCCGAACGCCGCCTGGGTCAGCACGGTCGCTACCAGCACATTACTCAGCACGGTGAAAAAACCGAAGAGATTGACCAGCCCGCCCAACAGGCTGGCCTGGTCCTGCCAGCGCGCCCACAGCACCAGGTACAACTGGATCGCCAGGCCGAACCAGCCGAGGCAGGCCGCCGCGCCGGTCCAGTGTCGCGCGGTCATCGCCTTACTGCCCGCGTTTGATATCGCGCAGCATCTTCAGGTAGAGGCTTTCGACTTTCTCACGGGCCCACGGCGTCTTGCGCAGGAAGGTCAGGCTCGACTTGATGCTCGGATCGCTCTTGAAGCAGCGCAGGTCGATGCGTTGCGCCAGCCCGTCCCATTGGTAGTGCGCGACCAGCGCGGTGAGGATGTTTTCCAGTGTCACGCCATGCAGCGGATTCTTGTCAGCGGCGCTCATGCCTGTCTCCAGCAAAACAAAGGTGCGCACCTTAGCCCAGGTGTCGGCGCGCGTCTGCCTCTTTCATCCGGATCGAGGCTTTCAGGAGTCTAGCTGGCGGGATGCGCCACGAGAGGGATTGCATTTTGATTTCACGGCAATGTTATAGTGTAACGATAAATGACCTCTGCCAAGGACCTTGCATGCGTTACCTCCCTCTCCCCCTTTCACCCCTTGCCGTCGCCCTCTGGCTTGCCAGCTCACCAAGCCAGGCGCTGGAATTGCAACCTCAGGTAGTCACTGCCAACCCGTTGGGCAACGCGCAACTGGCCACGCCGAGCAGCGTGCTGGAAGGTGACCAGTTGCTGCTGCAACAGAAAGGCAGCCTCGGTGAAACCCTCAACAACCAGCCCGGCGTGTCTTCCACCTGGTTCGGCCCAGGCGCCAGCCGGCCGATCATTCGCGGTCTGGACGGCGACCGCATTCGCCTGCTGCGCAACGGCGTCGGTGCGCTGGACGCTTCGGCGCTGTCCTACGACCACGCCGTTCCGCTGGACCCGGTGAATGTCGAGCGCGTGGAAATCGTCCGTGGCCCCGCCGCCCTGCTCTATGGCGGCAGCGCCATCGGCGGCGTGGTCAACACCTTCGACAACCGCATTCCCACCGAGGCCATCGAAGGCATCCACGGTGCCGGCGAGCTGCGCTACGGCGGCGCCGACACCACCCGCAGCGCCGCCGGCAAGCTGGAAGCCGGCGACGGTCGTTTCGCCCTACATCTGGACGCCAACAGCCGTCAGTTCAATGACCTGCGCATTCCCGGTTACGCGCAAAGCGCGAAGGTCCGCGATGCCGACGAACCCGGCAGCCGTCACCGTCTGGAAAACAGCGACGGTCGCCAGGACGGCGGCGCCATCGGCGGTTCCTACACCTGGGAGCACGGTTACACCGGCCTGTCCTACAGCCGCTATGATTCCAACTACGGCTCGGTGGCGGAACCCGGCGTGCGCTTGGCGATGGAGCAGGATCACTACGGCTTCGCCTCCGAGATCCGCGACCTAGACGGCCCATTCAGCTCACTGAAATTCGACCTCGGCTACACCGATTACCAACACCGCGAACTGGAAGAAGGCGAGGTTCACACCACCTTCAAGAACAAGGGTTACGAGGCCCGCGTCGAAGCCCGGCATCAGCCGCTGGGCCCGGTGGAAGGGGTGATCGGCGCGCAGGTCAGCCGCAACGAATTCTCGGCCTTGGGTGAAGAAGCCTTCGTCCCGCAAACCGATACCAACAGCGTCGCGCTGTTCCTGCTGGAACAGTGGCAAGCCACCGAGCGCCTCAACCTGAGCCTGGGCGGTCGCCTGGAACACACGCGGGTCGATCCCGACAGCAAAGGCAGCGAGCGCTTCGCCGAGGCCGACAGCGCCAGCAGCTTCACCGCCGCCAGCCTGTCTTCCGGCGCGGTGTACCGCTTGACGCCGGTCTGGTCGCTGGCCGCGAGCCTCGGCTACACCGAGCGCGCGCCGACCTTCTACGAGCTGTACGCCAACGGTGCCCACGTCGCCACCGGCAGCTACGAGGTGGGCGATCCGCACCTGTCGAAAGAGAAAGCCATCGCCAGCGACCTGGCCCTGCGTTTCGACAACGGCACGCACAAAGGCAGCGTCGGGGTGTTCTACAGCCACTTCAGCAACTACATCGGCCTGCTGGCCAGCGGCGAAATGCGCGAAGGCCATGACCACGGCGACGACGATCATGACCATGATGACCACGACCACGATCATGACCACGCAGGCGACGTGCCCGAGTACCTCTATCGCGGCGTGCGCGCGCGGTTCTATGGCATCGAGGCGCAGGACCGCTGGCAACTGCTGGAAAACCGCTACGGCAGCTTCGCCCTGGAACTCTCCGGCGACTACACCCGCGCGAAGAACCTCGACACCGGCGAAGACCTGCCGCGCATCGCCCCGCTGCGCCTGAACAGCGGCCTGCTGTGGAACCTCGACCGCTGGCAGGCGCGGATCGACGTGCAACACGCCGCCTCGCAGCACCGCAAGCCGGCCAACGAAACCAGCACCGATGGCTACACCACTCTTGGGGCGAGCCTCGGCTACCGCTTCAATGTCGGTGAAAGCGAGTGGCTGGCGTTCGTCCGCGGCGAGAACCTGACGGACCAGACGGTGCGCTATGCCAGCTCGATCCTGCGGGATATCGCGCCGGCGGCCGGACGCAGTGTCGAGGTCGGTTTGCGTACAACGTTCTGATCGTTTGCGGCCTTCGCGACGCTTCGTCGCGAAGGCCTGCAAGCAGGATTGTTACCAATCCCACAACACTCCATCGCTAGGCTCCGCCTTTCCAATCCCCGCGATCCTCTATATTCTCCCGCCCCAAGCTGAAACGCTTAATCCACCAAAATCACTACACAATCCTGGCGATCCTCCACCCGCCGGGACATTTGCCGTTTTTTCAACACTCAAAAGATAGCGCTATCTCATGCCTCGCTTCCCTGCTCCCCGCCTCTTTGCCGCGCCGCTGCTGTGCGCTTTCGCCGGTGCCGCCCACGGCGCTTCGCTGTTCGATACCGACTCGCCGTGGATGCTCGGCGACTGGAACGGCAGCCGCACCGAACTGGCCGAACGCGGCTACGACTTCAGCCTCACCTACACCGGGGAAATGGGCAGCAACCTGCGCGGCGGTCATGACCACGACCGCACCGCCCGCTACAGCGACCAGTTCGGCTTCGGCAGCCATCTGGACCTGGAGAAGATCCTCGGATGGCACGATGCCGAGTTCCAGTTGACCGTCACCGAGCGCCACGGCAACAACATCAGCAACGACCGTATCAACGACCCGCGCGTCGGCGGCTTCACCTCGGCCCAGGAAGTCTGGGGCCGCGGCCAGACCTGGCGGCTGACGCAGATGTGGGTCAAACAGAAGTACTTCGACGGCGCGCTGGACGTGAAAGTGGGCCGCTTCGGCGAAGGCGAGGACTTCAACAGCTTCCCTTGCGACTTCCAGAACCTGGCCTTCTGCGGCTCACAGGTCGGCAACTGGGTCGGCGACAGTTGGTACAACTGGCCGGTCAGCCAGTGGGCGGCGCGGGTGCGCTACAACCTGACACCCGAGCTGTACGCCCAAATCGGCGCCTTCGAGCAGAACCCTTCCAACCTCGACCGGCAGAACGGGTTCAAGCTCAGCGGCAGCGGTACCCAAGGCGCGATGTTTCCGCTTGAACTGGTCTGGAGCCCGGCAGTCAGAGGCCTCAAAGGGGAATATCGCGCCGGCTACTACTACAGTAATGCCAAGGCAAACGATGTTTACCGCGACGACGACGATCACGCTGCGGCAATGAGTGGCCAGGCCTACGCCCGTCATGCGGGCAAGCACGGATTCTGGCTGGGGGCGCAGCAGCAGGTGACGTCGCTGGCAAGCGACCATTCCCGTGGCCTGAGCGTTTTCGCCAATGCCACGCTGCACGATAAGAAGACCAATGCCATCGACAACTATGTTCAGGCAGGTGTGGTGTACAAGGGGCCGTTCGATGCCCGCGCCAAGGACGACATCGGCTTCGCCCTGGCCCGCGTGCACGTCAATCCCGCCTACCGCAAGAACGCCGAGACGCGCAATGCCGTCGCCGGCGTCGACACCTACGACGACTCCACTTTCCTGCCGGTCCAGGACACCGAATACAGCGCCGAGCTGTATTACGGCATTCACCTGGCCGACTGGCTCACCGTGCGCCCGAACCTGCAGTACATCCGCCATCCGGGCGGCGTCAGCGAGGTGGACGACGCGCTGATTGGTGGCCTGAAGATCCAGAGCAGCTTTTAACCGGCCCCCGGGCCTGACGTTTTCAACATGATGGAGAACTGACGATGAGCACTGAGGGTGCCCTGAGTAGAACCCGCTGGTTACCGAGACTGCTCGGCGTGCTGCTGTTGCTGATGGGCATGGCCCTGGTGGCCGGCGGTATCAAGCTGATGCAGCTCGATGGTTCGCTGTATTACCTGATTGCCGGGATCGGCTTCGCCGTGTCCGGTGTCATGCTGCTGGCGCTGCGCAAGCATGCCCTGGGCCTGTATGGCCTGGTGCTGCTGGGCAGCACCGCCTGGGCACTGTGGGAAGTCGGCCTGGACTGGTGGCAACTGGTGCCGCGCCTGGCCCTGTGGTTCGCCATCGGCGTGGTTTTGCTGCTGCCGTGGGCGCGGCGTCCGCTGCGTGGCCTGGCCGGTCAGCCGGCGCGCATCAACGTTGCCCTGCTGAGCCTGGCAGTGGTGGCCTCCGGCGCCACCGCCATCGCCAGCCAGTTCACCTACCCCGGCGAAATCAAGGGTGAACTGGGTCGCGACACCACCACCCTCGGCAGCACCGCCCCGGACATGCCCGACGGCGACTGGCAGGCCTATGGCCGCACCGAGTTCGGCGACCGCTACTCGCCACTGCGCCAGATCACTCCGACCAACATCTATCAGTTGGAAGAAGCCTGGCGCATCCGCACCGGCGACATGCCCACCGACAACGATCCGGTCGAGCTGACCAACCAGAACACCCCGCTGAAGGTCAACGGCATGCTCTACGCCTGCACCGCCCACAGCAAGGTGCTGGCCCTGAACCCCGACACCGGCGCGGAAATCTGGCGCTTCGACCCGCAGATCAAGAGCCCGTCCGGCTTCAAGGGCTTCGCCCACATGACCTGCCGCGGCGTCTCCTACTACGACGAAAACGGCTACGTGAACGCCGACGGCAGCCCGGCGCCGAAAATCTCCGAGGCCGGCCAGGCCGTGGCCCGCGCCTGCCCGCGTCGCCTTTACCTGCCCACCGCCGACGCGCGCCTGATCGCGCTCAACGCCGACAACGGCAAAGTCTGCGAAGGCTTCGGCAACCAGGGCGTGATCGACCTGACCCAAGGCATCGGCCCGTTCACCGCCGGCGGCTACTACTCCACCTCGCCCGCCGCCATCACCCGCGGCCTGGTGATTATCGGCGGCCACGTCACCGACAACGAATCGACCAACGAGCCGTCCGGCGTGATCCGCGCCTACGACGTTCACGACGGTCGCCTGGTGTGGAACTGGGACAGCAACAACCCTGACCAGACCGCGCCGCTCGCCCCCGGCAAGACCTACAGCCGCAACTCGGCGAACATGTGGTCGCTGGCCAGCGTCGACGAGAAACTCGGCATGGTCTACCTGCCGCTGGGCAACCAGACGCCGGACCAGTGGGGCGCCGACCGCACCCCGGGCGCGGAAAAATTCAGCGCCGGCATCGTCGCCCTCGACCTGGCCACCGGCAAGGTGCGCTGGAACTACCAGTTCACCCACCACGACCTGTGGGACATGGACGTCGGCAGCCAACCGACCCTGCTCAACCTGAAGACCGCCGACGGCATCAAGCCGGCGCTGATCGCCCCGACCAAACAGGGCAGCCTGTACGTCCTCGACCGTCGCGACGGCAGCGCCATCGTGCCGATCCGCGAGATCCCGGCACCGCAAGGCGCGGTCGAAGGCGACCACACCGCGCCGACCCAGGCGCGCTCGGACCTCAACCTGCTCGGCCCGGACCTGACCGAGCAGGCCATGTGGGGCGCCAGCCCGTTCGACCAGATGCTCTGCCGCATCCAGTTCCGCCAGTTGCGCTACGAAGGCCAGTACACCCCGCCGTCGGAGCAGGGTTCGCTGGTCTATCCGGGTAACGTCGGCGTGTTCAACTGGGGCAGCGTGTCGGTGGACCCGGTTCGGCAGATCCTGTTCACCAGCCCGAACTACATGGCCTTCGTCTCGAAGATGGTGCCGCGTGCCGCGGTGGCCGAAGGCAGCAAGCGCGAGAGCGAAACCAGCGGCGTGCAACCGAATACCGGCGCGCCGTACGCGGTGATCATGCACCCGTTCATGTCGCCACTGGGCGTGCCGTGCCAGGCCCCGGCCTGGGGCTATGTGGCCGGTATCGACCTGCTCAGCAACAAAGTGGTGTGGAAACACAAGAACGGCACCAGCCGCGACAGCTCGCCGATCCCGATCGGCCTGCCGATCGGCGTACCGAGCATGGGCGGCTCCATCGTCACCGCCAGCGGCCTCGGCTTCCTCAGCGGCACCCTGGACCAGTACCTGCGCGCCTATGACGTCAACACCGGCAAGGAACTGTGGAAATCCCGCCTGCCGGCGGGCGGCCAGGCGACCCCGATGACCTACACCGGCAAGGACGGCAAGCAGTACGTGCTGGTCACCGCAGGTGGTCACGGTTCGCTGGGTACCAAGATGGGCGATTACATCATCGCTTACAAATTGCCGAACTGAGTGCGGCTGAGGCCCTATCGCCGGCTTGCCGGCGATAGGGCCCTCAAAACCACCGCAAACCTACATGGCAAACTTCCGCGTCCACTCCCGCGCCTTCCGGTCGAACTCAACCCGCATCCGCTGATACTCAAGCGCCGCTTCCAGCTGCAACGCCCCCCGCGGATCCGGATCGACCAGCAACGCACTGACGCTCAACATCACCTTCGCCAGGGTCAGCGCCGGGGTCCAGTTTTCGTCCAGGATATCCAGCCCGACCTCGCCGTCCTCCCCGATATTGGGATGCCACACGGGCGTCTTGAAGCGCAACTTCGGCGGATGATTGGGGTAATCCGGCGGAAACTGCACATCGAGAAAAAACACCCCGCCTTCATACGGGCTGCCCGACGGTCCCATCAACGTCGCCTGCCAATGAAACGGGTCGTCCCCAACCGGCCCCGCGCTGCAATTGGCCGGTGGATCCTTGCTGAAATCATGTAGTTCGCGGTTGATGCGCTTGAGTGCAACGTCCATCGCCTTACCTCCCTATCCAGTGGTTAACCGACAAACCGTCACAGTAGCATTTGGCAATCACTGCACTAAGCTTCGATCGGCATCGACCGTCCGGTCAGACTCTCCGACAAAATCCGTCAGGCATTGAAACCACCCACCTACCGCCCCATCTAAGCACCATAGTCATTCACGCAGGTGCCCCATGAGCGACCAGCAGGATCTACCGGAACACCCAGACGAATACGCCGAAGTCGAACATCTCGAAGATCACGATCCCACCGGCCGGACCCTGGCATTGCCCGGCCAACAGTTGCCGGACAAGGTCTACGTCATCCCGATTCACAACCGCCCGTTCTTCCCCGCGCAGGTGCTGCCGGTGATCGTCAACGAAGAACCGTGGGCGGAAACCCTGGACCTGGTGGCGAAAACCCCGCACCACTCTCTGGCGCTGTTCTTCATGGACACGCCGGTCGAAGACCACCGTCATTTCGACACCTCGGCCCTGCCGCTGTACGGCACGCTGGTCAAGGTGCACCACGCCAGCCGCGAGAACGGCAAGCTGCAGTTCGTCGCCCAGGGCCTGACCCGGGTGCGCATCCGCACCTGGCTCAAACACCACCGTCCGCCATACCTGGTGGAAGTCGAATACCCGCACCAGCCCGCCGATCCCACCGACGAGGTGAAGGCCTACGGCATGGCGCTGATCAACGCGATCAAGGAGCTGCTGCCGCTCAACCCGCTGTACAGCGAAGAGCTGAAGAACTACCTCAACCGCTTCAGCCCCAACGATCCATCGCCGCTGACCGACTTCGCCGCAGCCCTGACCTCAGCCACCGGGGTGCAGTTGCAGGAAGTCCTCGACTGCGTGCCGATGCTCAAGCGCATGGAAAAAGTCCTGCCGATGCTGCGCAAGGAAGTCGAAGTCGCGCGGTTGCAGAACGAGATTTCCGCCGAGGTGAACCGGCAGATCGGCGAGCACCAGCGCGAGTTCTTCCTCAAGGAACAGCTCAAGGTCATCCAGCAAGAGCTGGGCCTGACCAAGGATGACCGCAGCGCCGACCTCGAACAGTTCAAGCAGCGCCTGGAAGGCAAGACCCTGCCGCCCGCCGCGAAGAAACGCATCGACGAAGAAATGGGCAAGCTGGCGATCCTCGAAACCGGCTCGCCCGAATACGCCGTCACCCGCAACTATCTGGAATGGGCGACCGCCCTGCCGTGGGGCGTGTACGGCACCGACAAGCTCAGCCTCAAGCACGCGCGCAAAGTGCTCGACCAGCACCACGCCGGGCTGGACGACATCAAGGAACGCATCCTCGAATTCCTCGCCGTGGGCGCCTACAAAGGCGAGATCAGCGGTTCCATCGTGTTGCTGGTGGGCCCGCCGGGCGTGGGCAAGACCAGCATCGGCAAGTCCATCGCCGAATCCCTCGGCCGGCCGTTCTACCGTTTCAGCGTCGGCGGCATGCGTGACGAGGCCGAGATCAAGGGCCATCGCCGCACCTACATCGGCGCCCAACCGGGCAAGCTGGTGCAGGCGCTGAAGGACGTGGAAGTGATGAACCCGGTGATCATGCTCGACGAGATCGACAAGATGGGCCAGAGCTACCAGGGCGACCCGGCCTCGGCACTGCTGGAAACCCTCGACCCGGAGCAGAACGTCGACTTCCTCGACCACTACCTCGACCTGCGCCTGGACCTGTCCAAAGTGCTGTTCGTCTGCACCGCCAACACCCTCGATTCGATCCCCGGTCCGTTGCTCGACCGTATGGAAGTGATCCGCCTGTCGGGCTACATCACCGAGGAAAAACTGGCCATCGCCAAGCGCCACCTGTGGCCCAAGCAGTTGCAGAAAGCCGGTGTGGCCAAGACCAGCCTGAGCATCAGCGACGCGGCCTTGCGCTTGGTGATCGAGGGCTATGCCCGCGAAGCCGGGGTGCGGCAACTGGAGAAACAACTGGGCAAACTGGTGCGCAAGGCCGTGGTCCGCCTGCTCGACGAACCGGACGCCGTCATCAAGATCGGCCCGAAAGACCTCGAGGCGGCGCTGGGCATGCCGGTGTTCCGCAGCGAACAGGTGCTGGCCGGCAAAGGGGTGATCACCGGCCTGGCCTGGACCAGCATGGGCGGCGCCACCCTGCCGATCGAAGCGACCCGCATCCACACGTTGAATCGCGGCTTCAAGCTCACCGGGCAACTGGGTGACGTGATGAAGGAGTCCGCAGAAATCGCCTACAGCTACGTCAGTTCGCACCTGAAGCAGTTCGGCGGTGATCCGACCTTCTTCAACGAAGCCTTCGTCCACCTGCATGTGCCGGAAGGTGCCACGCCGAAGGACGGCCCGAGCGCCGGTATCACCATGGCCACCGCCCTGCTCTCACTGGCCCGCGACCAGTCGCCGAAGAAAGGCGTGGCGATGACCGGCGAGATGACGCTGACCGGGCATGTGTTGCCGATTGGCGGGGTGCGGGAGAAAGTCATTGCGGCGCGGCGGCAGAAGATCTTCGAACTGATCCTGCCGGAAGCCAACCGCGGCGACTTCCTGGAGCTGCCGGACTACCTCAAGCAGGGGCTGACCGTGCATTTCGCCAAGCGTTTCGGCGATGTGGCGAAGGTGATGTTCGCCTGATGGTTACCTTGGGGAGCGGGTACGCCCGCTCCCACAGCACCAGTAGAACCTGAACCTCCATCCGGTTTAAGCTCCGAGCCCATACCCACTCGCGCTCCGGAGCGATCATGACTATCCGCCGTACCGCCCTGCTGTTGGGCGTGAGCCTGCTGGCCGCCTGCTCGCGCGATGCCGTGCAGCCCGAAACCCTTATCGTCGAAAGCCAAAGCCAGTGCCCGATCAACCTGAGCGTTGGCCAGGCCCTGACCCTCAGCCTCCCGAGCAATCCCAGCACCGGCTACCGCTGGCTGCTGCAGAATCCCGCCAACAGCGTACTCACCGCCCTCGGCCCCGAGGTCTACAGCAGCGCCGACACCGACGGCATGGTCGGCAGCGCCGGCCAATCCACCTGGCGCTTCCGCGCCCGCACCGCCGGCAGCGGCCACCTGCTGCTGGTTTACCAGCAACCCTGGGCCCCCGAGGTCAAGCCCGAGCGGACCTTCGACTGCCAGGTTTCGGTACGCTAGACCGCTTCATAAAGGCGGCGTACGGCCAGCAAGTACCGCGTCATCGCCGCCAACCTGTCCGCCAGGTCCGCCAGGCTGGTCTGCTGCTTCATCACCGCGACCTGCATGGCCCAACTGCGCGTCAGCACCCGCCCTTGCTCCAGCCATTGACTGCGCAGATCGCTCAACACTGTCACGTTGGGCAACTGCCCGAGTTCACGCTCCAGCCCCGCCTGTTTCGCGTCCCAATCGAACAGTTCCCTGCGGATGGCATCGCGTTCGCTCACCAGCCGGTTCCGCGCGCGGGTCAGGTCGAGCAGTTTTCGCCCTTCCATGACGCCCGACAGATTGTCCACGAACCTCTTCGACGCACTTATCAACAGGTCGGAACTCACCCCCTTGCCGGCAAGCGCCTTGGTCACCTGCTCTACCTCCTGTTCCGTAGGAATCAAGCCCTTGAACACTTTGGATACGCTCGGCGCATCGAAGGCGTCGATCACCAACGTCGTGTCGGCAATCCGCGCATCCAGGCTACTCATACGCCCTCGCTCGCTGGCGATGAGCTTCAGCAGGTTATCGCGCTGTTCGATGAGGCTGGCGGAACGCTGCCCCGTCGCCGGTAGCCTGAGCGCTTCCAGTGCGCGCAACTGCTCCTCGATCTCCAGCTCCTTGCTCTCCAGGCGCTCAACATCGCGCTGCGCATCCTGTTCCAGGTCCCGCTCGCGATTGCGCACAGCCATGTCTCGCTGCTCACCCTGAGCCGGCAGGCGGCGGGCCGCCTCCAGGGATGTGCACAGGTCGTCCCACATATGATTGCGCAGCAGGACCAACGTACTCAGTACCTGATCGTTGAGCATCCGGTCGGTTTTCAGTACCGCACTGGCAAGGTTCTGCGCGCTTTCAACGAACACGGGCAACAGCCCCTGAGTGTCGTTGTAGATAACCTCCAGAATCCGCTCTCTCAAGACGGTCATTTTCGCCACTGCGGGAAGCGGGTAGTCATCCACGGCTGTCATGGGATTGTTCATCGAAGGGCTCCTTTGCGGCTGATTTCATCCAGCGTTTCGTTGAAGATCCGCGACAGTTGCGCGGAGAGGCCGCGAATGCTTTCCCACGGCCGCACAACACGCTCGAAGCGGTGGATGAACGTCGCCAGCTTGATGTCGGTATCGATCCGGCGCATTTCCTCCTCCGACTCCTCGACGTACACGCCCAGCATGCTCCAGACATCCTCGAGGTTCTTCGCGGCCGTCTGCACCTCGGTCAGGCGAAACTTCAGGTCGGCGATCTGCAACGAGGTCTTTTCGAAGCTCCCGATCATCGGGCTGATGGCAGCGATTTTCTGTGCCAACGCATCCCGGCGGCATATCAACTCGTTTTTTTCGGCGCGGACTTGCTCGGCCTGCGCGCCATAAATACCGCCAGTAATCGCCACCCCGATCAAGCCGAATGCCAGCCCGGAAAACGCATAGCCCACCAGCGCCTGATACTCGGCACTCTTCTGCGCAATCAAGCCATCCATGGGCTCGATTTCCGCACGCAGCGTACTGATTATTTTCTCGGCCTCGACATTGTTGAGCCGTTGCATCAACCAATCGATTTCCGGGCGCAACTGCTTCACGACCGCATCGGTGAACCAGATTGCCCGCTCCTTGATCGTCGCAATGTCCTGCTTGGCCTCGTCGATGTCTTCCCTGATGAACGAAAGGTAGACCCCGACATTGACGATCTGCGCCTGATCCTTGCTGTCCAGCACCCGGTACGGCAGGTGCTGGAGCGTGACGTCATCCATCACGTCAACCAGGCGCTCACTGAGCCGGCCATAGGCAGCCGTGCTTTTCAGCGCGGAGAGCAGGTGGTCGCCCTGTGCGAGGAACTCTTTGGCGAATTGTTCAAGCTGGGTGCCCAGGCGCTTGGACTCACGCTCGATGATGTCCCACGCCTCGGCATGCTTGCGCAGGCTGGCGTAGTGCCTGAGAACGAGATTGGCATCGAGCCCCAGCAGCGCGAAGTTGTGGCCTTCGCTGATTTCGTCAGCACTTTTCGGCAAGCGATAGACGTACTCCACATATCGCTTGATGGATCTCAGGTTGTCGGCGGTAAAAATCAGCGCCGGTTGCATCCTGTTTTTTTCAGTACGTCTGGAAATGACATCGAAATACTGCTTCGGAACGAACTCGGCTCGCTGCTGGCTATCCAGCGCCTGCAGCGACTCATTCTGTTCATGAATGATCATTGGTGTGTCCTCATCAAGAAGTCCTTCCCGGACCTGATTGCTGTCATGGACGACATGACAGGAGGACTACCCTAAGGACCTGCTCGCGGTATGGGAGCCGCCGGGTTCCGTCCTGAAGGGCGGAAACATCCTGTAGAAGCGGCTGAAGACGGGCGCTGGTCCGGTAACTCATAGGCATCCCTTCCCCACTTGGCTAGAATGTCGCCCCGTTTCGACCATCCCGTGTACATACCGTGAGCCAAGAACCCGACCGTCTATTCTCCGCAGCGCTGGATCAGGTGCCCGACTTCACCTTCAACGAAGATGTCGTGCGGGTCTTCCCCGACATGATCAAGCGCTCGGTGCCCGGCTACCCGACCATCGTCGAGAACATCGGCGTCCTCGCTGCGCAGTTCGCCCGCCCGGACACCCTGCTCTATGACCTCGGCAGCTCCCTCGGCGCCGTCACCCAGGCGCTACGCCGGCATGTGCGCAGCGAAGGTTGCCGGGTACTGGCGGTGGACAACTCGCCAGCCATGGTCGAGCGCTGCACCGAGTACCTCAAGGCGCAGGACGCCATGTACCAGGAGTTGCTGCCGGTACAGGTGATCGAGGCCGACATCACCGCCCTTGAGCTGCAACCGGCGTCGGTGGTGGCGATGAACTTCACTCTTCAGTTCGTCGAACCGGCCGCGCGCCTGGCTCTGCTCGGCAAGATCCGCCAGGCCCTGGTGCCGGGCGGTGCGCTGATCCTCTCGGAAAAACTGCGCTTCGAAGACGCCGGGGAGCACGCGCTGCTCACCGACCTGCATATCGCCTTCAAGCGCGCCAATGGCTACAGCGAACTGGAAATTGCCCAGAAACGCAGCGCCATCGAAAACGTGATGAAACCCGACAGCCTCGAAGAACACCGCGAACGCCTATTGGCAGCGGGCTTCTCCAAGGTGGTGCCGTGGTTCCAGTGCCTGAACTTCGCCTCTCTGATTGCCTTGCCATGATCGATCTTTCTCCCCTCGTCCGCCGCCTGGCGGGCACGCCCCTGGCGCAATGGTCCCAGGGCCTGCAAGCGCAACTCGACAGCAAACTGGAAAAAGGCCATGGCGACCTGGAGCGCTGGCAAAGCGCGCTGGATGCCCTGCCGGCCCTGACCCCGCGCGACGTTGATCTGGTCAATGGCCTGCGCCTGGACTTCGACTGCGACGACGCCACCCGCGAACAGGCACGCAGTGCCCTGATGGGCCTGTCGCCGTGGCGCAAGGGTCCGTTCGACCTGTTCGGCGTGCACGTCGATACCGAATGGCGCTCCGACTGGAAATGGTCGCGGGTGTCGCCGCACCTCGATCTGCGCGGCAAGCGCGTACTGGATGTCGGCTGCGGCAATGGCTACTACCAGTGGCGCATGCTCGGCGCCGGCGCCGACAGCGTGATCGGCGTCGACCCCAACTGGCTGTTCTTCTGCCAGTTCCAGGCGGTGCAGCGCTACCTGCCGGAACTGCCGGCCTGGCACCTGCCGTTCGCCCTAGAAGACCTGCCCGCAGCACTGGAAGGCTTCGACACCGTGTTCTCCATGGGCGTGTTCTACCATCGCCGTTCGCCCATCGAGCACCTGCTGGCACTCAAGGATTGCCTGGTCAAGGGCGGCGAACTGGTGCTGGAAACCCTGGTGATCGAAGGCGATGAAAACCAGGTGCTGGTGCCGGAAGACCGCTACGCGCAAATGCGTAACGTCTGGTATTTGCCGTCGGTACCCGCGCTGGAACGCTGGCTGCGCCGCGCCGGATTCCAGGATGTGCGCTGCGTGGATGTCAGCGTCACTAGCGTAGAAGAACAGCGCAGCACCGACTGGATGCGCTATCAGTCGCTCAGCGACTTCCTCGACCCGAACGACCACAGCCTGACCATCGAAGGCCTGCCAGCGCCACGGCGGGCGGTGTTGGTGGCGCGCAAGTAAAGGTTTGTTTTCCAGACCAGCACAAAAAAGGGTTCTTCACGGAATACTGGGGAACCTTGGGCTTCGGTGCTCTGGGCTTATCCATTCCATGTGGCGCGGCTGCCGGCCCCTTTCGCCTCTACGGCGAGTCCATTTTGTCTTGGCAAAATAGACGAAAACCGCTGGCTCCTGCATCCGGCCCTACGCTGCGCTCCGGGTCCCCTCCCTCCGGTGCCTTCCGGGGGCCACGCGGCCTACGACTTGCTTCGCACGTCTTCACCTCGCGTCTTCGGCTACGCCGAAGGGTGCTACGCACCTGCCCCCTACAGACACCTCCGCTCGGCCTTCTGACGTCGCAATCTGTGGCGTCTGAACTTGCGCGCATCAAGAGCAACAGCAAAAGCAAAAGCAAATCAGTGGCCCACAAAAACTGCTCACACCGCGCCCCCTGTGGGAGCCGGCTTGCCGGCGATAGCGTCCG